>ONBM01000094.1 GCA_900316045.1 uncultured Bacteroidales bacterium | reverse complement strand
TACGTATAGCTACAAAGTTCCAGAACGCAAAAGTCCCCAAATCGCCATTGCAGCGGTCTGGGGACTTGATTTCTCAAAAACAGAGTGTCAAAGATGAGATATTAGTGATTTTAATCGGATATCACAATTTTATTTATGCATCTGACTGGTGCTGAAATTGTAAAAAAACGCTTCCGGAAAGGATCCCGGAAGCGCCCATTAATTAAGTTAATAATGCTAAAAATTCATTATTTGTACCCGTCATTCTGAGACAGATTCTGGTTAGTGTTAATAGCGTCTTGTGAGACAGGGAAGAGCCTACGATAGGCATCTGTTGACCTGTCGCATCCTGAGGCCGGCCACATTCCCTTTTCATAGCAACCGAAACGGATGTCGTCTTGGCGAGACTTGAGCTCCCATGCGAACTCTAAGCGACGTTCCAGCTGTATTTCAGGAAGTCCGACGCTCGAAAGATTATGGTCAGAGTTGCCGAAAGCACGCTCCCGTATTGTATTAACGAGTTTGGTAGCCGTCTCATTGTCCTGTCCCAGACGCACCAGTGCCTCTGCCTTCATTAGAAGAACCTCAGCATAACGGAACAAATGGAAGTCATTGCCCATGGCATCCACCAGATCGCTCTCGAAAGGCCATTTGATGCATCTCGCGCCATCTTCCTGATTTACGGCTCCCCAAGGAGTTCCATCATATTCAGTGCCAGGGATCATGGTTATGTCAATCGTATGATTCAGATCCCTACCGTGATCAGTGATTATTTTTTCACCGGTAGTCATGTCATACATCTGGCCAATCAGGAACGTGTCCTTGAAACGAACATCGTTTTCCTGGTCGAACAGCCTCACGTAATCCGGCTGGGTGCAAACTCCATTCCATGTGGAAGCGTTTATTCCGAGCGCATACTTGTCTTTATAGTGCAACGTACGATTCATCAGCTGGCAACGATTGTCCTTGTCCGTGTCGGTCTTCGAGAACGGAATGGCGAATATGGCTTCGTTGGAATTCTCGTTGTTCGCCGAGAAATTGGTAGCGAAGTTAGGCTCTATGACATAGCCCATGCGCATGACCTTGTCGCAGCACTCGACTACTTTCTGATAAGGGTTATCGCACTTGAGTCCCCAAGCATCGGCATTCAGGTACAGCACCGCTAGAAGCGTATATCCTGCGCCCTTGGTGAACCTTCCATAACTGCCCTCTCTGTCAGGAAGACTAGGAATTATGTCGTTTATCTCTTTGATCAGCCAATCGAACACATCCTGACGTGGACGGCGTGAAGGGAGTGTTTTATCCGAGTAATCGGTGACAAGAGGAACGTCTCCCCATTCATCCATCATCTTGTAAAGCCAGAAAGCACGCACGGCTCGGATTTCGGCTATCTTCTGGGTTTTGTCTGATTCTGAAAGTATGGAGGATTTTTCAACTACGGCCATGTTGGCGTTGCATGTTCCTATGGCTGATGACGCATTGCTCCAAGCCCCCTTTACGCAAGAGGTCTGAGGCGTGTAGGTGTGCATGAATATCTCGCGATACTGCCCACCGTCATACCAGTCTCCTCCTTTTCTGGTAGGCGTCACGCTGCAAGAGCCAGCCATGTCGTCCAAAGCCATAAAATTGCCGTCGGCGAAATATTGTTTCATCGTCTTGTAGGCGGTTCCCACCAAGGCATTGATTTCCGTCTCCGAACTTCCGAAAGAATCGGCAGGTATCTTATCATAAACGTCCTCGTCCAGATTCGTGCAGGCCGGGAAAGCCATCAGAAGCAATGCTCCAGCGCAAAGGATATATAATATGCTTTTTTTCATGATTTTTTCCTCCTTATGTTTAGAAAGTCAAGTTTACGCCAAATGTGAATGAACGAGACTTTGGCATGTAGTTACGTGGTTCGATTCCAGGGGAGAGTCCCGCATTGTTATCGCCAGGCTCTCCACGGTTGATTTCGACCTCAGGATCAAGTCCTGAATAGCCCGTTATGACGAACAGGTTCTGAACCGCCAGGTAGACGCGAGCTTTCTGCAGCCACTCAATTTTCTTGGTATTGAAAGTGTAACCAATTGAAGCATTGTCAAGACGCGCAAATGAAGCATCCTCAAGATAGTAAGAGCAGACACGTGAGTTCTCTCTCAGTTTCATGAGCGAAGAATTCTTCATCACGTTGCAGCCTGTTATGTAGGTGTTGTTACCGTAAGCCGCCTTAGGGTTGTTCAGAACCTTGTTGCCTATTGTTCCGCGGATGAAGAAGCTGGCATCCCAGTTCTTCCAGTTGAACGTGTTGTTCCACCCGAAAGTAAGCTTCGGCTGGGCAGAGCCGCAATAGGTACGGTCGTCATCGGTGATTTGACCGTCTTTCTTGATGTCTTCTATGATGAATTTGCCGTTTTCGTCGATGCCGTCGCACTTGAGCATGAAGAACTGACCTACAGGATGGCCTACCTCAACTATATGAGAGGTTACTCCTGAAGCTCCACGAATCCAAGGATCGCCGACGTACACGCGCTCTGTCTTATAGACATCATTGGAAAGTTTGGTGATTTCGTTCTTGTTGTGGGAAAGATTGACGGATGTGGTCCAAGAAAATGCCTTGTTCCTGATTACGTCAACATTCAGCAATAACTCTATGCCCTTATTGCTCATATCACCTACGTTAGCGGCAATCGTGCTGTAAACGTACGTAGGAGTAGGAACCGAATAGTTATAAAGCATGTCGGAAGTCTTCTTGCTATAGTACTCGATGGTACCGCCAATCCTGTTGTTCCAGAATTGGAAATCAAGTCCCACGTTGAAAGTGGCCGTCTCTTCCCATTTAAGGTTAGGGTTTGCGTTCTGGGAAATGCGGAAAGATGTAGAATAAGATCCATTGTTGAAATATGTCCCATAAGGTTCGTAGAGCTCAAGAGACTTGTAAGGCTGAAGGCCATCCTGGTTTCCAATTATACCGTAACCTACGCGGAGCTTCAAGTCGTTCACCCATTTAACGTTACTCATGAAAGGCTCCTGGGATATTCCCCATGCGGCGGAAACAGAAGGGAACCATCCCCATTTGTGGTTCTTACCGAATTTAGAAGAACCGTCTCGGCGAACCATGGCAGTAACCATGTATCTGTCACGGAAACTGTAATGGCCTCTGGCATAGAAAGAAATAAGTTTGTAATTATTTCTGTCGGATGTCACGTTACCTATTTTCAATGTATTTCCTGTCTGTATGTTATCGGCACCCATGGAAGTCACTGCGAAGTTGGTAGCATAAGCATACTGGCTGCCGTAAGTATTGGACTCCCATGAATATCCTGCCAGTCCTTCGACTTTATGCTGATTTTCGCTTCCGAAAGTCTTATCGTAATTCAAAGTGATTTCCATGAGGTCGCGATCCCACTTCATGTTCCTGCGAGTCGCAGCTCCGTTATTATCCTGGCCTCTCACATTCCTTGGGTCATCCCAGGCACGATAATCGTTCATGAAACGGCTCTTGTAAAGGCTTATCTTGGCATTGAGGCCATCCATGATGTCGTACTGGATGTCACCCTGGCCATAGAAGTAAGACATGCTGTTTTTCCTGTAATTCTGATCTTGGTCCTGCACCGGGTTACCTTGGTCGTAATTGTGATTCGCTCCGGTGAAATAAGAACCGTCCTCATTGAAGACAGGGAAAACAGGTAGCATGTTGTAGGCAAGTATGTAATCGGAAGCATCTGGCCTTCTGCTGTCCGATAGATTGGCAGATGCCGTAAGGCCGAAGCGAAGCTTGTCCTGAAGAGCACGCTGTTGAACTTGGAAGCGGAAGCTGTGGCGTTTCATATAGTTGTCGCGAGCTATACCCTTTCTGTCGAGATAAGTGTAAGAAGCGCGATAGTTGCTATGCCCCGTGCCACCGGAAAGCGAAAGGGAATGGTTCTGAGAAACACCCGTGCGAAGAACCTCATCGAACCAATCTGTATCTGCCGTATAGCTGTCGTAGGCACTTACGTCGTTCCCAAGTTCCTTATTTGCTGCTCTCCATTCAGCAGCGTTCATCAGGTCTGGCTTGTTGGCAACCTTGTCAATGGTAACGTAGCCATTATAAGACACCTGAGTATTGGAACCGGAGCCTCTCTTCGTGGTTATGAGGATAACTCCGCCAGCGGCGCGCGATCCGTAAATGGCAGCGGAAGACGCATCCTTCAGGACGGAGATAGAGGCTATGTCCGTAGGCGACACAGTCGACATGTCACCTCCGGGAACTCCGTCTATGACGATCATCGGACCTTGATCATTCTGAAGTGTGGAAGTACCGCGGAGGCGAATCTGAGCCCCGCGCGTCACGTCTCCAGAACCTGTCGTTATCTGAAGACCTGCCACCTTGCCCTGAAGCAGGTCGGCAGCATCCCTGGTAACGCCTTTATTGAAATTTTCCTCGGAAACATTTGCTATGGAACCAGTTATCTCCCTACGGGTCTGGGTTCCGTAACCTACCGCAACGGCTTCTCCCAGGTTAATGACGGACTGATTCATTTTCACGTCAATGGTGCTTCTGCCGTTTACAGTCTCTTCTACTGTATTGAAACCTACGAAAGTGAACTGGAGCACGCCGCTCTTCATGTTGTTCACTGAGATCTCGTAGTTACCGTCTACATCGGTATAGCCACCATTCGTCGTTCCTTTCTGCATTACGCTTGCGCCAGCGATAGGCACGCCATCGTCATCGACTACTTTTCCCTTGACCGTACCTTGCTGCGCATATGCGAAAGTTGCACAAAACATAAGCGAAGCGAAAGCCAAAGCTTTAGAACACTTTAACAGAAAAAATTTAATATTCATAGACTACTATATTAGGGACTGTCGGGAAATGTCGAGAATTTCTTAACAAATTGATTGATAATGTGATGGAATTTTCGTATATTTGATATGGAGAAAAAGAATTCC
>ONBM01000088.1 GCA_900316045.1 uncultured Bacteroidales bacterium | reverse complement strand
CGGCATCGAGCTGGTTGAGTCAAAGCTGATCCAGATGGGATACAGCTTGGCGGACGACATACGTCCTCTGGCACAGGAAGCGGCAAAGAGCAAGAAGAGGATCATATTGCAAGGAATATATCTTTCCTCTTCTATCTCCGACATGGCTCGCGGAGGAACCCAGACGCTTAAAGATGCCTTGGGGCTTGGGAGCGAGACCGAACTGGTCATCTCCGGGATGGGGATTCTTCCAGCCTCGTGCGATGATGTGGCGGATTGGATTGCAGGGATCACTGCACAGTGGCGAGGGACCCAGCAATAAAGTTTCATTCAGCCAGTTGCAAAAAAAAGCAAGCCTGGACGAGAATTTTTTTTCACAAATATTTTTTTAAATTTGCGGCGCAATTTTTTGCAACGGAATGAAATCGTAGGCAGCTGAAAGTATTCTGCAGGATCTGTAAGTGACTGAGGGTTTCGATGTATTTACCTTTAATTTAAAGTCGCTTATGGTAAGAGTTTCTAGAAGGCTGACTTACACTATCCTGTCCATGTCGCTTCTGACAGTCATGGCAGGCGCAGCCATCGCCCCGGCCTTGGGTGCAATCAAGGCTCATTTTCCAGATGCTCCGGCAATACTTATACAGCTGATAGTCAGCATGCCGGCATTATTCATCATCATCACCAATTTCTTTTTTCACAAGCTTTCTTCGCTCATGAAGACAAGAACGATTGCGATAATAGGATTGGTGATGTATATCGTGTTCGGAAGCTGTGCCTTTTTTTTCACCAGCATCGGTTTCTTGCTGGTGCTCAGGGCATTGCTCGGAATAAGCGTAGGCATGATAATGCCGCTATCCACGGGCTTGCTGTCCTATTACTACCCGCCTGAGGCTCAGGCCTATCTGATGGGACTTTCTGCCGCTATGAATCAGATGGGCGGAGTTGTCGCAACCCTCCTAGCTGGCCTGCTGGCGAATGTCCAATGGAATTACGGCTTCCTGGTGTACCTGATGGGAATTTTTGCGCTTATCTTGGTCCTGATATTCCTACCGAACGAGCAGCTGAGTTCCAAGGGCTCCAAGCTGACCGCTGCAACCCTGGTGCGTTTCCATCCATCTGTGATAGGAATGCTGCTTCTGATGATCATATTCTTCATCTATCCCACCAATTTCGCCATCACGGCTTCCCAGACCACGTCCCTGTCTCCTAATGCGGTCACGTTCATCATGGTTGGCCTTGACGTAGTTGCGTTCTTCGTGGGTCTGGGCTTCGGACGCCTGATGAAATTCTTCAGGGTGGAAATGAAATATTTCGCCCCTGTCTTCTTCGGAATCGGCTATGGCTTCTTTTCCTTCGGCACTGGAACTGCGGCGCTGCTGGCAGGTTCTATATTCATTGGAATCGCAAATGGCGTCGGGGTGCCTTATCTTAACACCATTGCTTCAATCAAAGGTGGCAAAGAGTCGGCGACCACTGTGATGCCTATGCTTTCTGCCGCTTTGTACCTCGGCCAGTTCGCCTCTCCGTTGGTTGTCCTTCCGCTTGGCCGGTTCATCTTCGGCTCCGGCGATGTGCAGGCTCCGTGGAAGGTTGGGATCATATTCTGTCTCATATTCCTGATCCAAGTCTTTTCCACGCGTCACTTCCAGAGCCTGCCGCCGGAGAAGAAATAGTCCTTAATTGTTGCTAAATTTGCGGCGATGAGGAGAGTATTTCTTATATTGATAATGCTAATCGGCTTTTGGTGCGCTCATGGTCAGGCCAGGCTCATATTCGTGAACGGCAGGATCGGCATGGGTTCTCCGAAGGGTGGGGTAGCATACTGGCAGAAGGATTCTTCGTTCGTGGATTCTGCTAAGGTGGCTCTGCATTCAAGCTCGGAGCCTTTTTTCACCGACGTGCAATATTCATTGTTTTCCATGGCTGAAAGGAGGGAGAAAGATGGCTATGAATATGCTTCCGAGCATTTTGGAGAGATCGTTGGCGGCTGTGGCGGGCCCTTCCGGCTCGTGACCCACAGCATGGGGGCGGCATTCGGAGAAGGAATCGCAAGATACCTGCTGGACAATGGCCTTCCCGTGGACGTGATTGTTCATTTCGAGCCGTATCAGGCTCCGGACATTAAGACAGCCGGTTCGTCCGAGAACATATTGACGATTGATTATCAGGTGACAGATGACTGGCTGATTCACCTTGGAGGCAAAGGCCGCATTGCAGGCGCAGACCTTCTCCTTGGCAATTACCGCTCAGGAGCGCCCATCCACAAGAAGCACCGTTATCCGATAAATCACGCCTCCACCTGGCATGAACTCCATCCCTTCATCGACTATCTACTGTTCGAGCAAGTCCGTTGCGCGCCATGAAACAGGAGACGATTTGACGCATCCTTCATTTCGAGTTGCCTACGGTAATATTTTGAAAAACGACAAAATACGAGTATATTTATGTCCAATATGAAAAAGTTTATTTCGATCATCGTTTTTTTGATGTTTTTTGATGCGGCATTTGCCTGTACAGTAGTCAGTTTCAATTCAAAAGACCATTATTTTGGGCGGAATCTAGACCTCGAACTCTCTTATGGCGAAATGGTAGTCATTGCGCCACGAGAATTCGTGTTCAAATTCCGGCACCAAAAAGATTTGGCTTCGCATTATGCGATGATTGGCATGGCAGCGGTGGTAAATGAATATCCTCTCTTCTTCGATGCGACGAATGAGAAAGGGCTCAGCATGGCAGGACTCAATTTCCCGAAAAATGCCTTTTTCCCTGAAATGATGAAAGGGAAAGACAACATCACCCCTTTTGAGTTCATCCCTTGGATATTAAGCCAATGCGCAACCGTGCAGGAAGCTAGGAAATTGCTCGATAAGATCAGTCTGTTAAACGAAAACTTCAGCTCCCAGCTGCCGCTTCAGCCGCTTCACTGGATGATTAGTGACCGCAACGAGAGCATTGTCGTGGAATCTTTGCGCGACGGACTGAAAGTCTATGACAATCCTGTGGGAGTCATGACTAACAACCCTACGTTCGACATCCAGCTCTTCAACCTGAACAACTACCGCAGCGTGAGTCCTTCGTCCCAGCCTGTCACTTTCGCAGAGGGGCTGGAACTCGATGAATATAGTCGCGGCATGGGTGGCATCGGGCTGCCGGGAGACCTTTCGAGTGCGTCACGCTTCGTGCGTGCGACCTTCACGAAACTCAATTCCGTATGCTCAGAGGACGAGTCTTCCAGCGTCAGCCAGTTCTTTCATATCCTTGGCTCCGTTGAGCAACAGAGGGGCTGCTGCCGCTTGGGGGAAGAATATGAAATTACGATATATTCGTCTTGCGTGAATACTGACAAGGGAATATATTACTATAAGACCTACGACAACAGCCGCATCAATGCGGTTGACATGCACAAGGAGAATCTTCAAAGCTCGAAATTGCTGACGTTCCCTCTGAAAGTACAGCAAGACATCCTGATGCAGAACTAAACGAGGGCAATTAACGCACCTCGTCACATATGGTCACCTTGGCATTAATGAGTTCACGAGCATTGATTTTTGACTAGCAATCCAGTCAGCCCCTTCCCCAGAATCGCAAAATATTGGTATTGCCAGTCAATAGGATACTTACGACCTTTGTATCTGAAAAACAATGACGCTCAATATGGAAAAGAAAACACGCATCATCATCTTATGGCTTCTCATCATTGCCGGATTCCTTATTCATTCACTTACTGACGCTCTTCCCGCTTTCTGGGGAGATAGTATTGTTGTCGAATAGGGCCCAGCGCCCGTTGGAAAGATGGTATTCATGGTCACATTCATCTACCTGATTCCGGTCATAGGCATCCTGTTGATGGCGTATGGCAGATCCAAGATGACGAAAGTCATCAACGCCGTTCTTGCCTGCATCATGGGTGTCTTCGGCATTTGCCACATGGCAGAACTCATTGGAGGTACCAATCCTGCCCAATTCCCTGTGATGCCCACCATGGCCGTCATCGGCGTTCTCCTCGCCATCGATTCTGTTATAATCTGCAAGGAATAGCATGGGACTTCTCAGCAAAATCTTCGGCAACACTCGCAAGCCGGAAGGCTTCTGGGGCAAAATGATGGTAGCGGGCATGAACGGTGGCTCCCACGCAGAAATGGCCTCCTGGGGCCTTGGCTTCGGCGATGTACCCTCCGAGGGAGAAATCCTTGACATTGGCTGCGGTGGCGGTGCCAATCTGCAGCGCCTGATGCAGCATAGTCTCAACAGCAAAGTAATCGGAGTGGATTATTCTCCCGTTTCGGTGCAGAAATCGGTCAAGGTGAACACGGCTGCCATCAAAGAGGGACGCTGCCAGGTACTTTCTGCCAACGTAGCCCAGTTGCCCTTTGCCGATAATACATTCACGATGGCTACAGCCTTTGAGACCATATACTTCTGGCCGGATATCGAGAGATCTTTTGCCGAAGTGCGGCGTGTTCTGGTTCTTGGTGGTAAGTTTCTTATCGTCAACGAAGATGACGGACTTTCCGGCAACAACGGAAAGTGGGAAAAGCTCATTGACGGCATGCATGCCTACACGCCTGACGAAGTCAAAACTCACCTCACTGCCGCTGGGTTTAAAAACATTACCATCCATCGGAATGAGCCCAAACACTGGCTCGCCGTAACTGCCGTAAAGTAATGGAAAAGCCAAACTATGGGAACTGGGTTCCCACAAAATTGTTGATTTTGCTTGCCTGCGGCTCTGCCGCAATGCTGGCGCTGCTTATTCTGACCCTCTGCTTTCATCTGAGCTGGATATGGGTCGTCTTCTCGGCACTGCTCTTGGTCGCCACTCTCGGGGTGTTCACTTATATGCTTTCTTTCCACAACAAATTATCCTTTGAGAGGGGAGGGCTCATGGGAAAGGTACACGCCTTTGTGGCCGACCATCTGCCCTGGGATGGAAAGGGGAAACTTCTGGACGTGGGTTGCGGAGCGGGTGCGTTAACTACCAGAGCCGCGAAAAGATTCCCCGAGGCGCAATGCTACGGCATTGATTACTGGGGGCCAGGATGGGATTACAGTCTCCAGATGTGTGAGCGCAACGCAAAAGCCGAAGGCGTTGCTGACCGCTGTCATTTCCAGAAAGGCGATGCCAGCCATCTTGACTTCCCTGATGAGTCTTTCGATGCAGTAGTAAGCAACTTCGTCTATCACGAGGTACGCAACAATCCCGATAAGGAGGCCCTTATCCGCGAGACGCTCCGAGTCCTGAAGAAAGGCGGAAGTTTCGCCCTGCAGGATCTTTTCGGCCAGAAATCCATCTACAGGGACTTTGACGCTACTGTCGCCCGTCTCAAGGCCTATGGCATTGTCTCCGAGATTCACTATGTGAAAAATTCTGAGAAAGAAATCGGTCTCCCTGGGTGGATGGCCATCCCTGGCATGCTTGCCGATATCGGTCTGATTTTCGGAAAGAAGTAATGGCAAAGAGTCGTATAATCGAAGAGAAACGAATCGTCCGTCAGATGATTGGACTTTACTGCCGTCATCATCATGGCGGCAAAGAGCTATGTAAAGACTGCCGGTCGCTGGCCGATTATTGCGACCAGCGACTGGTCCATTGCAAGTTCGGAGAAAGCAAGACAACCTGTAAAAAATGCCCTGTACACTGCTATAAACCCGATATGCGGGAGAGAATTCGGGAAGTGATGCGCTATTCAGGTCCCCGGATGCTATTCCTATATCCGATAGAGACACTCAAGCATTATTTGCATGTCTGAAAAATAGGCCCAGCTCTGTGTCCGCACATCGGAGGGATTGTAGTCGGGAGATAAGGCTGCATAAGATGCAGGTTCCGCTCTGGGGTTGGGATTGTGACTGATGCGTTGAACGTCCTGGGGAACTTCGGGGCGGCACGGAAAGCCTGCTTGAAAAACGAGGGATTGTGACTGACGCATTGAACGTCCTTGGGAACAGGATATTCGTTTTCCCGATGGGTATGGAAATCAGGAGATTATCTCTGGCTACTACCAGTCGCTTCGCCATTGCCGCCATTAAAGTGTTCTTTTGCGAATTCCATGCATAAGACTGGATTACGGACATAGTTCACAATTTATGCCACGTACAGTCCAGCCCCAATTCCCACCCTCTGGTACTTCAAAAGCTACAACCCAAGTTTGAGGAGCGTGAGGCATCAGCGTAGAGACAATTGAACGCCAACTAGTTACTGAGTTCCATCTCACGCTCTTGTATCGTCCTAAAATTTTTTTACCGCAAAAAGTAAAAAAACATGGAGAAAAAGAAGATTTATGTGACCAGGCTGGAATGCACAGTTCTGCAGGAAT
>ONBM01000082.1 GCA_900316045.1 uncultured Bacteroidales bacterium | reverse complement strand
GGGGAAAAGCGTTCATC
Source organism: uncultured Bacteroidales bacterium (assembly GCA_900316045.1). Taxonomy (GTDB): domain Bacteria; phylum Bacteroidota; class Bacteroidia; order Bacteroidales; family UBA932; genus Cryptobacteroides. Next base: position 9,084 of record ONBM01000082.1, on the reverse strand, counting down.
CTTCCCCCGTCATCTTGGCTTGGGCTAGGTCACGCCTATTCGCTGAACGGGGCTACGTAGCTCGTTGCCTTGTTCTGGACGATTATCTTGTTCATGTCGTGGGCGATAACGACGGTGCGCGTGGCCTCATCAATCGTGAAATCGTCCATGCCTCCGCCGAGCGGGATGAAAGGAGGGATCTGCGCCGTGGTATATTCAGAGCCATTCTTAACGTTCGCCGCCTCAACCTCGCAGAGCGGCAGGCGAATGCCCAAATCGGTCACTCGGCGACCCTCCGCAATAAATATTTCCTGCCTCATCAGATAGACTAATTCCAGAAGGTCATCGGCCGTCGAAGCAGCAGAAATCATTTCCGAGGTAACGGAAGTTCCGGATATATATGGCACCGAAATCAGGTTAGGAGCCTTCCGGTCAAGCACAAGGCCAGTCCTCAACGTATCGTCCGGCGAAGCTGCCACACGGTAATCGCTGCCTTCGGGATACACCTTGGACCCGCCAGAGAAATCGCCATCGACCTGATCATTCACTCCCGCCTCGGCTGGCCGGCTGCCGACCAAGTTCAAGAGAGTCAGCAGAATGTTTTTGGCCCCAGCTATGTCCCCGTCTGAGATCGCAGCCTCGGCCTTTATCAAATACGGCTCCTCGGCCTTAGCTATGCAAATCGGCCTTGCGTCCAGAGACGTTTTCTTGAAATATTTCGGGTCGAGGAAATCCAGCCTGGGAAGTGGCTGATAGGCCGTTCCGTATGTACCTGACAGGAATTCCTGAATGCCGCTGAATAATCCATTCTCGCCATCGAATTCCACCATCCAGGCGAAATCACCCGATGAAGAGAGGGCTGCGTCCGAATATTTTACTGCGTCGGCCTTGTCTCCAAGCCGATAATATGCCCTGGCAATCAGAGTGTTGGCTAGTGCCTTTTGATCGGCAGGCTCAGCCAGCCGGAGAGCTTCCTCGAAAGCCGATATAGCAAGACTGAGATGCTCCCTCCAAGGCACTACCTCACCGCCAGACTCAGAAGGAAGAGCAACGAAATATTCCCCAGCCAGGAGATACGAATACCCTTTCAAATATAGCAGATTGAATTTCTGCGCATTCGTGGCTTCAGCATCGGCAGAGGCAACTACCTCCAACCCGTACTCAGCATCTTCACGAATAGAGCCCACATACCGCTGCAGAGCAGTTACGTCAGAATCCGTGTATAGTAGGGTCGGGCTATCGAAAACCTTACTTCCGACAGTGTAGGTGTTATAATAATTATCCGAAAGAATTTCCATAAGTTCCGAATAACGGCCTATGGCAATGGCGAAATTGCGGTTGGCTCCGTTCACCCAAGTCTTCATTGCTTTGGGAGACTTGAGGAAGTCTTCTTCAGACACATTCGGATTCTCGACATCGCCCGGGTCGAGCAGGATGCACGATGCCAGCGACAGAGCTGAAACACAATATATCAATATTTTTTTCATCATATCCATCAGAAATTGAATCTCATAGAAAGAATATATTGCCGAGGTAGGGAGAAAGTGGAATAATTGATTCCGCCGACAGTGACGGAGCCTTGGTAGCTGCCCCCGTAAAGCACTGCCTCCGGGTCGACGCTAGCCGAAGTGAAAGAGAAAGGATTATTCACGTTGAAGCCAAGCAATATGCTCTTCGCAATGTGCTTTGGCCGAAGTTCGTAGGACAGGCCTATGTTCCTAATCTTCAAGAAGTCGGATTTCTCCACGAAGAAATTCGTGAAATCCAGCCAGCTCTTACGCTGGGAAATGCCTTCCAGAGCCTTCGCTGGAATGGCCGGGTCCGCCAGACCGTTCCGGAAGCGGAACATCCTGTCGAAAGACACCACGTGGCCACCATACTGCCAGTCTCCGCCAGCCGTAAACGACAACCTTTTATAAGAAGCTGAAAGAGACATGTTTCCGTACCCCTTCGGGAGCGTGTTCCCAAGGTTCTGAAGCGAAAGGACTTCTTTAAGAGAGCCGTCCGGATTCAGCACTGCCTTGTAACCACGCAGGAAGCCTACCGACTCCCCCTTTGCCACTACAGTCTGGATGGTCCTTGAAGAAAAGCCCCCGATTGCGAATGGCACAGCTGTGCCAACCTCCAGCACCTTGTTGGAATTGGTGTTGAACGAACCTTGAAGCCTCAGCTTCCAGTCCTTAGAGTCGAGAATCTGCGCAGCCAGGCTAAGCTCTATCCCCTTATTCTCTATCTTGCCTGCATTTGCCAGATACTGAGACTCCTGCCCGGACGACGGGAGCGAAGGAATATTGAAAAGAGCCCCTTTGGTAAGGGCATAGTAATATGTCAAGCCAAGGCTTAGCCGGCTTTTGAGCATGACAGAATTGAAGCCGGCTTCCCAGGAATGCTTCTTTTCTGGCCCAAGGTCAGGATTGCCCACCTGGCCGAAAGATGCCGCCTGACCCCCTCCGTAAGAATAAAAACCGATGGTCTTCTGATACTCGAAAGGCGGAGGATAGCTGCCGGCGACTCCGTAATTGGCAAAAATCCGAAGATCAGTAAGCATCTCACTGTCTTTCAACGAGCTCATGAACGGCTCATCTGAGAACACGTAAGACAAACCAACTTTTGGGTAGAACTGCCAGCCTACATTGTCCCCGAAAGCAGAATTATAGTCAGAGCGAAGCCCTAAATCCAAATATAGCCTGTCGGATATTCCTACGTTTTCTTGCAGAAAGGCTCCGTAGCTGTAAACGTAACTTTTCCATTCATCCGAAGTCAGAGTTCCCGCTCCAGAGATTATTTTTGAGCCATCCCTCACGTTGCTTCCGTCGAATCTGGACTGATGATCGCTGGTGCTGAAGAATTGGAAGCCTCCTGTCGATAGCAGGCTGAACCAGTCTTTCCGCAAAGAATACCTTGCGTTCAGTTCCCCCGTGAGACCGAAATATTTCCTATCGAAATTATTGATGTAACCAGCGTCTGACGTGCCCTCGGGCTTCACCTGAGTCAACACGAGGTATTCATTAGTGACTATGATCTTATCTGAATTCACCCTGTAGTCCACGCCCAAGATGCCTTTCACGCTAAGGCTGGCAAATGGGGTGAATTTGAACGACTGGGATGTCTGGAAACGTCTCACTGTCTCATGATTGTCTATCAGGCTTTCCGCCTTGCTGACAAGCTCTTTCATCTTTGAATATGCCCAAGAGTCATTTGCGTCAACGTCGGGATTGAAATTGGCGGCTTTCCCGTCCTCGGCCATGTACGAGAAATTAGCGCAAGCCGTGCCTTCCGTGAACCAAAGCCCTGTGTAGTAGCCCTCATTGCCGTTTCTCGTGCGATAGAAATCTTCCGAAACAAGCCCGAAAGAATTCGAATATTCCAGAAAATCATTGAATCTGATGCGAGAGCCAAAGCGGAGATCGTATTTAGTAATCTCATTATTGTTGCTGATCAGCGTTCCGGAACTGTTGCTCATGCTGGCGCCGAAACTGTAACCGTAATCGTTCGTGCCGCCGTCGAAGCCAAAACGGTATTTTTGCGAGAATCCCGTTTTATGCAGCAACTTTTTCGTGCGCTTGAAATGATAGAACTGGCCGTTTGCTGTCTCCGGCCCCATTTCCACTTCACCAAAGAAATTCGTCTTCTGGCTGCTGCCTTTCTTCGTGAATATCTGAATTACCCCGTTAGCAGCATCTGAGCCGTAAAGAGTAGTCGCAGCGCCGCCTGGGACATACTCGATTCGCTCGATATTTTCCATCGGAATGTCGCTGACCGATCCGCTCACGGCGAAGTTACCCCCGATAGGCACTCCGCTAGTGGTGTTATTCAGCGTTGCAGCTGTGTTCAGATTATCGACCCTCACTCCGTCCACATAAATGACTGGGGTAGAGTTTCCGAAAGATGAGGAAATTCCTCTCGATTTAATCATCGAAGCAGTTCCTGACTGGCCGCTCCCCAACGTAATCTGCACATTAGGCAGGGAATTTCTCAAAGCTTGATCTATTCGGTCCGCCTTTATGCCTTCCAGGTCTCCTGCGCTGACGGTAGCAATGTTCGAAGACAGCCTCCGCTTGCTTATTTCTGCGCCCTGGCCAGTGACCACGACCTCGTCCAACCTGAAATAATCCTGTTCCATCGAGACTGTGACAGGCATTTCTCCTTCAGCCCTTATCGCGGTTGTTTTGTATCCCATGCACTCGAATCTGATGACAGACCCGTCAGGAGCACCGACTTCGAAATGTCCGTCAAAATCCGTCGCAGTGCCTTTAAGGAACCTTCCATCCACGATGACCGCCACTCCCGGCAGCGTCGCATGCGTCTTTGAGTCGATGACAGTGCCTTGGACCATTACAAGAGACCCGTTGTCGTCATCGTTTCCTGAACGATTGAACGTCTCGGCATCAACAGAAGGCAGCAAGAAAAAGAAGAGGAGGCTCGCCGCCACTAGAGAAATTTTCATCTTTTTTTAAGTTTTATCAAGCAAAAATGTCGCTGCTTGAATTTTGAGACCGCTAAAGTAGAGAAAATACTCTGTTCCCCAATGAGAATTTTGTTACTTTCCTGTTACAGTTTCCGTCGCAAGAAGGGTTAGAATACGGTCTGCGATGGCTCCGACTTGGCTGGACTTTGTTAAGACGTTATTCGTCATGATAGAGAAAATGATTGCGTCATCCTTTGAGCCCTCGGAGGGGACGATGTAACCGCTGAAGCAGAGAATGCCGTTCATGGAGCCGCTTTTCATGAATATCCTGTCTTTGAGCTCGCCGCTCTCCCCGCGTAAGCGGCTGGAGAGCGTTCCCTTGCCTGGCTGAGGCAGGCTGGCGACATATTCACCGAAAACAGGACTCTCCATCATCTCGGAAAGGAAGCTCACGAAATATTCAGGGGACACGTAGTTCCGCCTGGATAGTCCGCTGCCATCCTCGATCTGCACTTCCTCCGGCGAGGCTCCCAATTTCGTAAGAACCTCGTTCAAAGCCACATAACTGGAATCGTAACAAGCCGAATGGCGCATCCGCCGACCTAGAATCCGCAGGCAGGTTTCCGCATAGAAATTATCACTGTCGTGATTGGTCTCTTTAATGATTTTGCTCAGCTGCGGTGAGTAAGTGCTACCCAGAATCTTCAAATCATCTACCTTGGCGGCATATTCATTGAACTCCTGCCTGTTCAGATTCTCCCTGATGCGGCCCTTCACTATGTCCGCAGGGGCTCCGGTCACCTCAATGCCGTGCGTAGTGAGATAATTCTTGAAATAGTATGCGCATGTGTAGGCTCCGAACTTGTTGCTGAACTCCTCCGTCTTCGGCTTCCTGTCTACTGCGAAAGTTCCTCTCACCTGGGCGAATGGAATATATTCAGAAGCAAACATGTAAAGCTGGTCGCCTGTCCCTGCCCCGGCCGTCGTGCAATCGTACGAATATTTCATCCAGGGGGTGGACGGGAATTTTACTGAAATATTCACTGCATCGCCTTCTTTTGCCCCTGCGCTCACGCTGAAATCCTGGGCATTCTCGTAGAAGCACAGGCCGTCACCGCCGGTGCCATAGGCAGTGCCGATGTCCTGATAGGACCAAGTGTCTTTCTCTGCAGGGCCGTCAAAATAGCGTCCGTCCCCGATGATCCGCCCATCGATTTTCTTGATTCCGGCCTTGTCCAGCATTGCCTTCCACTTTCCCATCAGCATGAAGCGAGGAATGGCGATGGAATCCTTCGATGCTATGGTCGGGTCTCCGCCGCCAACTATGTACACGTCTCCGTGCAAAACGCCATTTTCTACCGAGCCATTATAGCCGATTCTTGTCTCGAACTTGAAATCCGCCCCCAGCTGATGCAAGGCTGCGCCAGTTGAAATCAGCTTCATGTTCGATGCAGGCAGCATTCTCTTGCCGCTGTTCCAGCTCACAAGCGTCCGTCCTCCTTCGGTTCTGGCACACACCCCGAACAGGGAATTCTTCAAAACATCGTTCTGCGCCACCAATTCAACATATTTCTGCGCAGCCGTCTTCCCGGCAGGGGCAGCATTGCGCGAAGGCGCCTGAGCAAACCCCTCGAAAGCAGGAACCATCATCACGGCCGCCAACGCCGCAGAAAGCCTAGCGATATTTCCCATCGTCATATTCATTTACGCAAAATTAATAAAAATAAAGATGCTGAATATTTGCTATATTTGCCCCTGCTAAATAAAATTCCTTTGAATATGAAAAAGTGCGTTCTTGTTTCGGGCGGAGCTGGGTTTATAGGCAGCCATGTCACAGTTGAACTAATAGAGGCCGGATACGACGTGATCGTGGCGGATAACATGTCGAATTGCGACATGACCTGCTTCGAAGGCGTGAAGAAAATAACTGGCAGAGACGACATCCCTTTCGTCAAGATGGACTTCTGCGACTCAGTGGCGACGGAACTGCTGTTCACGACTAATCACATCGATGCCGTCATCCATTTCGCCGGATTCAAGGCCGTGGGCGAATCCGTGAGCGAACCACTGAAATACTACCACAACAATCTGGACTCTTTCATGAACGTGTTGGAATCCGCTCGTCATCATGGCTGTGACAACATCCTGTTCTCTTCATCGGCGACGGTTTACGGCGAGCCGGAGAAGCTCCCGGTGACCGAGGAAAGCCCTCGCCAGCCTGCGACGTCCCCTTACGGCAACACCAAGCAGATGCTCGAAGACGTGCTCCGGGACTCCGTGAAGGCATATTCAAATGTCAAAGGAATCGCATTGAGGTATTTCAACCCTATCGGAGCGCATCCATCGGCGCTGATAGGCGAACTCCCTCGCGGGGTGCCGAATAACCTGGTGCCTTTCATAACCCAGACGGCGATTGGCAAGCGAGAGTGCCTTTCGGTATTCGGGAATGATTACCCTACCCCGGATGGCACATGCCAGAGAGATTTCATCGACATCGTAGACCTTGCAAAGGCTCATGTCTTCGCAGTGCGCAGGATGCTCGAAGGGAAGATGAAAAAGGAATATGAGATATTCAATATCGGGACTGGCAAGCCGCTGTCAGTCCTGGAACTGATCACCGCCTCTCTCGCCAATCAGGAGCTTGGCTGGAAAGCGGAACGTCCCATCAAAGACACTCTCGCTGCCGCATGGGCATGGGAGAAGCATCTGGCAGGAAAATAATCCTCAGGCTGGCTTAACATCACTGGGACTACCTGGACATGAAAGGCAATCCGGATGCCGATGAGATACTCTCACTCACTAATCAACTCTACGTAAATGAGCATCTGCACCGCATAGGAAAGGATGGCTGGACCACGGACGATAATCTAAAGTGGCGGCAGGAATATGCTCCCCCGATACTGAGTAAACTGAAAGCGACTCTCCTGCGGGAGCAAGCACAGACGGACAAGCACCCGCCAAAATCTCTAATGTCCGGGGCCGCGAACTTCTCCCGGACCGCTGGACAAAACTAGAGCAGGGCGTATGACCCTGCTTTTCTTTTTGCCATGGCTACGGCACCCCGGAGACACTTACCAAAAAACACATCGAAACTGCCCCACATTAGCAGGACTGTTTCAAGTAAATTATTTTTCAATTAAAAAAATGTCTGACAATTGATAAAAATATTTTTTATCAATTATCATTTTTAGGTACCGCTCTACTTCCTTTTTCTTTATAATAACAATTCTTTCTCGATAAAATCTTGATTCTATCCTATTTTTAGCCACAAAATAAGAAAATGTTTCACTCGGCGGAATATCCTTCAAAAAAGTGTAACCTATTTCACACATTGAGTTCAATGTCAATAAGTTATCATTCATCATTCCTATTAAATTATAGTCCCCTTTGGTCTTGATAAAATAATCGCGTATCAACTTGGTATTTGTCCTGTTATTTATTGGCGCTAATGACACCCAAGTTAAATAATCCTCGTCTGAATCATTTTTTATCTGATAAATATCAATTATTTCTTTCTTTTTTGTAATTCCATTGAAATAATTAACTGAAATAGTGTCAATACGTATCTGATTTTGTGCATTTAATGTCACAGCATAGAACAGAAAAGCTAGAAATAGTATAATAATTTTAATTTTCATCTTTCTTGCATATTTTTAATAGTTTCTTTTTTAGAATTTATAATCATTTCCCCATTAAACCACTTTCTCCTGTGGATAGGCCATTCATTGTTCCCCCCGTTAAATCTTTATCAGACTCTGAGTCATACTTCGGGTCGAAAGAGTAATATGACATCGTTGCAGTACCTAATTTCCCATCTTTCCCCATAAAAGTAAATTTGTCGTCTAACACGACTTCGACCATCATATCTGAATTAACCATCGTTTTCAGATTGTTAAAATTCAAACTTTTTCCATCGTATGAGTTTAATAGTTTTCGGTCAATCAATCCATTTTTATCCAATCTTACGTAATTACGAGCATCTTTTGGTAATGTGTTTTGCATCATTACTAATTCAGTTGTTCCCGCAGGCTTTACGTCCCTTCCGTCAGGGTCAATGAATTTTATTGTGTCGGAGGCGCAGTAGACGTAAGGATTGATGTGCGGATAACTGGAGGCTTGAGAGTCGATGGAGGTGAATGCTCCGTTTGTGGAGAGGAAACGGGCGTTGCTGTCGTATAAGTTTGCCTCAAGAATGGTCTGCTTTTCCTTGCCTCCGAAGAGGTAGTCGTTGCCGTAATCCGAGTCTGACGTCGACCAGAGGGTTCCGTACGGAAGGTAGTCGTAGGATGCCTCTACGTCGCCGTTGCCGTCCACGATGGCCCTGACGCTTCCTAGATGGTCGGATAGGAAGTAGCGAGGAGTCCCGACGGAGAAGTCGGGCCTTATCTCTTGTGCAAGGATGCGCTCGCTCAAGGCAGGAAGCAGCGTCAATGCGAAGATAGGAGTCATGTAGCGGCGTATTGTCATTAGGTTAGTGCCATGGGACTGAGACCGGCATCCAAATATAGCTAAGATTCCGGAAATATGAAACGTTTTAATATAATTTGGATTTAAAGCAAATTTATGAGCGCTATAGCAAATCGTTCAAGTACAACTATAAGTTCGCGCCTCGCAGGGCAGGTGATGTAACGGCGATATGGGCCGATCCGTCTCTCGCCAATCAGGAGCTTGGCTGGAAAGCGGAACGTCCCATCAAA
>ONBM01000087.1 GCA_900316045.1 uncultured Bacteroidales bacterium | reverse complement strand
CCGGCTTTCCGGAGGGGAGATTCTTCCACGTAAAGATTGCGGGAAGTCCATGTGAATTTCTTTGCGCCTGGCTGCAGATCGCCAATGAGACGATTCGCCCATGAGTTGGTCACCTTTACCACAAGGTCATTCTCCCCCGCCCTGACATATTCAGAGATATTGAACCGGAACGGAGCCTTCCAGCCGATGCCGGCATTATGGCCATTGATGCAGACTTCTGCTATGTTCCTCACGTCTCCAAGGTTCAGCCAGAGTTCACCGGAGCCTACCATCGACTCATCGACAACGATTTTCCTGGAATATGTCGCTGTGCCGGAATAGTATCTGACGGCAGGGCTGGAAGCCTGCGACCAATCCGAAAGAGCATCGAAAACGGTGTCTGACGGGGCGTCGAAACCATCGAAGGAAACATGCCACCCAGAATCCACCTCGGCAGCCTTCCTCCGAACAACGACAGGGGCAGTCCAAGACTTCTCCCCAGTGCGCTTGCGGAACACTATGAATATGGCTTGGAGTGGGTCCAAGTGCAGGGAGACGATGGTTCTGGAGCCTTCGGCCCTGTACGAGGCTCGTCTGATGGAACCGTCTTCCGCATTCCAAAGCTCAGGAATATATCCACGAACATTCAACGAAACCTCAGCTTCCTGATGTTCTCCGGAACGATTAAGGACCCAGTACCAATTCCGGCTGCCCTCGCGTCTGTGAACGAATCTGAAATCTTTCTCATCCATTCCCGAAACCGAGGCATCAGGAGACATGCCGGTATATTCCAGAGCAGCGTCCATGTCGGGGAACAGGCATCCCTTCCCGATGCGACGGATTTTCTCGCCATCGCCCCACAGACGTGCCACCAACCCGGCATATTCATTTGCGTCGTCCTCAAGACTGGGACTCCCGCAAGGCTTCCGTCCAACGACCATGGCTCCCTCGTCAATGAGTTTCTCTATCCTGAGCAGTACGGGCAAGGAAATTTTCCTGGCGAAGACGGAATCGATGCAGAGCAATGAATATTCATTGCCGGATTTAGCTACTATCTTCCCGTTTCTCACCGAAATGGCCCCAAGGATGGCATCGGCATTCACGAAATCGAAATCATACCCCTTCGGAATGTCCGGAAGCCCGTTCGGATAGCATGCAGTTATGTTGGAACCTTCCCCGTAGAACCAAAGAATGTCTGCCACGCTGCGACCTTGCTGAAGCATGAAACAGCTTCTGGAAAGATAGTCCATCCAGGGCCTTGCTGCATTCCATGCCCAAGTGTCGTGACGATTGAACCACTGACCGAAAGCCCCCAAGGTGACGCCTGGCAGGCGGTCGTCAAGAGGCTGATGCACGGAGGAATGAATCACGAAGCGGTTCAATCCGGAAGCCATCTCCATGTCGGCGGTAGGCTTGAGATCCTCCGGCACGCAGCCCCAGGAATTCCCGGAAGTAGAAAGTGATTCCGCCGCAATGTATTTCTGGCCATAGATATGCGCGACCGACGAGGATTCCTTTATGTCAGTCCCTGCCTGAGTCTGAGGAGGAAGCCACATAGCCCCCATCGGCACGTCCGCAGAGCGTTTCGCTTCCATCCCGTCTCCGCAGAAAGCCCTACCGCTCTCGTGAGACTCCGAATACCTATGCATTCCCCTGTCAGATAGCATCTGAGTAATCACCTCGTAATAATTCCTGACGATGAGATCGCCTATGGTCTTGCGGAAATCGTACAGGAATTTATCCGTGTCTTCCGAGGATCCGATTACATATCCGGCCAAGGCTGGCATCCAGGAAGTCATGTCGTAACCTCTGAGCGACCTGAAATCCTCTATCATGGAATCAGTCCAGTTCTGGCATCCGGCCTCCCAGCTGTCCGTCACCATGGAGTTAAGCTTCATCCCGCCGGAGGCCTCGTCGAACATGCCCAGATAGGTGCCGAAATAGCCTCTGACATATTCAGAATTCATTTTGTCCACCTCCAGCCCACTCGCCTCCTTCGCTGCGGGGCCATTCTTGTGCCCTGTGAGAGAATATCCGAAACGAAGTATTCTCCAATCCCCTTCCGGCGCATCCCAATTCAAGGTTCCGTCAGAGGTCATGAGCGGCGTCAGGTCAACCACGTCGTTCTGCTGAATGACATCTTCGGATGAATATTCAGGAGTAGGGTCACTTGCGGAAACAGAGGCAGCGAAGCCTGCCTTTTCCTGGGAACGATTCACGCGAGGCATGGAATGCAGCCTGAATTCAGCGACCATTATTCCGGTAGGCTTCAGCGCAGGAGCCCTCCAGATGAGAGTCCTGGGATCCCTTGCCGAGTATTCCGGAGAGGTGAGCGAAAGCCTGAAGAATCTGGCCTTCACCGGCTTGAAGGAAACCGACGTCAGCGATACCCCGCTCTGCGGCATGTCCACGATTTTAGTGAAGTTGACGCCATCCTCGCTATATTCAAGAATTGGAGGTTCGTCGAAGCCTTTCTTTTCATAAATGCTGCTCGGCTCGCTCAGAGCCACATCCACTGCGGTGACCGTCTGCGGTACGGGATATTCATAAAGAACCCATATCCTTTCCCCAGGCATACGGAAAGGCAGCTCTGCGCCGGCCGTATAATTCCCGTCCAGCAACTGGCCAGCGGAGAATCGCCCTCCGCTGCTGAAGACTTCCGGCTCCGGCAATACAGATTTCTCTGGCAGCCTGATGCCTATGACAGAGATGTCGCGATAAAATGGGTCTTGCTCCGGCACATTCTGAAACGATCCGGCTCCGGAAGGGGGCGCAGGCAGCCAAAGCGTGACTTTTCCGCCGCCTTCCACATCCGATTCGCTCCAGCAGAGCTTTTTCATGGCCTGTTCTGGTTTCACCCAGGGCCCTCCGCTCTGGCTCCAGCCTGGCGATGACGAAATGCCAAACGTCATTCCTTTTTCCCTTGCCAGCCTAAGGGCATACCTGAAATCGTCCTGCCACTCAGGATTCATGAACACTGCCTTCCTTTCCATGACGGAAGCCTGGCTGCCAATGTTAATGTCGAAAAGCTGTACCCCGCTTATTCCAACGCTTTCCATCCAGTCCAAATCTTTCCGTATGCCATCCTTGGTGATGCCGCCATTCATCCAATGCCACCAGACCATTGGGCGTGCCTCCTCCGGGGGATTGCGGAAACCTTGTTCAAGGGACTGTGAAAAAGCGCTCGTGAATATGCATGATGCGATGATGGCCGAAGCCGCAAGAAAAATCTTCATGGAGGATATTTTTCCGCAAGATAAGAACAATAACAAAATTTTGCCGCATTATCGCTTTATTTGACTAAATTTGTGGTCTAGCAATCCGCAAAAATGTTTAAGAAAGAGCTTAACGAAGAATGTGGAATATTTGGCGCATGGAATGTACCAGATGCCTCTGAGGTAACCTATTACGGACTTCACGCTTTGCAGCACAGGGGACAGGAAGGCGCAGGAATCGTTTCAGTCGATGAGACAGGGCACCTCACCAGAATCAAAGGCTTGGGTCTCGTCACCGAAGTTTTCAATCAGAGAAATTTATCACAGCTGAAAGGCTCAATGGCAATAGGCCATGTTCGCTATACTACGTCCGGAGGGCAGGGCATCGAGAACGTGCAGCCCTTTCTTTTCAGGCACAACAGCGGAGATTTCGCCCTGGCTCACAATGGGAATATTGTGAATTCCGCCCAGTTAAGGCAATATCTTGAAGATCGCGGCAGTTTGTTTCAATCGACATCCGACAGCGAAATTCTCGCGCACCTCATCAGGAAGGATCCTACGGAGAGGGAAAAGCCTAGGATCATTCCTATCCTGCAAGCTCTGAATATGATAGAAGGAGCTTTCGCCTTCGTCATTATGACGAAGAACCGGATTTATGCAATGCGAGACAAATACGGATTGAGGCCTTTGTCCATAGGAAGGCTCGGTGATGGCTACGTGGTGGCAAGCGAGACTTGCGCTTTCAGCGTGACAGGAGCAGAATTCATCAGGGACATCGAGCCGGGCGAGGTCGTCACGATTGACAACCACGGCATCAGAAGTCAGTTCTACTCGGAATACCAGCGCCATGCGATGTGCGCCATGGAATACATCTACTTCGCTCGCCCGGACAGCGACATCGAGGGATGCAACGTGCACTCTTTCAGGAAAGAAAGCGGGAAAATCCTTTGGCGGGAGCAGCCTGCTGACGCTGACATCGTGGTCGGGGTGCCGGACTCCAGCCTCAGCGCTGCTTCTGGTTATGCCGAAGCCAGCGGCTTACCGAATGAGATGGGCCTGATAAAGAATAAATATATTGCCAGGACGTTTATCCAGCCGTCGCAGAAACTCAGGGAAAGGGGCGTGAAGATGAAGCTTTCTCCGGTGAAGAGCATAGTGAACGGCAAGAGAATCGTCTTGGTGGACGATTCGATAGTAAGGGGTACGACTTCGCTGAGAATCGTGCGCATGCTACGTGAGGCAGGGGCAAGGGAGGTGCACGTGAGAATCGCCAGCCCGATGATGAAGAATCCTTGCTACTACGGAATAGACATGTCTACGAAAGAGGAAATCCTCTGCTCTTCCAGAACGCTTGAAGAAGCTCGCCAAGTGATCGAGGCAGACTCGCTGGGCTATCTTTCTTTCAAAGGGCTGCTGGAGGCAGGACGCCGCAGCGACCTATGCATGGCATGCTTCGACGGGAACTACCCTACCGCTCTTTATTCGAGCTACGAAGAATACAGGAACGAGGATAAATTCTAAATGAATATATTATATTAATAAAATATGGCTATAGACTACGAGAAGGCAGGCGTCAGCCTCGAGGCAGGCTACGATGTCGTCAGGAGAATCAAGAAGCACGTGGCTTCCACCGACAGGCTTGGGGTGATGGGCAACATCGGCTCCTTCGGAGGGATGTTCGACCTTTCCAAGCTGAACATTAAAGAGCCTGTCCTGGTCAGCGGGACTGACGGGGTGGGCACGAAGCTGAAAATAGCTTTCGCCATGGACAAGCACGACACCGTTGGCATCGATGCCGTAGCGATGTGCGTGAACGACGTGCTTGCCCAAGGGGCAGAGCCTCTGGTTTTCCTTGACTATGTGGCTCAGGGAAAGACGATTCCTGCAGTCGTCGAAGCAATCGTGGCAGGAGTCGCCGAAGGCTGCAGGCAGTCTAATTGCGCCCTGGTCGGCGGGGAAACCGCAGAGATGCCCGGCATGTACGCCGAGGGCGAATATGACATCGCCGGCTTCACGACAGGCGTGGTGGAAAAATCCAAGCTGATCGATGGCACTAAGGTTAAAGCCGGGGATGCCCTCGTTGGCATAGCCTCGACCGGCATTCACAGCAATGGTTTCAGCCTTGTCCGCAAAATATTTTCCGACAATGAGCTGGACCTGCATAAGGCATACCCTGAGCTGGACGGCTCGGTTTCCTTGGACGGGGATCCTTCCAAGCCTAGGGTTTACGGACAGCCGCTCGGTCTTGTCGCTCTTACTCCTACGCGAATCTACGTTAAGCAGGTTTTGGACGTGATACGCAATTGCGACGTGCATGGGGTTGCTCACATTACAGGAGGCGGCTTCGATGAGAACATTCCTCGCATCCTTCGCAAGGGACAAGGCATCGAGGTGGAAGAAGGCTCGTGGGAGATCCTGCCAATATTCAAGTTCCTTGAGAAATACGGGAAGATAGACCACAGAGAGATGTTCAACATATTCAACATGGGCATCGGAATGGTTATAGCCCTCGATGAGAGCGAGGCCGAAAAGGCCATCGGCATCCTCGCCTCCCATGGAGACCATGCCTCCGTCATCGGCCATGTCACCGCCCAGAGCGGAGTGGTCATCAAAAGCTAGGAAGCCGTTTTTGAAATGGTCATCCATTAATATAACATATTCAATATTATGAAATCACGCATTTTACCCATCATCGTCGCCGCTCTTGCGCTGACAGCCTGCGGCAGCCAGAAGCAGACTCAGCTTTTCAATGGCAAAGACTTCGAAGGCTGGGTTCCCGTAGTGGATCAGAAAGACACGACAGGCACCAATCCATTCTCCGTAAAGGATGGCTGCATTGCGATCGCAGGCCAGCCATACGGCTATCTTCGCACCGAAAAAGTTTATGGCGACTACAAGGCTCACCTGGAGTTTCGCTGGACAGACGAGAACGGCTCAAACTCCGGCTTCTTCCAGAGAGTCCAGAATGACGACACCGTCTGGCCTCACGGCATAGAGTGCCAGCTCTGCCATGGCAGCCTTGGAGAATTCGTCGCTCTCAGCGGAGCCAAGATTGAAGGCGTCACGCCTGAAGAAAGCGGATTCGGCTTCAAGCATCGCCCTGAGAACATAGCTGATCCTGAAAACCCTATCGGCGAATGGAATTCAATCGACGTAGAAGTGAAAGGCGGACACGTAAAATATTCGGTGAACGGGAAGCTGATCAACGAGTGCGACACCGACCTCACATCAGGTTACATCGCCGTCCAGTCCGAAGGCGGTCCACTGGAGGTCCGCAACACATCAGGTTACATCGCCGTCCAGTCCGAAGGCGGTCCACTGGAGGTCCGCAACATCTGGATCGAAGAGAAATAATCACTCTTGCCACAAATTAACGAATATGGCCGAGTTTTTTCCCCGGCCATATTTTTTTGCCAAGCATCATGCAAGTATTCGGAATAGCCGGATTTATATATTCGGTCATTAATTTGAAAGCATTATGAAAAAGTTAATCTACCTCATGTCCAGTGGCATCATGGCCGCCCTTGGCTTCTCAGGATGCGATGACGGGATAATCAACGGAGGAGGGATGGTCGAATATGGAACTCCCCACTGCGATTTCAAGATCGACATCACGGTAACCGACGAGAGCGGAAAGCCTCTGAACGGAATCAGGGTCACTACTGTTAAATCGAATGACTACGTTGACGGTGGGCTGATCCAAGACACTCTTTACACCGATGAAAACGGGAAGGTCAGCAAAGAATATAGTCTTATCTCCCCGCCTAAGAAATACGAGCTGGCTTTCGATGACGTTGATGGAGAAGAAAATGGGGGGACTTTCGAAAGCGCCGCCGGAACATTCGAGGTCAAGAAAATCAAGAAAGGCGACGGAAACTGGTACGAGGGCGTTTACGAAGCTTCCGGCAAGAAATCACTGAAAAAAACCAAGTAGAAGTGGCTGAACTTTCTTTACGCAGGAGAATTGCGCTCGACATCGCCAAATCGATGCGTAAGCCTATAGTCGAGTCTCATCCCCTTAGGCAATTGTTTTGGGAAAGTACTTTGAGATGCAACTTGCACTGCCTGCATTGCGGAAGTGACTGCAAACAGGTTTCTTCAGTTCCGGACATGCCTAGGGAGGATTTTTTCAAAGTGTTGGACTCGATAGCTGCCAAGACCGACCCTCACAAGGTATTCGTCATAGTCTCGGGCGGAGAGCCCACCATGAGGCCGGACTTGGAAGAATGTGGCAAAGGAATATATCTCCGTGGCTTTCCGTGGGGCATGGTGACGAACGGGTTTGCGATGACTCCCGAGCGCTTCGATCGCCTCCTGCATTCAGGAATACACACTATGACCGTAAGCTTGGATGGGCTAAAAGAAGACCATGACTGGCTGCGGGATACTCCCGGCAGTTTCGAGAGAGCCATCGCGCTTCTGAAATTGCTCTCTGGGTCCAGGCTCATCTACGATGTCGTAACCTGCGTCAACCGGCGCAATTTCTCGCAGCTTCCTCAGATAAAGGAACTTCTCATCAGTCTCGGAGTGCCAGCCTGGAGGATATTCTCCATATTCCCGGAAGGCCGAGCTGCCCAGCATCCGGAACTGCGGCTTCCGCCTGAGATGTTTCGCGGCATGATGGACTTCATCCGAGACACCCGTAAAGAAGGCCGGATCAAGGCTAGTTATGGCTGCGAGGGCTTCCTCGGGCATTACGAGGGCGAAGTCAGGGACCAATTTTTCTTCTGCAATGCTGGAGTGACTGTCGGCTCCGTGCTGATTGACGGTTCCATTTCTGCCTGCACCAGCATCCGGGCGAATTATCATCAGGGAAACATCTACAAGGACGATTTCATGGATGTGTGGGAGAATCGTTTCCAGCCTTACAGGGATAGGTCATGGATGAAAAATGATGAGTGCGCAGGATGCAAGTACTGGAAGTGGTGTGAGGGCAACGGCATGCACCTCCGCGATGACGCAGGCCGCCTCCTCTTCTGCCACATGAAACAAATCGAAGCCAGATAACCCCACCGCACGCTCCTGATTTCGCCAAGCACTTAACCAAGAAGCTTGCATAATCCACAAGCAAGGATTCTGGAATTATGGATTTAATATTCGGTCATTAAACAATGCGCAACATGAAAAAGTTGATATATGCAATCTTGGGCTCTTTTTTATCTGCACTCGGTTTCACCGGATGCGACGGGACCTCGGAGGAAGAACCACAGACATTGGAGTACGGAGTAATAATCACCAATTTCATGGCTGACATCAAAGTCACGGACGAAAGCGGCACGCCAATCAAGGGAATTCGGGCAATAGACATCACAAATTACGGGGAGGACGTGTATCAGGCGTTCCGAGACACTTTATATTCAGATTCCAAAGGAATAGTTCATGACGAAAAATCCATCCCGAAACCTATTGACAGATATGTCCTCGCCTTCAAAGACGTAGATGGAAATCTTAACGGAGGCACATTCGCCCCAGACACGGTCGAATTCGATGTCAAAGGCAATGGAGACATTTCTGCATGGGCAGCCTATAAAGTCACCGCCACGCAAATCCTGAAAAAGTAGTGTCCGACAGGATACTTTCGTAAGCAAGCGCAGCAGCACCCAGAACGAGCATTTTGGAAGTATCATGTAAATTTTTGACAGGATACTTTCAGAGCCCAATATAACATATTAATAATTAATACGTTGCCACTAGCCATCAAAGTATCATGAATTGGAGTTGCCTTTGCACTATGCTTGACTACAGGATGCTTTTGCAGAGCGAACCATTATGATGTACAAGGCATTCTAGCGCAGTTCGCCATAGAGATTAAAATGGCCACCATCGTTTCGTTCATCCAGCCTGGTTTTAGTAATTTCCGCCGAATCAACAAATCATCCTTCAGCTCCTCAGGGCGCTCTCTCTTCTCTGGGAAATTACGCATCACGTAACTGAACGCCTCATTATGATAATACATTAATACGAATTTCAAAAAACATTGATTCAAGTTTCGTAAATTTTAAATATTTGATTTAAAGTTCATTGGAAAGACTTGCGAACCTTTGCCAACGCACTTTCTTTTTATATCTACGTTACCCCTTCCCTAAATCCCTCCCCTCGGGGGAGTGACTTTGTCGGGTCGAAGGCCGTTTAAAGAAGGTGGTATGTCTGATAGAGCTGCTGCTCGGGGGCGGGACTTTGTCTGGTCGCAGGCACTCCTTAAGAGGTGTTTCGCATTAGCGAAACTTGAGTTCATTAATACGAATTTCAAAAAAACAATGAGATTCGGTAATATCATCCTGCATCAGAAAGATATTTTAGGGCTTGCGCTGATTTTTGAGTATATTTGAAGTTCCATCTGCGACGGACTAGGTGGCATATTAAGATAATATATTCATTCATAATATAATGCGAGCTTTAATAAGTGTCAGTGACAAGACGGGCGTAGTGGATTTTGCCCGCGAACTCTCGGCCTTGGGCTGGGAAATCATATCCACGAGCGGGACTATGAAAATGTTGAAAGATGCCGGAATACCGGTGACCAGCGTCAGCGAAGTGACAGGATTCCCGGAAATATGCGACGGGCGCGTGAAGACCCTGCATCCTAAAAT
>ONBM01000066.1 GCA_900316045.1 uncultured Bacteroidales bacterium | reverse complement strand
CATGCGTATCGGCAATGTTCACCCTGAATATCTCCGTCCTTGGTAAGTGCCTAGCTGCTCCAGACGCAGGTCGAGGAGATGCAGCAGGTCGGGGTTGCGTATCAATCCCCACGGGGTCTTGGAGACGAAACGTGGCGGGACCTCGCCGGCAATGCGTTCAATGTACAGGTCTGGGCGGAGGCGTTCCAGCATCGAGACCATGAAGTCGATATATTCATTTAAGCTGAAAGTCTCGAAATCCGACGGGAAGGCAGCATATTCCTGTTCCATCCTGGTACCTTTTATCAGTTGCAGCTGATGGAATTTGACTGAGGCCAGCGGCAGCTCGGAAATAGCACTGCATTCATCAAGCATCATCTTGCGGGATTCTCCGGGCAGCCCTAAAATAAAGTGCGCCCCAACTTCAAGGCCTCTGGAGGAGGTCTCTTTCACCGCTCTCCGTGCACAGGAGAAATCATGCCCACGGTTGATTCTGCGCAGAGTGGCATCGTAACAGGACTCAATGCCATATTCAATGCTGACAAGCGGGGCGGTGAGGGCTTCCCCGGTTTCTGCCAGCGTGAGACCGTGGCGCCATTCTTTCAGAACATCTCCCTGGCTTAGCGCGGCCAGATAGTCCAGTTTCTCGGCATCGATGCAGTCGGGGCGAGTGCCAATTACAATGCCGACGACTGCAGGATGCGACAGAGCCTCTTCGTAGACCTGGCGCAGCCGTTCCAGCGAGCCATAGGTGTTGGAATATGCTTGGAAATATGCCAGATAGTGCTTCACGCGCGGGTACCGCCTACGGTGGAACTCTATTCCCTCTTCCAGCTGCTCCAGAATGCTTTTCCCGGGAGTGCTGTAATTAGGATGGAAAGCGGCATTGTCGCAGTAGGTGCATCCTCCGGTTCCGACAGAGCCATCTCGGTTCGGGCAGGAGAATCCGGCATCAATGACCAGCTTCTGCAGGCGCTCGCCGAATAGGTGCCTGTAACAAGAGCTAAATGCCAAGTATCTTTTACCATCTGGAAATTCCATTGCAACGCAAAGCTAAGGATTTTTTATATTTGTAAGGATATGAAAAATTTTTATATGAATATATCGCATTCTGTCGTCGTCGTGCTTGCCCTTGCCTGCATTCAGGCTGCTGCAATGGGGCAGGAAGCTGCGGCGCAGGGAGAGAGGCATTGGGCAGTCACTGAATTTTCTGCCAACTTCATGCGAGAAAAACCGGACTACGCAGCCGAGCTTGGAGACCAAGCGCTGATGGGCACAATCGTAGAACTCTTGGACACTAGCGCCTACTGGGTGAAAATCAAATCTCCTGATCCCTACACGGCGTGGGTGAACGAAATGGGCCTGGTTCCGATGAACGATATAGAATTACGGGACTATCTGGAAGCGCCTAAATACATCTGCACTGCATCATATTCGCATATCTATGAAGAGCCTTCCCTTGACTCCCCAATAGTGAGCGATTTCGTAATGGGCGACATCGTAAGAATAATGTACAAGCAAATCGTGCACACGAGCGGCTCCCTTCAGGGTTACACCGAGGGTAGGGCGGTGCTCAAGAAGAAATTCGTGGGCGTCGTGCTGCCGTCTGGCAAGACTGGCTACGTGCCGGCAGAAGACGTAGACATATTCTATAAATGGGCAAAAGATTCATACGAGATGCTCGGAAGCCCGGAAAAATGCAGAAATAATATTCTGGAGGCTGCCAGCAAATTCCTTGGCGTACCATACATGTGGGGCGGCACTTCTATCAAGAACGTGGATTGCAGCGGCCTGGCACGATGCGTGTATTTCATGAACGGCATCCTCCTGCCCAGGAATGCTTCCCAGCAGGCACGGACAGGAAGCGATGTCGGCATATTCATAAATGGGGAATTCAGTAGCAGGGACCTCCTTCCTGGCGATTTGCTATTTTTTGGCAGAGCTGCTACTGACAGCACCTCGGAAAGGGTGACTCATGTGGGCATATACCTAGGCGAGGGGAAATATATTCATTCCTCTCAAGTAGTTCGCATTAGTTCCCTAAATCCAGCTGCTGGAGATTATGCCGGCCGTCAGCCGATCCGAGCGAGAAGAATTCTAGGCGAGGTTGATAAAAAGGGTTCGGGTGTAGTTTCCATGTGGAAAAGTCCTTTCTATTTCGCTCAAAATTGATTAAATTTGCCAAATTTTCTTAGAAGCTGTTTTGAAATGTTTGCCGCAGTTATTCATAGGGATTTTTCGAGACAGTTTCAATTGCTGAAGAGGGAGCGTAGCCGTAGCTATGTGACCGATGAAGCAGAAGAAAATGGCCGAAAGGCACATGAAGAACAAGAGTAAATATTTCAAAACAGCTTCTTAATCAATGTCAAAGTTCGTTACCAGAGAAATTCCTGAAGGCCTCACCTTCGATGATGTTTTGCTAGTGCCGGCCCATTCCGATGTACTTCCGAGAGAGGTCGATTGCTCAACCGATTTCACCGCAGAGATCAGATTGCACACTCCTATCGTGTCTGCCGCAATGGACACAGTGACGGAGGCAGATCTTGCAATAGCCATGGCGCGTAATGGTGGCATCGGAGTC
Organism: uncultured Bacteroidales bacterium; assembly: GCA_900316045.1. Classification (GTDB taxonomy): domain Bacteria; phylum Bacteroidota; class Bacteroidia; order Bacteroidales; family UBA932; genus Cryptobacteroides. The sequence continues at coordinate 7,966 of ONBM01000066.1, read as the reverse complement.
ATTCATAAGAACATGACGATAGAGAGTCAGTGCGAGCAGGTTCGCAGGGTGAAGAGGGCAGAGAACGGAATGATTTACGACCCTGTCACAATTCATCCGGAAGCAACGGTCGGGGCTGCCCTCGCAATGATGAAGAAAAACCACATTGGCGGCATCCCTGTCGTGGATGCTAATGGTTACTTAATCGGCATAGTGACAAACAGGGATCTTAGGTTCCTGGATGACCTGAGGCAGCCTGTCTCTGAAGTCATGACAAAGGAAAATCTCGTGACTGCCCCAAAGGGAATCACGCTCTCCGAAGCCACGAACATTTTGCGTCACAGCAAGGTTGAGAAACTGCCTGTCGTAGACAAGGATTGGAAGCTGGTGGGTCTCATCACTTATAAGGACCTGATGAAGATAAAGGACAATCCTATTGCATCAAAAGACAGCAAAGGACGTCTGATGGTAGCTGCAGCGGCTGGAATTAAGGTAGATACGGTAGATAGGATAGGAATGCTGCTGGACGCCGGAGCCGATGCTGTGGTGCTGGACACTGCCCACGGCCATTCCGAGGGCGTGCTGAGAACCATAAGAAAATGCACCGAGGCATTCCCGGACGCTCAAATCATTGCTGGCAACGTGGCTACGTATGAAGGCGCCAAGGCTCTGGCAGAAGCCGGGGTGAAGGCCGTCAAGGTAGGAATCGGGCCTGGGTCAATTTGCACTACGCGCGTCATCGCCGGCATTGGCGTCCCACAGCTTACGGCAGTCCTGAATGCATCAGAGGCGCTCAAAGGTACTGGAATCCCAGTGATAGCAGATGGCGGGATAAGATATTCAGGAGATGTCGTGAAGGCTCTCGCCGCTGGCGCTAGCACCATCATGGCCGGCTCTCTGCTGGCAGGCGCTGAGGAGTCGCCAGGTGAGACGATCATCATGAACGGAAGACGTTTCAAGGCTTACAGGGGCATGGGCTCGCTGGAGGCGATGGAAGCTGGCTCGAAAGACAGGTATTTCCAAGCTGCCGAGACCGACGCAAAGAAGCTGGTTCCAGAAGGAATCGTCGCCCAGGTGCCTTATAAGGGCACTGTTTCTGAAATCGTCTATCAGCTCGTGGGCGGCCTTCGCTCTGGAATGGGCTACTGCGGAGCTCACACTATTCCTGAATTGCGGAACGCCCAGTTCATCAGGATAACCCAGGCCGGCATGCTTGAGAGCCATCCTCACGACGTGACCATCACGAAGGAGGCCCCGAACTATACCCGTTAATTCCAGATGAGGCTCCGTCCCGGCATATTCCTTGGTCTTTTCCTGCTGCTGGCGCTTCAATCTTGCCAGTGGCTTTCTTCCATCGTGCATGACGAGGAGGTAGTGGCCAAGCTTGGAAAGCATCGCTTGTACAGGTCTGAGGTTGAGGCCATGATTCCTAAAGGCACTAGTTCGGAGGACAGCCTTAACATGGCGATGCTCTACATCAATTCATGGGCTACGGACATGGCCTTCCAGGATGTCTCGGACAAAGAGTTGTCAAAGGAAGAGAAAGACGTCACGAAAGAACTTGAGCAATATAAGGAGAGCTTGCTGCGCTATCGGTACGAGCAGCGATACATTAATGAAAGGCTGGATACGTCGGTCTCCGAGGCTCAGATTTACGAATATTATAAGTCGCATGCCGAGAGTTTCAAGACCCAGAGAGCGCTGGTGAAAGCCAGGACCCTGAATGTTAATAAGGGGTCGTCTTTCCTGGCAAGTTTCAAGAAGCTGATGTGTTCGGACAATGTCGAGGACGTGATAGAAGCCGACAGCCTGGCTCTAAAAGGCGGGCTTAAATATCATGACTTTTCTTTCCAATGGATGGATGTCTTGGCGCTTGCCGCTAGCATCGGAGTCAGCTACAATGAGATAAAGCCTTGCAAGAAAGCGGCGGTGATTCAGTTCGAAGACGATAACGATAATCTGGTGATAATATATCTCGCTGACGTTGTGGAAGAGGGCGAAGTGGCTCCTATTGAATATGTCAGGGAAAAAATCATCGACAGCATCATCAGTGAGCGTAAGCACACTTTGCTAAGTACTTTGGAACGGGACTTGTTAGAAAATGCCCGAGTTAAGGAAAACTTTGAAATTTACTCGAAATGACAAGAAAAATCGTATTTGCGGCTGCGTTGCTTGCTGCTTTTTGTGTCCATGCGTCAGCTCAGAAATATAAATACGTAGACAAGACCGTCGCAGTGATTGGAAACGAGGCGATAACCCTGTCGGACTTGGAAGATGAGATAAAGAACCAGAACGCTCAGGGTCTGTCTTCCGATAGGAATAAGCGCTGCGAGTTGCTGGAGTCCATAATGGAGTCTAAGCTTTTCCTGATGCAGGCCAAGATTGATTCCCTGACTGTTAACAACGATCAGGTCGAGAGCATGCTTTCCAACCAGATGGACAGGGTCATGACCTACCTGGGTGGAGAGGAAAACGTAGAAAAATATTTCGGAAAGCCTCTCTACAGGCTGCGCCTTGACTGGAGGCAGCAGTATCAGGACATGAGCCTGACCCAGCAGGAGCAGCAGCAGATTATGAATACTGTCCCGGACATGACTCCTCATGATGTCAAGGAATATCTCGACACAGTAGATAAGGACAACCTTCCTGTCGTGCCTATCAAGTATAAATTGAGCCAGATTTGCATCTACCCAGACCGCGAGGCTGCCAATCTGGCTGTGCGCGAGAAACTTCTGGGCCTGCGCGAGAGAATCCTTAACGGAGAGAAATTTTCCACTCTTGCGAGAATATATTCAGAGGACCCGGGCAGCGCGCGTCGCGGCGGGGAACTGGGCATGGCTTCGAAGTCCATTTTCTGGCCGGCCTTCTCAGATGCGGCAATGGCTTTGAAGCCTGGAACCATATCTCAAATAGTCGAGACTCCTGATGGCTTCCACCTTATCGAGGTGATAGAGAAAAAGGGTGATATGTTCAATGCCAGGCATATATTAATGAAGCCTCAATATACCGAAGCCGATAAGCAGAAAGCCTTTAAGACATTGGATAGCCTCCGCACGGAGATTCTCAATAGGGCGGTTACTTTCGAGATGGCAGCCCAATTCTATTCCCAGGATGCTGCCACCAGGACGAACGGCGGGCAGATGTCCGACCCAAGCACAGGCTCGGCATATTTCGAGATTGACCAGCTGAAACCTGCCGACTACGATGCAATAAAAGACTTGAAGGAGGGTGAAATATCCTTGCCTGTCGAGTCCACCGACAATGATGGTCGCCAGAACGACACTCACCCGTATATCGATGGTAAGACAATGTATAAGATTATCCGGGTGGATAAAATCTTGCCTGCTCACACGGCTACTTTCCAAGATGACTTCAGTCAGCTTGCTAACCAGGTGAAGGAGGATAAGCAGGTGAAGGCGATAGACGATTTCCTCGCGAAAAAAATCAAGGAAACTCACATAACGATAGACCCGATGTTCGCTAATTGCGATTTTCGCAGGTCTGAATGGGCTTCGAAGATCACCAAAGATTAATGTTACGCCGCCTTCTCTCATATTTTCTTCTGTCATTCCTGGCGTGCGTCGGTCTCTTGGCTCAGAACCATGAGGACACTGACAGCCTCGTGCGTCTTTTAGGCTGCGATGAGCTGAGGCAAGAGGAAGAATTCGGGAAGAATCTCAGGAAGGCGCTTGGCCACGCTCGTTTCCAGCATAACGGCACGCTTCTACTGTGCGACACTGCCCTTTGGCATGTGGAAGATCAGATAATCAATGCCATCGGACATGTGCAGATAATTCAGGACGAGACGATTCTGACGGGCGAGAAACTAGACTACTATATTCAGGATAACCTTGCGCAATTTCGTGGCGCTCTCGTTCAGCTTCAGGATAAGAAGAAGAATACTCTGAGGACGAATAATCTGGATTACAACACTAAGGATAGCGTCGCCATATTCAGAGATGGGGGGTCTTTCAGGGACGAGAGTGGCCAAATCATAGAAGGGGACGTGGGTACTTATGATTCTAAGATAAAGACTTTCTTTTTCAATGGGGACGTGAATATGTTCACCGACTCCATATTCATAAAGACTGATCATCTTGAATATAATACCGACCAGAGTTTTGCGACTTTCGGCAAAGGGACAAACGCATGGCAGAAAAAGAATATGCTTTCGGCTGATGCCGGGTGGTACGACCGAGCCAAAGAAATATTCCTTTTTAATGATAACGTCCATTTGCTGACTGAGAATCAGGAGGGATGGGCGGATTCTTTGAAATATTTCAGGAACACGAAAGATGCTGAAATGTTCGGCAATGCGCAAGTACTTGACACCACGAGGAATGTGGCATCTGTCGCTGGTTACATGCAATATTGCGATTCCCTCTCGAAGATTTTGATGCGTCGCGACCCGGCAGTTATCTGCGTCGTTGAGCAGGACAGCACCAAAGACACAGTGTACGTCGGTGGTGACGAACTGGTTTATTGGACGGTGCCGAAATGCGCAATCCCTGATGAAAGTTTCAAATCCGCCAAGGCCAGGGTAGATGAAATGTATCAGGATGCCATAGGTGCTTACAGGGAGAATGCTGCGAGGGATGCGGCTGCGAAAGCTGCTGAGGAAAAGAAAAAGATGGAGGAGGAGGATCCGAACGCTTTCGCTTCAGTGGACAGGGGCAAGGCTGCCGCTGGCCGTCCCGCTGGCGTCTCCAGCCCGCCTGCTGGAGTCTCCGGTTCTCCCGCTGGCGTCGTCGGCCCTCCCGATGGCGGAATGGAGCCGCCTGAAAGTCCACAGAATGCGCTTCAGAATATTAATGAAGATTCTTTGAAGATCGCCACTATCAGGGATTCTCTTGCCAGAGCAGATTCCATTGCTTTGGCTAAGACTGATTCCACTGCGATAGGCTTTGCCAGGGCCGTTAAGAACGTCAAGCTGTACAAGAGCGACATGCAGATGGCCTGTGATTCTCTTGAATATAGCGACTTGGACTCTCTGGTGCGGCTTTACATAGACCCTCTTGTTTGGAATGAGGGAAAACGGCAATATTCTGCCGACAGCATCGCCATGCTCATTAAGAATCGCTCATTCGACAGAGCCAGTCTCATGTCCCAGGCTTTCATAGCGGTTCAAGAGGATACTGCCAGCTACGACCAGATTAAAGCCACGGATATGATGGCGTATTTCGACACGTCTGGCGCCCTGAAGCGGTTTGATGCAATGGGAAGCGTGGCCGGGGTGTTCTACATCGAAGAGAATAAGTCGCTGGCCACTGTGAACAAGTTTGAGTCGAAGATGCTCACGGCGAATTTTAAGGATGGCAGCATCAATGACTTGAATTATTTCGAGGAAGTTAAGAGCGATGCCTATCCTGTAGTTCAGATGAAGAAGGACGAGCGTTTTCTGAAAGATTACAAGTGGCTTCCCGATAAAAGGCCTAAATCTCCTTCCGACGTGACTTCATTGGTCCTTAGGAAATCTATGAGAGCTAAGTACGAAAGCATTCCTCATGCGAGATTCCCTCATACCGACAAGTATTTCCCTGGCTATATGGATGAGGTGAATAAGATGATTGCTCGGAGCGATTCGCTTAAACGGGCTCGTAGCCTCCAGAAAGATTCTCTGGATAGAATTGAGGCGGCTAGGAAAGACTCTCTGGCTCTTATTCACGAGGCATATCTGGATTCTCTCAGTAAGGCATTGGCTTTAGGCAAGGACACTTTGGCCGTTAAGGACAGCCTTGCCGCTAAGCCAGACTCGCTTTCGATGAAGGCCGATTCGTTATCTGGAAAGGAGAATCCGCTAGTGTCCAAGGCTGATTCTTTGGCTGGTGGTGTTTCTGCAGATTCCCTGAAGCATGGGTCCGGAAAGGGTAGCCCTAACGGGGTCAATGAGGCAAAGCAAGAGTCCGGAAAGGGTGGCCCTAACGGGGTCAATGAGGCAAAACAAGAGTCCGGAAAGGGTAGCCCTGGCGGAGTCGATGAGGCAAAGCAAGAGTCCGGAAAGGAGGGCATCAAGGAGGCAAAGCAGGCGAAGAGGCTTGACAGGGAGGCTCGCAAGAAGGCTAGATGGGAGCGGCTGGAGAAGGAAGATCAGGAAAAAGCCGCGAAGAAGGCCGCAAAGCAACAAGAGAAGCTAAGAAAGAAGACCCTGAAGACGCTTCGGGCTTTAGATAAACGTGCGGCTAAAGAGCAGAAAATCTACGACCGCTATAAGGCTCGTTACGAAAAACAGAAAGCTCGCGAAGATGCCCGCAAATCCGCTCGCGAAGATGCCCGCGAATCCGCTCGCGAAGAAGCCCGCGAATCCACCCGCGAAGAAGCCCGCGAATCCACCCGCGAAGAAGCCCGCAAATCCACCCGCGAAGAAGCCCGCGAATCCGCTCGCGAAGAAGCCCGCGAATCCGCTCGCGAAGAAGCCCGCGAATCCACCCGCGAAGAAGCCCGCAAATCCGCTCGCGAAGAAGCCCGCGAATCCACCCACGAAGAAGCCCGCGAATCCACCCGCGAAGAAGCCCGCAAATCCGCTCGCGAAGAAGCCCGCGAATCCGCTCGCGAAGAAGCCCGCGAATCCACCCGCGACCTTAAGCGGAAGGACACCAAACGCACCCCCGACGAGCAGCCCCAGGGAATCCCAGGCGAGAGCACCCAAGTGAATCCACAATAACCCGTCGGTCAGAAGGTGGCAGAGATTACAAGGCAAGTGATTGATTATCAATAGGCGCATTGCCTGCCCTCATTCAAATAAGACAAGGTAGCCAATCAGCTAAGTTGGATATGCCGATAATCAATTAAATGCATATTACCCTCAGCCTCCTGAGGCAGACCGTACGGGATACGCCTCCCTCAGTCAGGCGATCGTAAGTAGTGCGCCTGCCCCCTCGACCACGCAGACCGTATTAGGACACGTCAGACCTCCCCGATTAGGCGGAGTGTACGGAGTACCTACCTCTCCCTGTCAGGTAAACCGTACGGGGCGCTTGAAAACGCCTATTGACGGTCAAGAAATTACAGGCGGCATGCATACGGTCTGCCTGACGGCATGGAGACCGTACTATGACCTCTCTGCAACATTGTGTCATTCAATCGATTGTGAAATGCTTCCGCACGGTCTCAATTCTCATCCCTGTGCCCTTTACTGGTTTTAGCTGACCCGATAGAAGCCTTTCCCTGATGGAAACTGACTCTTATGTGTCAAGCGCAGGATGTGCCGCGGAAGTGCTTTCACTAGGCTTGACGTATGAGCTTGCCATATGTGTTATTTTAAGAATTTACGGCAATCGGGATATCTGCCAGGATTAATAGCCCGCCTCTTCACGCAGGACTTCGGACTCGCTCCCAGATCTTCCTTCCGCATCTTCATGCCCCAGACTTTCCAAACCCTCTGAAAGCGTGTACGGAAAACATGCATTCTATGCGTTCTGTTTGCACACGCCCTGCTGGCAGACCCCTAATCAGGCATTTTTCGGGGAGTGTGTGCAGAAAATACGCACCGTGCGCATTCTGTGTGTACACGCTCGGTCGGCAGGCCCCTAATCAGGCATTTTGAGAGAGCGTGTGCAGAAAATACGCACCGTGCGCATTCTGTCTGCATACGCCCGATCCATGTCAGGCGCACGTCCAGCCAGAACACAGCTTTCCCTTCTCATCCCGGCTTTTTGTTTTGTTGCCATTCCGGCATTCATCCCTGTTATCCAGGGTACTCCCTCTTCTCAACCCGGTTTTCACCCTGGTCACCTCCTGTCATCCGGGCTTGACCCGGAATCTATTCTCGCTGACGATAGATATTGAATCGAGTTCAGGATGAAAGGGGCGTATCGTCCCTAGGTTCCGCCGCATCCCGCCATTCCCTCCGACAGAAATCCACGGAAACGCCATTTCACGGCGTTCCAGATGGATTTCTCTCCCCATATTCTGCCACATTCCCCCTCACCACCCGACAGAAATCCGCAAAAACATCATTCTACGGCGCTTCAGCTGGATTTCCCTCCCC
>ONBM01000089.1 GCA_900316045.1 uncultured Bacteroidales bacterium | reverse complement strand
CCGCCGGTCTGGATACGAAAATCCTTGTCTTCGACCACAATTACAACTACGACAACGTAGATTCTCAGAAAGATTATCCTCTGAATATCTATGCCGATGCAAAGGCATCTGAATATTGCGCAGGCTCGGCTTGGCATAATTACGGAGGCACGTATGCGGAACTTGCTCACATATCAGAAATGGCTCCTGATAAAGAAATATATTTCACTGAGGCTTCCATCGGCACTTGGAATTACTCTTTCGCCGGATGCCTCATCAATGACATGAGAGACATATTCTTAGGCCCGATGAGCTATGGCTGCAAGGGAGTGACGCTGTGGAATCTGATGCTTGACGAGAATAAGGGGCCTTACACCAATGCGTCTGGTTCCTGCACTACCTGCTATGGGGCAGTGACTATTGCTTCCTCGAACTATTCAACCATAGATTATTACAGCCAATATTACAATATCGCCCACAGTTCGAAAGTGATTCGGCCTGGAGCGGTAAGGCTCGGAACTAGAGGCTATTCTCATTCAGACCTGTTCTATCAGGTGTTCAGGAATGCGGACGGTTCCTATGCTGTCGTAATCGTCAATGATTCAGGAAGCGAGCAGGAGCTGGTTTTCGTAACCGAGAATCACTCGGTTCGCTACAAAACGCCGAATGATGCGATTGTTTCTATTTTATGGAAAGACTAATTTCAATGAATATCATGAAAAAGATTATAAAATATCTGCCAATATTTGCCGCTGTGCTTGGTCTTGCGGCTTGTGGCGATGATGCCATGGATGTGAAATTTACGGACAAGGGGCCGCAGATGAGTATCATTTCTTGCGACAATGCTGCATTCATGGGTGATTCTGTCAGATTCTCTATTAGTCTGGCCGATGATTTCCCGCTCTCGACGCTGAAAGCAGCCTTGAACTATGACGAGACAACCGTCAGCAACATTACGATAAGAACCAAGACTCAGGGCACTTATACGGCCGCCATCGCTGTCCCGATTTATGCTGAAATCCCTGATGGCACTGCAACCCTCACGTTCACTGCCCAGAACACAGGGCTGGGCATCTCAACCCAGACCGTGGACGTGAACGTATCGAGGCCTAACCCGGATTACATGACGCTCACGATTGCTGGTGTCCAGTACAGGATGGGGAAAGTAGCTGATTATCAGTATGCTGTCACTGACGCTTTCCCATTGGATGCCTCTGGCATCATAACAACTGCGCCACTTGATGAATCCGGCCATGCGGTCACGTTCGGGTGGAACAATTCCGCTCTGGCTGCAGGCTCCTCGAATGCGATTCCTTTCACGGCTGACAAGGCTGGCACCTACACCATATCTGCCGACCTCTTCAAACTTACCGCCGCCCCGTTCGGCTCGCTTTCTACCAGCCTGAGCAGTTCCTCGAACACAGACATCGTCAATCTGCTCCAAGGGGCTGCCATCACCTTCCCTGCAATTTCTGACATCCTCGACTGGAATCTGGATTATGATTTCTTCAAGGTTAACGAAGACAACACCATTTCATTCAAGGCGGTGGACGGCCTTTATAAGCTCACGGCGGATTTCACGAATAAGTTCATCAAGGTTGAGGCGATGAAAAGCAAAACTGAATATTCGACTTTCGATGCTGCTACGTCAGAAGGAGCCATCTGGGTGATCGGAAGCGGAATGGGCAAGCCTACGGTCGGCCCTTCCTGGAACACGGACGACGGGGCTTACTGCTTGTCCGAAATAGAAGACAAAAAGTATCAGGTGACTTTCATTGCAGGTGAATCTATCACGGCTTCGGGTTACAGCTTCAAGTTCTTCCATCAGAAGGGCTGGGGAGGAGAGTTCGGCTCATTCGCTACCGTGAATGATGGAGGTCTGGTTACTGTCACTTCCAGCGGCAACATAGAGCCAGCCTCCGAAGTTAGCTTGGAACTTGGACAGGCATATTCATTTGTCGTAGATGTGTCGAATGGTTCCGACGCTGCCGTATTCAGCGTAGAAAAGGCTGACATCCCTGTAGCTTCGCTAGACATCAGATTGAACGGCGTTCAGGCAAAGCGCATCTCGGCAACCCATTACCTTGTCGATAATGTCGAGCTGGCAAAGGATGGCGCTCTGGCCATAGAAGGAATAGCGATGACTGACCTGATGAGCTGGTTCCTCGATCCGGATTACCTGTATTTCGATGGCTCTGCAATTAGATTCAATGCGGTCAGCGGTACATTCGACGTGGAGCTGTTCCTTGACGCAGGTTATGCTGAGTTCACTCGTCAGAATGCCTCTGGTGAGGATGGAAACATAGATGACGGCGTGCTCTGGCTCATGGGATGGGGCGTTGCTAATCCTATGATGACAAAGCAGATAGGCTTCACTCCTGGCCAATCGTTCTGCATGGCGGAGGTTCAGCCTATGGTGTTCCAGCTGACTGGCAAAGCTGTGGCGGAAACAAGTTCAGATTTGGGAGGCAGATTCCGCTTTGACTATATTTCCGCAAAATACTTCGGCCAGGATGGATGGGGAAGAGAGTGTGGCAAAATAATCGACGGAGACGTTTCAACGACTGTCAACCTTGAAGGCAGCGCTGCTGCGCTCTTGAAATTGACCGGCTCGAAGAACTTTGAGCTTGCGGATGGCGTCAAGCTTGAGGAAGGAGCGACCTACGTGCTCACCATTGACCTTTCCAAGGCTGCTTCCGACAAAATCGAAACCATAAAGTTCGAACAGAAGTAAGAACTTCCTGCTTATTAAGATTGCCCGGGCTCTTTGTCGGAGTGTCGGGCTTTTTTTATATCTTTGAACATGTTGAATGCTCCGAAATGAAATTTTCACATTTACTGATGCTCTCATGCCTCCTCACTTTTTCTGGGTGCGGCTCCAATACGAACGTCTATTTGAAGGAGCTTGATGGTGTGCTGGAATCTAAATCCGAGCATGAGTCCAGATTCAAGGAGAAAATTTCGCTGATTCATTCTATGTATTCGAAATATTCAGATCCTGATCGCCAGTTTGAGAAATGCATGGCATTAGCAGAGGCTTTTTCCGCCTACTCCTCGGATTCTACATTCAGATACTTGGAGAAGTGCCAAAAGATAGCGTCTGATGTAAAGGATGAATACAAGGCGCAGAAAGCAGATTTCGCTCTTGCGATGGAATATACCTTGGCGGGGTACTACATGGAGGCGTCTAATTTGTTGTCGAAATACGAATATCCCGATGTGCATCAGGAGCTTCTGATAGACTATTTTAAGGTGAAGCACAAGCTGGCAGGTGAGATGAAGGCTTTCACCTCCGATAATAAAGTCCGAATCATGCAGCTGGCCGAATGGGATAATTGCCGTGATTCTTTGTTCGCCCTTCTGGAACCATATTCATACGACTGGTTCGACATGAAGCGAGAGCATGAGGAGGCGCATCTGAACTATGACATGGCCAGGAAATATGCGTGGGAGATGGTCAAAGCATCAGATTCCCTGTCGAGAGAATATTCCACGGCTTGTTATTTCCTGCAGTTCTACCTTTCGGATCAGAATGGTGCGTCGGAGAGGATAGAATGGCTGTGCAGAGCCGCTGAGACTGACGTAAAATGCGCCATTAAGGACAATGCGGCTCTGAACACACTGAGCAGCCTGATTTTCAGCCAAGGGGACGTAGACAGGGCATTCCGGTATTATGCGGAACATTGCCTGCCTGACGCTCTTTTCTTTAACGGCAAGCTTCGCCCATGGCAGATCTCTCAGATTTTCCCTATCGTAGAGCAGGCATTTCAGAAAAAACAGCATGAAAGGGCTCGGAGGACCACGTGGGCCGTTGCATGTGCCATATTCCTTCTCATCGTAATTATTCTGATGTTATTGCTGATGGTCCATCATCAAAGCAATCTCAATAAGGTTAATGCCCGCTTGAAATTGGCGGATGCCAAGGTAAATGAATATGATAAAGTGAAGGAGGCCTACATCGCTGAATTCTTAAGCCGCATCTCGGATGACATCGAAAAGGAAAGAAAATACAGGAATCATGTCTTGAAATATCTAAGAAGAGGGGACTCTGAATATCTCATGAGCGAGTTAGAGAACCAGCCACCGATCGAGGAAGACATCCGGAAATTCTATAAGATGTTCGACGAGACTTTCATCAGCCTGTATCCGGATTTCATTGACAAGTTCAACGATCTGCTTGCCGAAGGGGAGCAAATCGTTCCCAAGGAAGGCGAGATATTGTCGCCTGAACTCAGAATATTCGCTCTCATCAAACTAGGCATCACGGATTCTGGAAAAATCGCAAGTTTGCTTCACTATTCGGCAAATACGATCTATAATTACCGTTCCAAGGTTAGGAATAAAGCAAAAGGGGACAGAGACAAATTCGATGATTACGTACGTGATATTTCATGAGTTCCATATTCGAATTTGTTTGCTATCTTTGATCGATTTAACGAAATTTTATGAATATGATAGATTGTTTCATCCCTTTTCGAGATGTCCTTCAAGTTTCGAGAACGATAGAGGGTCTCAAAAAAGAGGAAATCGTAGGCAAGATATTCCTGCTAAGGCTTCCTGAGGCTGCGGGGAAAAGCATCCAGGGTTGCGAGGCTATAGATGTCAAATCCATAAACTGCACTGATGCGGTTATGAAGATGGCTGCTGCGGCGAGTGCGGAATATTCATTGATTTACACGAAATTCACTGACCTTAGTTTTGGCAGGTTCGCACTGGAGCGAATAGTTGCGATAGGAGACGATTCCTCTGCAGCGATGCTGTATGCCGATCATTTCAACGAGCTTGGAGGGCAGCGGAAGAATGCTCCAGTGATAGATTATCAGATGGGGGCTCTCAGGGATAATTTCGATTTCGGATCCGTGCTGGTGTACAGAACTTCTGCGCTTAAAGAGGCTGCATCCAGGATGAATGTGGCATATTCATTCGCAGGCCTTTATGATTTAAGGCTGAAAGTCTCGCAGAAGGGGAGCCTTGTGCATATTAATGAATATTTATATTATGAGACAGAGACAGACACTCGCAAGTCAGGGGAGAAGATCTTTGATTATGTCGATCCGAAGAACAGGGATGTGCAGATAGAGATGGAAAAGGCTTGTACTCAGCACCTTAAGGATATAGGAGGGTACTTGGAGCCTCATTTCAAGCACATAGAGTTCTCGGATGCTCCTTTTGAATATGAAGCCTCTGTAGTCATCCCTTGCAAAAATCGAGTTCGCACGATCGGGGATGCCATAAAATCTGCTCTTGCCCAGAAGACTTCCTTCAAATATAATGTATTCGTTGTGGATGATAACTCTACGGACGGAAGCGTGGATGTCATTAAGAAATATCTTGGGAACGAAAAGTTATTCTACATTGCGCAGGATAAAACTTGGCATGGCATCGGGGGTAATTGGAACGCCGCAATCCATCACCCACATTGCGGCAAATTCGCTCTTCAGCTTGATTCCGATGATATGTATTCTTGCCAAGATGCTGTCCAGAGATTCGTGGATGCTTTTTACGAGCAGAACTGCGCTATGGTCGTCGGCACGTACAGAATGACTGATTTCGACCTTGAGACCATCCCTCCGGGAATCATAGATCATAAAGAATGGACTCCGGATAATGGTAGGAATAATGCTTTGAGAATTAACGGATTGGGCGCTCCGCGCGGATTCTATGTGCCTCTGCTGCGAAGAATCAATTTCCCTACTACAAAATACGGTGAAGATTATGCTGTAGGCCTGAGGATATCCAGGGAGTATCAAATCGGGCGCATTTACGATGTCATTTATGATTGCAGGCGCTGGGAGGATAACTCGGATGCTTCTCTGGATATAGAAAAAGAAAATGCGAATAACCTTTATAAAGATAGAATAAGGACGTGGGAGCTTCAGGCGAGAATTTCTATGAATAGGATGTGATCGAAAAAAAATGAAAATATTTTTGCAATTCTAAAAAAAGGTTGTACCTTTGTCATCCCGCTCGTAAGGAACGGGGTTTTTACAAGATCATTGAAAAGGCTGAAGGAAGTACAAGCAAGTACCGAGAAAGAATCGAGAGCGTTGATTCCTATAAGGAATGAAGGATGCCGGATCAGGG
>ONBM01000084.1 GCA_900316045.1 uncultured Bacteroidales bacterium | reverse complement strand
TTGATTATATTTACGAAACCAATGTAAAAAATTTTCAGGACTTGAAAATCCTAATTCATTATCGTTCAACAATTGGTAAAAAAATATCAGGACAAGACATCTATCGAGATAATGACCTAGCGTGCGGTGCTGCTCGCATATCGGCTTAGTATCAACTAGTTACAATCATTTATCGCACGCTCCCTTGTTCGCTAAGGGTGAGTCGCTCTGAATTATAGTGACGGGAATCAATGAATACGTTTCCATCGTGGAAACGGGGCATCTGGTAACGCTGTAGTCGCCGTGGTCACAAAGCGCTCATCCATGCTCTCACCCAGAAATACGAGAATTCATCGGGAACAGCATAGTGCCACCGGCAGGCTTGTAATGAGGGTCACCGTAGCCCACCCGGTTTCCAGAACCGGGGTAGGCAACAGGCATAAGCGTTCTAAGGTTTTAAAATGGATGTCACCGTTGCCTGCGATTGTGAATAATCGAAAACTATCTTCAAGGTTTCACACAACCATGCTGATGTTGAGGCAATAAAGAATCTCATAAGAATCTAAAAATCCTCCGGAAGAAGCGTCTCGCAAAACGCTGTCGAGGCAGGCCGCACAGAAGTGCGTAGGCAAGGGCATGTCTCGACATCGAGGCTCTCTAAGAGCCACGTTGTCGACCGACACCCCTTTGCCGAGCCTTCAGAAAGCCCTGCTCCGACAGCACTTTGCGAAATTCCACTACGCTCATCCCGTACGACCAACGCTATACATCATAAACTACCAGTTCCGTAATCCTGTACCGACCAACTGCGTCATCCCGTAGGACCAACGCCTCAGCCTGAACGGCAACCACGTAATCCTGAACTTGATTCAGTTCCTATGTTTGTCGAGCCATCCTGTCATCTGGAGCCGATTCTGTTCCTACATTACCCACTGCGGCACCCCGGGGACGCTTACCGTAATCCTGAACTTGATTCAGTTCCTATGTTTGTTCAACCATCCCGTCGTCTGGAGCCGATTCTGTTCCTACGTTTGCAATTGTCGGGTGGCTTAATCAAACAAGAAGGCTGCATTCAGCGATTTTACTTCTACGTTTGCAATTGGTGGGCAGGCATGCTCGCATCAGAAAGCGTTACGCAACATAACGGCATGCCCAGCCCCCTTTTTAGAAGTACCCCTGGGCGTGCATATGCTCATTTCGTGCCACTGCAATGAATAGTGCCGCGCCCGGTATTTGCACGGATGAATCCTCATAACTCATAATAGTAAGTTTGCGCTGCAAAAGCATCTGACCTGGGACCCAAGCATTTGTCGCATGATGGACGAGTGGTGCATAGCTGAGCGAGGTGACCGTTAAATAGGATGGCGGTTATTAAGCGTTCACTCAAAAACCTCATTTCGCGCATGTATGAGAAAGGACAATGCGTAAGCAATCTCTTCAGTGATTTGTGTCATGCTCGGATCACATATTTATATTTGGAGAAAAGTACTCCGTATTTAAAGTGCTCGGACCTGGGCATCAAGGTGACCGGCTTCCTGCAGAGGCACGGAATCGGACAGAGCTGGTCGGCGGAGCTGGCGAAGTACCTGCAGTGCGGCATTTGCGGCTTCCTGCAGAGGCGCAGAATCGGACAGGTCTGGTCGGATTACATTGGATATTGCCGACATGCTAATCCGCTGGCTTCGAAACTTAAGGTATTTTTATGGTAGGAAACTGACAATATATTGCTAACTTCATGACATGGAAAAATATATTCTCACATTATTCCTTTCTCTATCCGTCAGCCTCTGGCTGGCTGCCCAGAACGATCGATACGACATACTTCCTGTCCATGAAGGGGGCACGATTTTCGTTGGCGACTCGATAACCGATGACTGCGAATGGAACGAGTTGTTCGGCTCGCAGGACATCCTGAACAGAGGGATTGACGGAAACACTTCGGAGTCTGTGCTCCAGAGAATTAAGGAAATCTCCCGACATCAACCTGCGAAGGTGTTCTTTGCCATCGGAACCAACGACTTTCCCACAAGAACGCCTGACCAAGTGCTGGACAATGTGAGGAAATGCTGTGATTCCATCGCTGCCGACAGCCCGGACACAAGGATATTCATAGAGTCTGTGCTGCCGGTTGGGCCAAAGCAGATGTTCTTCATCGATGGTCAAGAGGCCAAGAATGAGTGGATAAGCGAGCTGAACAGGAAATATGATAGTTTCTGCGCGGAGCGCGGCTATGTCTTCATCGACACGCATACGGCATTCCTGGGAAAGGATGGAAAGACCATGGCAAAGGACTTTACGAGCGACAATTTGCACCTCAATGGCAATGGCTACCGCATCCTGGCGGATGTTCTCAGGCCTTATGTGGGCGCCGAGGCAGTGCCTTTAGGAATATGCACACTGCCTGATGTGGAACCCGATCCTGGCATCACGGATACCGATGCTTTGATTTCCAAGGCAGTGCTGGCAGGGAAGGTGCGCAGGGCAATGGTCTTTCAGATCATGCCTGCCCACAAGCAAAGCATCCTCTTCGCCGGCGGGGCGATCATGGAGGACTGCGAGTGGAAAGAGATATTCAATGATGCAAGAATATACAACCGAGGCATTGATGGCGCTTCCGTCGAGGAATTCATCGCACAAGTTCCGGAATTGAGCCGGCACGACGCAGAGAAGATATTCATTGAGATTGGTTCTGACGAGGCCGTCTCTGACCCTGGCAACGGGCTTGAAGGCACTCGAAAGGCAGTCCTGGCATTGAAGGCTGCGTGCCCTCAGACATCGCTCTATCTCCTTGGCATCCTACCAGGGGAAAATGAGGGAGCCATCAAAGAATATAATGCCAGCCTTTCAGAGATTTGCAATGAGGCAGGCATCATATTCATTGATCTCTATGATTCTTTCGCTCTCGCAGATGGCAGTCTCAATCCTAAGTATGGCAGGAACAACAGGAAACTGTCTGCCGAGGGCTATTCCCATCTGGCAGACAGTCTTAGGAAATATTTGTAAATCAAGCTATTGCTTAAGGTCTTTCAAAAAACCTTTGGCATTGAGGAATTCCCAGATGCGTTCAAGATAAGTATAACTGCCCGTGCCAGGGGAAGCTGTCCTCTGGAAACAGTGAGGCCTTAAGGCTAACGTGTGGAGTTCGCTCTGGATGCCCATGCTCCTCATCTTCTCCCATGCCTTGACAGAGTTCATTGCGGCCCATCCGTCGGCATCTCCGTGCACGAACAACATCGGGGCAGTGTCAAGGTCGAACGAGAATTCAGGAACGAGGATAGCGCTGTCATCGTTGCCGCCAGTCGTGTTGTATTTATCGATGCCGTCCGTAAGTGCGTAGGCAGGGTATATTCCGATGCCCCATTGCACGTTAGGCGCAATCTTGTCGAGATCGTCGATAGGTAGATATGCCTGATGCCTGGAGGATGTGACTCCCATGAGCGTGAGATGCCCGCCGGCAGAACTTCCCATAATCCCGATTCTGTTCGGGTCAAGGCCCTTTGCGGCAGCCTCGTTGCGGACTATCCTGATTGCGCGCTGCAGATCCTCCCATGCGGTTGTGTGCTTCGCCAGCCCTTTAGGGCGTGGGGTGCGGTACTGCATGGTGACCACGGTCATCCCTTTCTCATTGAGGTAGCGCCTTGCCGGAGCAACCTCGAAGCTGTTCGGAGAATTGCCAGTATAGGAACCTCCCGAATAGATTATTTGGATTGCCGTTGTCTTGAGCACTTTAGGAATATGCCATTCTATATATGGCGTGCATTGGTCCTCCCTGAAGTCAGGGACCTTTCCCTCCGGCCAGATGTTCTCTTTGCTGTAGGAACCTCTGGCTTCGTCGCTAGAGAACCTGCTCTCGATGGCGACCTCATCCTCAAGCTTGCCGAGGAATCCCATCTGCCTGAGGAACTCGATTCCGCGCTCCAGGCCGAAGGCACCATGCCCCTTGTCCGGGTAAAGGTGTAGTTCTGCAGGAATTTTCATTCGCCGCAGCTGCCTGTAAATCAGGGTTGAGCCGTTTGGGGAATATGGGTCATTACCCCCATGGTGAAGGCTAAGCGGGCAAGTCTTTTCGTCGAACTTGAATACGCTGCTAAGCGTCACGTCAGCGCCGTAGCCCTGACGGATTGAAGGAGTTCCCGTCTCTCCGTCGGTGGTGACATAGGCAGGAGCGTTTATGATTCCGAAATTGATGTTGCAAGGCATGTCATCGATGGCATCAACACGCTTGTAGGCAGGAGTCTGCGAACTAGTGGCGAGCAGAAGGGCGAGGTGCGAGCCTGCGGACATGGAGATTACGCCTATCCTGTCAGGGTCGAAGCCCCTTTTGGCGGCTTCGCTCCGGACCATCCTGACTGCCCTCTGGCCGTCTTCCCATGCGCTCTGGTAGATAGGGAGGCCTTCCGGACGCGGCGTCCTGTAAACGAAGTTCACGCACTGCACTCCGACTTTGGTCAATTCTTTGTGCCAGAGGTCAATGAGGCCAACGTCGCAACAAGTGAAGTAGCCACCTCCAGAAATGAGTATCATGCATGTTCCGTTGCGAACGCTCTCATCTGGTGCGTCAAACCATTCCAGATAGGCTGTCCTGTGCTTTTCAGCCTTGAATTTAGGATTGCTTGTCTCGTTTGTCATCGCAGCGATTTGCTGCTCCTGAGCATCCGGCATCTTGCCTTTTGGCCAGATCAGCTCACGTTCCTGCCCAAAAACACCGACGGTGCAGAGGATTCCGAGCAGGCCAATTACCAGTCTCTTCATTGTGCTATTATTAATTTAGTGCCACAATTTACTGAAATATTCATTAAATTTGAAACCATGAAGAAGCTTTTATCCATTATCGCAGCTGTTTTTGCGCTCACAACGCAGCTCACGGCACAGATTAACGACATGCCGTCATACCCATCATGGAGGCAGACCAAGAAACTCATTGTCTTCGACCTGGATGGCACGCTCACTCAGCATAAGACTCCGCTGACTCCTGAGAACAAGGCTGTTCTGGATGAACTGGGCAAGCGCTATTCTTTGCTTATGGCAGGAGGGGGAGGCTGTGAAAGAATATACAGGCAGATGAACTGCTATCCTATTCCGATTCTGGGCAACTACGGAATGGAAGAAAGTGAAGTCGTCAATGGCGAGTTTAAGATAATAAGGGAAGAAAAGGCAAAGATCAACAAGAGAGCATTCACTAGGAAGTGCATGAAGCTGCGCAAGAAATATGGCTACATGGATTGGAAGGGCGAGCCTCTGGAGTTCCACGAGTCAGGGATGGTTACTTTCGGTCTTCTGGGAACGAAGGCGGACAAGGCGGACAAGCTTGCTTTCGACCCGGACAAGATGAAGCGACGCGCTATGCTTCCGGAGGTCTCCAAGGTGTTCAGAAACAGCAATGTGATTATCGGAGGCACGACTTCCTTCGACATCACTCCGAAGAAGTACAACAAGTACCGCGCAGTGATGCGCTATGCGACCGAGCATGGGTTCACGAAAGATCAGATTCTGTTCGTCGGGGACGACCTTGACGATGGCGGCAACGACAGCCACATCCGCATCGGCGGAATCGACTATGTCCGCATCTACGATTTCACTACATTGCCTGAGAAACTGAAATTCCTCTATATGTCTCCGCAATAGAAACCTTAATGTCCCGTATTCCTCGTCGCTAACATACCTCGTCTCGCCACGAGCCACGTGCATGAGGCATCTTTCCTCGCCTTGCGACCCTGCGTGTTTCTGCCAGGTATCAGTCGATGGTGAAACCGTCTATCCGTATCTGGAATATACAGGTGGGAGCATCAACTTCGGATCAAGTCCCAAACCCTGTGTTAGAGAATACACCATGTCATCCTTATAACCGCATGCCCGGCCCCGCTTCTAAAAGCGCATCCTCTTCTGGCTTCAGAAAAATCTACGACTAAACACATACTTTTCCCCGTGAGCAACGGTCCTCTCATATCAGATCTTCAAATGGAATAGCATGAATAATTTCAAAGAAGCTCTTACAACTGTTGCCGACGCAGGCGAGATGATATGTCGCGGGAATTGGGTATATTCGTTTAAATAATTGGATTATTTTTTTTAACTGATTGTTTGATATGGCCAAAGAAGAATGTATAATCTGCAAAGCGCCGCTCGAGTATCTGCAAACGGATGAACTCATGGAGTGTGCAATTTGCCACAAGAAGGAATATAGCAAGACGCGCTGCGTGAACGGGCACTATGTCTGCAATGAGTGCCATACGGCTGGCGTGGATGTTATCATCGGCCTGTGCCTTGAGGAAACATCCAGGAATCCTGTCGAAATAATCAACAAGATGATGGAACAGCCATTTTGCCATATGCATGGGCCGGAGCATCATATTATGGTGGGTTCTGCTCTTCTGACCGCTTACAAGAATGCCGGGGGAGACATTGACTTGAAAACCGCCATTGTTGAGATGATGCATCGCGGAAAATCAGTCCCAGGCGGAGCCTGTGGGTTTTGGGGTGCCTGTGGTGCGGCCATCAGTTCCGGTATGTTCATCTCCATAATCACCAAATCCACGCCTCTTGCCCAGGAACCATGGGGCCTCTCCAACCTGATGACGTCAAAGTCTCTAGGAGCAATAGGAAAGATTGGCGGCCCACGTTGTTGCAAACGGGATTCTTACCTTTCGTTGCTCTCTGCCATCGATTTTGCCAAAGAGCATTTCGGAGTTGAAATGGAGCGTCCGGAGATTGTCTGCCATTTTTCGGCTCGGAACAATCAATGCATAGGCAAGCGCTGCCCATTCTCTGTTGCAAACCATTGACGGAAGAACGGCTGCTTATCCGTTCTGTTCGACTCAAGTGAGGTTGCTTCAAGGCTAGGTTCATTTTTTCTGATTTTTACTGAAATATCAGCAGGCCTCGGACAATGATGCCGTCCGTGGAATGTCTCGAATTAGGGATGGGAACGAGATAACTCATTTAAGTTTCGCAAGTAGCTAAAAAACGAAAAAAGCTAAGGTTGATTTCTTTGAGAAATATTGCATATCTCATTGATAATCACTATGTTAGTGTCGCC
>ONBM01000065.1 GCA_900316045.1 uncultured Bacteroidales bacterium | reverse complement strand
TCAGCAGCCTGAGCCATCTATGCTGCAAGAGGCTCCTTCGGGTGAATATTCTTTCAGTCCGAAGTCCTCAGGCTTGAGAGAGACTGAACCGTCCTCTCTCAAAAAGCAAGGGATGCCGATGTCACCGATTTCCTTGGAATGGTTGAAAACCGGATCGTTGTCGCGCAGCGCCAAGAATTCGTGCATGTATGAGACATCTTCTCCTATGTCGATGACTCTGAAGCGTTTATCGTCCTTTATCTGCTCATGGACGTACGTGCAATAAGGGCACGTTTTCATTCCGAATATCTTTATCATGACCACTAATTTACTAAAATCTTGTTAAATATCACGGCAGATCGAAAAGAATCGGGTCATTCCTGAATGTAGCAAGAAAAAAAAAATTCGTCGATGCAAGGTTTCATATTTATTGGATTTATGAATATGTCTGGCGTCCGTAATAGGCTAAGACATTGACATTTGATGACAGATAGCGTATAGTATATATTAATATGACGACACATAACTTTAATCTAATTCAATCATGAAACGCTCAATTGCATTGGCTCTTTTCCCGAGCCTTCTGACCATCGTCGGCTCATTTCTCGGCTCCTGCTCAATTAGTTCCGATAGTCCAATTTCTGACAGCTATTATGGGATGGATGGAAACATCGATTGTCCCGGGTCTGGAGGCGACAAATATGACCAAATCGTAGAGAACCCTTTCGTCAAGACGGCAGATGAGAACGTGTCCACGTTCTCGGTCGATGCCGACGGAGCATCTTACGCAAACATGCGCCGCTATCTGATGGAAGGTATGCTACCGGACAAAAACTCTGTCCGCACAGAAGAGTTCCTGAACTATTTCACCTTCGACTATCCTGATCCGGCAGATGGCAAGACCGTAGCCATCAACTCAGAGACAGGCGTTTGCCCATGGAACAGCGAGCACTACCTGCTGCGCTTGGGCATCAAAGGAAAGTCTGTTCCTGAGAGTGAGGTTCCGCAGGCCAATTTCGTTTTCCTCATCGACATTTCCGGCTCGATGGATTCTGACGATAAGCTTCCGCTCCTGAAAAATTCCCTCATGACCCTTGTGGACTATATGCGTCCGACCGATCGCATTTCCATAGTGACTTACGCTGGTGGCGTGGAAAAAATTCTGGAATCAACGCCGGTCAGCGAAGCTTCTACCATAAAGAAAGCTATCAAGAAGCTGAGCGCATACGGCTCTACCTCCGGCGGAGCCGGAATGAAGATGGCGTACGAGGAGGCTAAGGCTAATTTCAAGAAAGGAGGAAACAACAGAGTCATAATGGGTACGGATGGAGACTTCAATGTGGGAGTGACCGACACTGACGAACTGAAGGAAATGGTTCAGGACTACGCAAAGGAAGGCATCTATCTGACATGCTGCGGATTCGGGCGTGGCAACCTGAACGACTCTATGATGGAGACGGTGTCGAACTGGGGTAATGGAACCTATGAATATATTGATTCGGAGGGAGAGATGACCAAGGTCTTCGTGAACGAACGCTCCAAGTTCTTCTCAGTTGCTAACGACTCGAAATGCCAGGTCACCTTCGACAAGGACATGGTGGAGGCTTACAGGCTGATTGGCTACGAGAACCGGAAGCTCGAGAATGACGACTTCGAGAACGATGACAAGGATGCGGGAGAAATTGGCGCAGGTCAGACCATCACCGCGCTTTACGAAATCATTCCAGGAAAGTCGTTCGAAGCCGGCAAATCTGTGGCAAAGTTCGATTTCCGCTACAAGGAAAGCATAGGCTCCCAGAGCATCGCCCTGTCCGACGACGTAATGACTCAAAGTTCTGATCAGCTGTCCGAGAATCTCTCATTTGCTGCTGGCGTGGCCGCATATGCGATGCTGCTTAGAAATTCCGAATACAAAGGCAAAGCCAGCTTCAACATGGCAACCGAACTGGTCAAGGCCGGTCAGGGAAAAGATCCGCATGGGTATCGTAAACAGTTGCTGGAGCTGATCGCCAAAGCAAAGAGCCTAAATAATTAGCCTATAACCAGCATATAACGGGATAAGGAATATAAATAATCAAGAACCTTCTATAACCAAACAAATATTTCTTCAAGAGGGGGCACATTGACCACCTCGATGCAGTCCGAAGTTATTTCAACGGCGACAGCAATGCAGCCCGGAATTTCGACGATGAGACGTTTCTTTCGAGAACCCTTTACCGCGAGCAGTTGTCCCTCGTAGCCAGCCATAGGCCCGTCGATAATCCGGATTCGCCGTCCGCGCATGCCGGACGTTATTTCCTGAGGCAGGTAGTACCTGGGCTTGTCTGAAGACTTCACGGCAGCGATGAACTTTTCCATGTCTTCATCCCTGATTGTCAGAGGCTCGCGATACTTCCTGCCACTGACGTATCTGTACTGCAGAGTAGGAGTCTTTGCGATGATTTCATCCAAGATATTCTTTTTAGAATGTGCAAACAGCATGTCATTAATGTATGGCAGCACCAGTCTCACTCTCTTGCCACCCACATTCCTGGTCTCGATTTTCATCGGGGTGAACACTTCTACCCCCATCCTGCTAGGAAAAACCACTGCAAAGAATCTTCTTGTATTGAACCTGCTTCTTTCATATCATCTATTCTGTCGTTTCATTCTTTCCATCTGAACTTGATGTAGTTCTGCAGTGGCTTTCTCTTATTTTCCGGAGGAAGGGTCATATAGTCCCCGTAAGAGTCGCGCAGGATCCTGTCATAACCTTTCCACGCAAAGAAGTCGCAGTCCTCGAACTTGAGGGAGACGTATTCATTAATGTCCTCGTCACGGAAAAACTCGTTCGTGCCCACGTCCGGGCAGCATAATTGTGACCAATGCTGGCTATGTTCAGGGCTGAGCAGGGAGATGAGGGCATTCATATCATTGACTATGGCATTGGGGTCACGTTTCGCAAGCCTCGGATTGATCTTCTTCAATGTCCAGATTTTGAGCCTTTTGTAGATAGAGAATCCGGAGGACGAAATGGTGTGCACCCGTCTTATTCCCACATTCGATTTCATCAGGATCAAAAGGGCGTCATAGATTCTCTCGAATGTCTCCTTGTCGTCCGGCACTCGGTCAACAGGGAATATGTCGATCCAAACCCCGACATCTTTCGTTATCCACGGTATGCAGCTTGTGGCGATGGTCTTTTCCGTGTCGCACACTCGTCCGAAGGCGATGTAGCAGTCCGGAGTGTTTCGGCTGTCAATGAATGTGAATTTGTCCGACCGGTAACTGGACCGGAATCTTTCATAGTCCTCGCGTGGCATCATGATGTCCACGTCGTCATCCCACGGGATGAAACCTTTGTGCCGCACGGCCCCAAGCAGGGTGCCGTAGCCTAATGAATATCTTATGCCGTTTTTTTCGCAGAATCCTGCCACGTCCTTGAGAATTCCAAGGCTGAACGACTGGAGTTCCTTTAAGGTGAGTTGTCTCATTGGTCTTTCTAACTTAGCTTATAGACAGTCTTACCATCGATGTAGTCCTGCTGGATTTCTGTCATCTTGAGAATCTCACCCTTTGACAGAAGATAGAAGTTTTGCTCCGGATTCAGGATGTGCGATATGAATTCACGGATTTCGTACCTCAGGCCCTCGCCCATAAATGGGTAGAAGCACTTTCTGTTCAGGTTCTGATCCTCGAACCTCAGCTCGAAATAGTCTGTTTTCCACCATGGCGCCGGAACGTAGATGTAGCCCTTGGTGCCTGAGATGATCATATTCCCTTCCGTCTTGGCTCCCAGTCCTACTTGGAAAGATGATGTGGCCGAGTCGTAACGTAAGACTGCCTTTGTGTAAATATCGACGTCGTTCTTCATGATGGAATAGAAATTGACGTTTCGCACATCCTTTCCAAGCAATTTTATGATTGGAAGCAGCGGGAAGCAGGCATTCTCATTCATGCTCCCACCGTATTGGTTGTGGTCCAGCTTCGAGGATTTCTCGTCGGTCAGGGTGGTGACTGAGGCATTGATGTCCACGATTTTCCCGATTACTCCAGACTTAAGCATCGTGACAAGATGCCTGAATGCCGGGCAGTATGCAGTCTTGTGGGCTATCATAAGGGTCCTGTGGTTTGCCTCTGCGATCGAGTATAACTCTTCTGCCTCGGCAAGACGTAGGACGAAAGGCGTCTCGCACAGCACGTGCTTTCCGGCCTGGAGAGCTGCCCTGACATATTCATAATGAGTGTAGTGAGGCGAGGCCACGTAGACTGCGTCGCAGTTGCCTGTCAATTCGTCAAGCGAGCGGGCCGCAGACGGGATGCCGTTGGCGGAGCAGAATGCCTCGCACTCTCCATGATCGGGATTGAAGGCAGAGCTGATGGTGTTGCAGCTGACGAACTTGGACTCAGGGACGAATCTTCTCGCAATGCTACCGGTTCCAATGATTCCTATCCTGACAGAAATCTGCTCCTCGCGCAGCATGGTGCTTGATATGCCTTGCGTGCGAGGAAGGTACACTACTTCGCAATACTCTTTCAGATAGTCAAAATAACCTTCCCAATCTGAGCCGATTGCGAAGACATCCACGTTGTATTTCTGGATGTCGTCGATTTTCTGCCCCTTGTACTCCTCAATGATCACCTCGTCGGCGTAGCCGGTGTCTTTGACTGCCTGGATGCGCTTCATGACGCTGTCCCTTGTGTTCAGCTTGCCACGCTCAATGTCGAAATTGTCGGTCGTGACCCCAACTATAAGCCAGTCTCCGAGTTCTTTAGCACGCCTGAGCAGGTTGATGTGTCCCTGGTGCAGAACGTCGAAGGTGCCGTATGTGATGACCGTCCTCCTGTGAGGATTCCCTCCGTTTGCCTGCATTGACTCCTTATCCATTTATTTCAGCTTCGATTGAGTGTATTCTTTCGGCTAACTTTCGCAGTTCATCGTCCGACTGGAGCCCCATGTGTGAGATCCGGTATAAACCAGTGACTGAGCCCGGCATTATGTAGGTCTGATACCGTTCTATCAAGCCATTGAAGATGTGACGCTCTGCCGTGTCCTTCGTCTGTATGGACGTGATTGCGCAGGAAGGGGTCTCAGCCGGCATCGCCCATCCGTACCTGCGGCATTCTGCGCGGAATATCTCGGCTCGATGGCGCACTTGCGAGATGTTGAGAGCCTCTCCGCCCTGTTCCCTGAGCTGCTTGAGCCGTGCGTTAAGCTGAAGGTAGATGGTTGTGGCTGGACTGAACGGGGTCTGGCCTCTCTTGAGATTGGACAGATTGTTCTCGAAGTCCCAGTAATAGCCTCTATGGGCATATTCATATCCCTCAAGTCTTCTGCTGAGGAACACAATGGACAGCCCCGGAGGGATGTTGAGCCCCTTCTGGGTGCTTGTCACGCAGATGTCGATTCCAAGCCTGTCCATATCCAGCTCCTCGGCGAGAAATGAGCTTACGACATCTACGATGATGGAGACATCGTGCCTGCGGCAGATCTCTGAGATTTTCTCTAGGTTGAACAACTGCCCGCTAGATGTTTCGTGGTGCTGGCAGAGGAACACGTCCGGGTGTTCCGCCTCCATGACCCTCTCAAGCTCCACATAGTCTATGTCCTTTGCAAAAGGAACCTTGAAGTCTATCACCGGAACCCCGTAGTACCCACAGATTGAGACCCAGCGCTTGCCGAAAGATCCGCCGTTGATGGCGATCGCTTTTCTCTTTGTGCTGACGTAGTTCTCCACCACGGCGCTCATAGCTCCGGTTCCTGAACCAGTGTAGATGATTGCCCTTCCTCCATTGCAATGGATGAGATCCAAAAGAATGCTTTCGGATTCGAGATTTATCTTTGAGAACCAGTCTGTCCTCATGTAAGGGATAGGTTGAGAGCCGATTTTCGCAATCTCCTTGTCCAAATCTCCTGGAAAAACATAAGAATGCATATTCGTTTGTTTCAGTTTTATACAAATTTAGCAAATATCAGCTATATTTGTAAAAATCGGGCTATATTTTGTTCGCTTTATGCGTAAATTATCACACAGGGAAATCCAGCTCTATCTCCTGGAAATCCTTAAGTCGGTGGATGCTTTCTGCGTCAAGGAGGGGATAAGGTATTCAATGGCATATGGAACCTTGCTCGGGGCAGTGCGTCACAAGGGTTTCATTCCTTGGGACGACGACATCGATTTGCTTATGCCAAGGCCGGACTATGAGCGTTTTGTGTCCACCTTCGGGAAGGAGCCAGACGCCCGTTACCGTTGCCTTTGTCACAGGGCTGGCGTCAAGGGAGACCGCTTTGTCCATTTTTTCTCTAAGGTCGAAGATGTCAAGACCAAAAGCATTCAAGGGCGAGGCTATGAATATGATTTCGGATTGAACATCGACATATTCCCTATGGATGGAAAACCGGAAGGCGTTGAGTTACAAAGGAAAAGAGAGCATAAGCTGACGCATTGGTCTCACAGGCTGAACATTTGCGGGACGCGCTTCGACATATTCAATTTTCATCAGCCGCTTCTGTCAAAGATTGACGCTCACCTGGGGGGTGCGGAGCATTGGTGGAAGCTGATCAACGATGAAGTCCTGAAATATCCTTACGAGACCTCCCGGCTTGTCGGTGCTGTCTCCGTCACTTACAACGGCACAAGGGAAATATTTGAAAGGAATATGCTAGATGAATATTCTGACTTGGAGTTCGAAGGCTGCCGCTTCAAGGCTTTCCGGCATTGGGACGAATGGCTGGCTCAGGAGTTCGGCGATTATATGAAACTTCCGCCTGAAGGCAGCCGTAAGACGCACGGCCTGACAGTTTATCTTCTCGACGATTAGTTAAAGGGGAGCTTTCTGCCTCCTTTTGCTTCAGGATTTCTTTGAAAAGTGAATCCCATTTCTCCATTGTCTTCTCAAGGGTGAAATTCTCGGAGAGTCTTCTGGACTCGGCTCCGAACCGCTTCCGCAGTTCCTCATCCTCAATGACTTTGCATATCCCCCGGGCAAGCGTGTCCGTGTCTCCGACATTGGCAAGATAGCCATTGACTCCAATCCTGACGACCTCGGAAGGCCCTTTGGGACAGTCGTAGCTGACGATTGGGAGGCCGGTCGTCAATGCTTCGAGCAATATCATCGGGAAGCCTTCGAACTTAGACGACATCACGAGACAGGAACTGTCCAGCAATTCCTTGCCGATGTCACTGGTGTTATCTTCCAGAATGACCTTGCCGGTCAGCCCGGACGCATTTATGTAGTCCGTAAGTTCATCTTTCCGGCTTCCGCTGCCATAGATGCTTAGGGTCCAGTCCGGATGCCTGTTGTCCACCGTCTTCCAGGCAGTGATCATGTCCTTGAAGTTCTTCTGGCTTTCAAGCCTTCCGGCCGCTATGCAGCGTTTTCGGGACAGGGGAGAGGTCTGCCAGGAGACGAATGGCAGCGGATTGTATATCTGCTCGATTCCATCGGCTCTTACTTTCTCCCAGTCCGCTTTGTCTGCCTTGGTCAGCACGATGAAGCGATCCAGTTTTCTGACGGCCTTCTCGAGTTTCCTTGTTCTTAGAGCAGCGTAAAGCCTTCCGAAAACGCTCGACCCGTATTTCATCTGGAACTTTTCGTGGGAGAAATGAAATTCGCCGACTTTGGCGCTTCCATCTTTGCACATCGGTAAAGCGTAAACGCTGTTATCGCAGACGCTCACCGTGATGTCGGGATGAATCTCCGAGAGCAATGCCCCGAGCCTCTTCGTGTATTTAAGGAGGAATACCCTGTCATTCGTGTCAAGATCGTGCAACATAACCTTCTCGCTCATTTTGAAAGGCATCTTCCTGCCTTTCTGGCGGGCGGTTATCACGTGAACCTCGTAGCCTAAAACGTCGGCCAGGTAGCTAGCCTTTGTCGTGAGGACCCTTTCAATGCCTCCTGAAAGATTGAGAGCATGCAAGCAGTATGCAATTATCATATCTTTATATTTTGGTCAGTAATTAACATTGTCTTCGCCGGCTCATCAGGTCGGCAATTTTATTTTGATCAGCAATCTACATTAACATTGCTGTATTTTGGTCAGCAATTTAGGTTATTGCAGTGTTGCGGGCAGAAATTTACGAAGTTTAGGATAATTATCAAAATGAATATGTGAAAACTTTGTGTCATCCTGCCTCTAGGCCAGTCTAAAGTTGGTTGCAACTCCTGGGCTATTTTTCTGGATTCCCGACAGAACGGGTCTCCCAGGCAATGAAAGTCTGTTTCAATTTGCCCTGCCCCATCAGCATTGTCTCTGTTTGGCTCAACACCTCTGAAGGCCAGCCGTCTGCGAAGTATTTCCAGCTATTCCAGCTGCTTACGATGGCATCTTCTTTCACTTGCTTGTCATATTCATCGGAAAAATCCTCTGACTTAGAGTTGTCCGAAAAGGTCTCGACTATAGAACCTACGAGTTCTTTAAGGTCCTTCGACGGAATATTCGTCTCCACCGTGGTTGAAATTGAATATTCCATTGTCTCCGGATCAAGATCTATGCTCAGATGAGAATCGGACGCATACTCTTTCTTGGTTTCGTCGCTATGGTCGTCATATTCTCCTACCGTGAATGAATTGCCGTGGAACCGGAACATCATTTCCAGTTCCTCAGTGTATCCGTCGACTATGGTGGCGATGTCAGCCTTCTTGATGAGTGTGGTAATGTCGATTCCGACGGATTTCAGGCTGTCCATCACGGGCTGCTTCAACAATTCCTCATAAGCGGAATCAAAGAGTTCCTTCGCCTGCGTCTTGATTTCCTTCAGGTTCTCGTATTTGGTGATGTGTCCATATTCGTCGGTTCTGAATCTGATAGATGTCCCGACGATATCCTTCGACAGTTTATTGACGAGCGTGTTCTGGAATTCGCCTATCTTAGAGTCTGCTAGCGTATCACCTTGAAAATCAAGGAATTTGTATTCCATATTATAACCTTTCTTCGTGGAGTCGGTCACCGTGAGCATGACTTTGGTCGAGACTCCTGATGTCTTGGTGGTGTCTCCGTCCTTGACTTTCCAGCTGCTCTCATTGATCCAATACGTCATAGTGTCTCTCTTGTTGAACCATGCGATGACGGCGACCGTCGAATCAGCATCGTCGTTATCCAATTCGCTATGGGTTGCAGGCCTAGCCCAAGGCGAAGAAAAAGCGGTGCAGGCTGCAACGATGCCTAGAATGACAGAATATGCTTTCATATTAATGTGATTCAGGAATATTTGTGCAAATATAATTATAAACGATGAGCCTTACTGTCTGACATGCGAAAATAAATGTGCCATAGGAGGCAAATGAAAAGTGCCTTTTTTACGTTGATTCGGTCAGCCTGGCATCTCCTATTGCATTTGGCGAAGCCTGACATCCATCCCAGATAGCAGTTCCGGCAGGGCCGAAATGTCAGTCTTGCTGAAATGATAAGGAATCAGCACTTTGGGCGCTATGGTCTTCGCAGCTTTCACGCACTGGTCTACTGTCATTGTATAGGGCTGGTTAACAGGGAGAAAAGCGATATTGATATCTTTCAGCTCAGTCATTTCCTGAATGTCTTCAGTGTCCCCGGCTATATAAATGCGAAAGCCGTCCAGCGTGAGCACATAGCCGTTGTCCCTGCCTTTGGGGTGGAACTGCAAGTGACCTTCAGTGGTGTTGTAGGCGGGAACGGCCTCCAGTCGAATTCCTTCGGAGAGCGTAGCGCTCTCTCCATTGACAAGTGCTTTTCCCCAGCCGAGCATATCTGCGCAGCGGGCATTCGCGAACAGGCGGGTGTCTTCCTTCCTGAGGCTTGCGATGGCTTCTTTGTCAAAGTGATCACCGTGTTCATGTGTGATCAATATAATGTCTGCCTTAGGGAATTCCGTTGCATAGTCCGTAGGCTTGCCGTAGCCGGATACAGGGTCTATCTGAATCGAAAGGCCCTTATAGCGGATTTCCAGCGAGGCGTGTTTGATGAGGGTGATGGCGAGCGGTTCGCCGGAAGCCGTCTTGAAGCCTTCCACGTCATAAGTCGAAACCGACTTTCCCGCCTCTGTCCAGGAGAGATAGCCGCCAAGCAGATTGTAGGTCTTGAAGAGGTTTCCGTCCAGCTTAGCGGCGGCGGCAGCGCTGCGCTTTCCGCTCCGGCAATATACCATTACAGGATGCTCCGTGGATAGGAGTGCCTTGGCATTCTCGATGAAACCATCGTCTTGCCAGTTGATGTTGATCGCCCCAGGAAGATGCCCTGAGGCATATTCCTGGGGAGTGCGGACATCCACAAGCTGGACAGTCTTATCCTCCGAAAGCATGTTTTCAAACTCATCAACCTTAAGGTTCGAGTAACCTTTGCAGCCCAGCAAGCCGAGCATCGTCAGTAACGCCATGATCAAATTATTCATATCCTTTACCCCATTTCTTCGGGACATTTGTAAACTTACAAATAATTTTGGGTTTTTGCGCCAATTCGAAAATGTGTGTCAACTAGAGGATGACGTGGTGGGTCTTACGGGATGACGGGGAGGTTGTTTAGGATGAATAGTGGTGGTCGTTCAGGATGAGAGTGGTGTAATTTCGCAAAGTGCTGTCGGGATATATCCTTCCGGAGGCTCTGCAAAGGGGTGTCGGTCGACAACGTGACTCTTGGGATGCCTCGATGTCGAGACATGCCATTCCCTACGCACTTCTGTGTAGCCTGCCTCGACAGCGTTCTGCGAGACACGTTTTCCGGTGGGCTTGAATATACGTATGCGATTCTTTATTCACATCATCTACAAGGTTTTGTGAAACTTTGTAGAGAGGTTGTGATTATTCACAATCCTGGGCAATGGTGTTATTCATTATAAGCGCTGAGGAGACTATTTCCATTACTAACCACTGGTTCTGGAAACAGAGTTCACGCTCTCTTATGGATGTTGACACCGTCAGGCAAACGCCCGTTTTATTGTTAAAAACATCAAAATTTGTCTGTTTTTACAATAATGTTGGCGAATATGGGCATTGATCTGGATATCGACTAGTATTCTCAATGATTATTCAGTCCACAAACGCTATCCGGCTTTTATAGAACGACCTCTTTTCGAACTCCTTGAGCAGGGTCTGGAAGCCCTCCGGCAAACGCTCGAATGCCTCGTCTGCCATCTCTGCGAGAATAAGTCCATGGAAGGCTTCCGCTATGCCGCCGGTAATACAGGCAAGGGTGTCAGAATCTCCACCGAGAGCTACTGCTTTCCGGATGGCATCCTCATAGTCTTCGGACTCCAGGAAACAGATTATGGCTTGTGGCACCGTTCCTTGGCATGATTCATCCCACCCGTATTTCCCATGCCAATCAGCGTAAGTCTTATGAAGGTCGTAGCCGAATCGCTGCTCAATATAGTCCCGTATTTCCTCCTTGGAGTGCCAGGTTCGAGCCAGGAAGATTGCAGCGGCAGCTGCCTGCGCACCCTTGATGCCCTCCGGATGATTATGAGTAATCGAAGCGGAAATTTCTGCCACCCGTTCTGTCTCCTCCAATGTATCGAAGAACCAGCCAACAGCGCTCACGCGCATCGCCGAGCCATTGCCCCAGGAGTTATACGGCTTGCGGCCTTCCGTCCGGAAGAGCCAGCGGCGGAATCCTCCGCCGTAGCCACCCTTTGGGCAAGGATATTCATTTGCAAACCGAACCATTTCCTCTTCCAGCACCTTGTGTGTATGCTCAGAATCCATGAGCAGCCACGATGCCACCGCTATGGTCATGACGGTATCATCAGTGTAGTTGCTCTCTTTCGGGAACAGGTTGCAATTGTAATCGTTGGTGTTGTGGAACTCGTAGGTCGAACCTGCGATGTCTCCGATAATGGCACCTAACATGGTTTAGTCCTCCTTTTCTTCTTCATATGCGGTCCGTGATAATCACGTTGTAAACCTTAGTCTTTCCGTCCTTCTTTTCCATAATGCGTCGCGATTATATTATTAATCGTGTCAATATGACGCAAAAATAAAACATTATTCTGAATCCTCCAAAATCTTTGCGTCATTTTGACGCAAAATTTTGCAAATAGCCCGAAAACGCCTATTTTTGCAGGGCAATGGGAAAGAATTTCACATACGTTCCCGGTGCGGAATTCCCGTATCAGTACCGCTACGAGCACATGGCCGTAACGACTGACTGCGTAATCTTTACCTATGAAGACCGCAAGCTCAAGGTCTTGCTGGTCCGTCGCGGTGGCGAGCCGTACAAGGGCTTCTGGGCCTTCCCTGGGGGGTTCCTGCAGCTGACCGAGACTGCGAAGGAGGGCGCTCTCCGTGAACTACGTGAAGAGACCGGCCTGGAGGCCGCTGCCATCGGTGAACTGGGTGTTTTTTCTGATCCCGACCGTGATCCTCGTGAGCGCGTCATCACCATTGCCTACTATGCGCTGGTAAAGCCGTCCGAAGTCATTGGCGGAGACGATGCCGATGAAGCAGTCTGGTTCCCTGTCGACAATCTCCCAGAGCTGGCCTTCGACCATGACAAAATCTTCGAAGCAGCAATGGAACGCCTCCGCCGCGACATTCATTTCGAGCCCATCGGCTTCGATCTCCTAGACGATACCTTCACGATTCCTGACCTTCGGTGCCTCTACGAAGCCATCCTCGGTGTCAAGTTCGACCGCCGCAACTTCCAACGGAAGATTATGGCCTCCGGAATCTTGGAGGAAGCCGATGCTCCCGAGTCAGATGAAGCCGCAATGCTTTACGAGGCGGCTCCCGCTCCGATGATGATGGCCGATATGGACTTTTGCGACGCTATGTCGGTGCCGAAGATGGAGGAACGTTGTCT
Source organism: uncultured Bacteroidales bacterium (assembly GCA_900316045.1). GTDB lineage: Bacteria > Bacteroidota > Bacteroidia > Bacteroidales > UBA932 > Cryptobacteroides. The sequence continues at coordinate 1,594 of ONBM01000065.1, read as the reverse complement.
GAATACTGACATGGCAGAACCGGAACTTCCCCACGTTCGCAAAGGACGTCTCGGTCGCGTAGCATCTCTTTTCCGTCTCAATCGCGCCAAGTATGACGAGATGAAAGAAGATGGCGGGAAAACCGAATTCTAGAGAATTTTCATCGCAATATGTGCACACGCCTCCGCATCTGCCAGGACGTGGTGATGCTGTGTCAGGTCAAAGCCACAGGCAGCGGCCACCGTCTGAATCTGGTGGTTCGGGAGCAGATTTCCATAATGGTGCCGTTACTATGATTAAAGGCGACTATGATAGCACTTATGGCTACGGTGGCGGAGAGTCAAATGGTCATTTCGAGAATGATCTCTGCGTTTTTAATAAACAATTTTAGTACATAATTTGCAGAAATTTTACAGAAGAAGACTAAGGGATGTTTTAACCTGATAAGAATGATAATATGAAAACAAAGTTCGCAGATGACGCAAACGACACAAACGACACAAAGACAAAACCCAAACGAAAACAAAGCAGCGGGGCTATTGCTTGGTATGTGATTATTCTTTTTAACCTCACCTCCATTTTCGGGATGGTAATCACCTTGTTCTTCTCACTGTATTTTGCGGCTTCGGACTGTTATTTTTTCCTAATCCTTGCAGTTTTGGGGATACTCTATTATGCGTGGATTGTCTATCGCATTTTAATTCCAACAGGATATGTCCCTGTCATCCGCATTAAAGGGAAAGAAAAAAGTTTGTGGGGTGTCATTATCATTGTAAGCTTTTTTGTGCTGATTGCCTATTTTCTCATTGGCGGAGCCACCATAATCTTTGAATGTCTTGCTCATAGCGAATTATCTTGGAAAATTTTCAATGCAGTGTGTTCAATGAGGGTATTCTGGTGGATAGTCAGCATTTGCGGAAACATACACATAGTCGCATGGGTTGAGAGAGAGGTGGAGATTAGACAGGCTATCGCTAGCAAGCACCAATCTAAGGAAAATTAAATTAGGTTTTCGAGGTGCTCCGTCCGTGGAGAAGCCATATTTGCGGACAAAACAGCCTTTATGAGAGGATTTGGAGACTTGCTGCGCATCACTTCTTGCTAAGCGGGAAGAGGGAATCGACCTCGTATTGGCTGAGGCCGAGGATGCGGCGGATCTGGCCGTTGGAAGAACGCCAGTCGTAATGAAGAGCGCGGGCGAGTTCCTGCTTCTGCGCCTTCGACAAATCGCTGAGACGTTCCAGCTCGTACTTTTCCCGAACAATCTTCCACACCTGTGTAAACAGTTCAGCATCAGTCAGGAACTCTCCATCATCCAACTCCGCCGCCAGCTCGCTGTACGCCTCTACGTTCTTCGTCAGCATCGCGAAGTAGTGGTGCGCGTCGCGGAACATCGCCATGCCGAACTTGATTGCGCAGAAGGAGGTGGGGGAGATGTGGCCGTTGATGATCTTGAAGTCAGGCGGCACGCCGGGAGTGTCACATTTAAGCAACGTTCTCAACTCTCTTGTGGAGTAGTTGCTGACCGCATCGACGCAAGGAATGTCATTGTAATAGTATCTTCCAGTACCCCACGGATAAGAAAACGGCGTGAATGAAGGGTCTACGACATAA
>ONBM01000083.1 GCA_900316045.1 uncultured Bacteroidales bacterium | reverse complement strand
GAGTCCTCATGTGTACTACCTTGATGAACTGGGCGAGGACCTGCACAACGACTTGTTGTACTACTATCTCAATGTCTTCATCTTCAACTCCGACAAGTCGCAGTTGGTTATCACAAGTCAGGAGACTACCCTCCTGTCGCAGGACATGATTAATGAGAACCGAGGTGTGGTGTGGTTTGTCGAGAAGAATAAAGAGACAGCTTCGTCCGAATATGCTCGTGGCGACTCCTTTGGCTTGCACAAGAACCTCTCGCTTTACAATTCATACCGCATAGGCCGATTGGGTGCCAAACCAGAACTGGGTAGTATCTTTATAAATCTGGAGGACTGATATGGGAAAGCTACGACAAACAGCACTCATCCTTGGTGAGGGGCCAACGGAGTTCTTCTACTTCAAATCCCTATGCGACGTGTTCAAGCGTCTGACCATCAAGCCTGACTATCCGAAGCATACAAACATCAAGGAACTGGATGCTAAGATAGCAGAGGTTGTAGCAATGGGTTACAGCCATATCTTCTGCATCATCGACATGGATACGAAAGACAAGGAACCAGAGCGTTCTCAATACCAGAAGTTAAAGGCAAAGTACGCTAAGCCTATCAATAAACCCAAGAAAGGCATCTACTGTGAGGTGGAGTTCTTCGAAACTCACCGCTGCACAGAACTGTTCTTTCTCTTCTATTTCCGTTACACCTCACGTCCATACGAAACACAAGAGCCATTGCTCAAAGATTTGAACCAATGTGTCGAGTATCGAAAGACGATAGAGTTCTTCATCAAGACCAAAGGACTACACAATTACTTTGAGCACAATGGTGGCAGTCTTGAAAAAGCTATGGCCAATGTGAAGAGTGACAGAGATTATACCTACTCCGAACTGGGACGATTGATGGAAAGGTTGGAAAGTATATAAAATTGCTTTGAATCTATAAAAAACGTCCTGATAAAAATGCAAATAGTAATTCAATATGAAAGATGTTATAAAAGAAACTCAAAACGTGCTTAGCAATGGTGGAAACGTTATCAAAACTCGTGATGAAGAAGGACTCCGCACGACCAGTATGTCTGCCAATCAGCCGGACTCTGAATTTCATCAGGACAGCCGAATATGTCATCAGGACAGCCGAATAAGATAATCATTGAGCCGAGCTACATGCCATTAAGAGGTGCCGCTGCCCATGCCGTATTTCGCCGCCCTGACGGGTTTCGCTGTCCTAGCGCCTTCAGCGACCCATGCTGGAAATTTGCACATTCGGCGATTGTGCAATTGGGGGGCTCCAGCTGGGCATGGAGTGAATTTGCCCATGATTTGATTAGGGGGCAAATTCGGCCAATCGCCCCTGCACGCCGCCCCACGGCATATTCACCATCTGCCCAATCGCAACGGCAATCCCCCGCTGCCTAGCTCTAGGCAAATTCCCAATTGCAACGCCACAACCAGGCTTGAAACGTTAACTCAAGTGGGTGGTTATCGCCTAAATGCCTGGGTGGTTATCGCCGAAATCCGCAGGAAATCATGAAATGCTAAACGATTGCCCCATACGAAGCCAATTCCCGATGGCCCAATACAATCCGGAATCCAACCTATTTCTTCAGAAAGTCCTTGTCTGCGTTGGGGGTATACCACCCGTCTTTCGCCTCAAAGATCACCGCCGGCTCGATGACCTCCAGGCTGTGCCACTCGTTCTTCCCGACCTGCACGCCATAAGCACCCTTCTTATGGTCCAGCCGAATCCTCTTAACCTCCCTGCCCTCATCGTCATAAATCAGAACATCAATCACCCCGCGAAGCAGAATCTGCGTCTCCGAAGTATCATGATGCCTGTGAATCGGAATCACAGTCCCCATTTCCAGCGCATTCAGCATCCGCTGCGACCCATCAGCCTCCGAATTCCGCAAGTCGTAATTCATCCTCAGCCTCGGCGACCCCTTCGCCAACACCCGAATGCTATCCAGCAATTTATCGTCGATCAACATAATTATTTCTCTATTAGATTATACAGCCTATCAAAACAAACAGCCTTACGGAAATATTTATCGTAATATTCCAATCCGGCCTTTCCCATAGCAGCCAACTTTTCTTTTGGGAATTTGCTCATTTTCAAAATATTGTCAGCAAACGCCTTGGCATCACCAGCGTCCGCGCAGAGTCCGCACCCAGCCTCTTTCACTATGTTCTGCGCCTCCCCGTCAATCATTGCAGCGATGGGTTTCCCTGTTGCCATGTATGACTGAAGCTTGGCAGGCACTGTCAGCCTAAAAATCAAATCACTTTTCAAAGAGAGGAAGAGAACATCAGCATCATTACTGATTGCAGGAATATAATCAAGCGGGTACCTTCCAAGCCAGAAAACAGTCTCCTCTAGATCTTTGTCCTTTATTGCATCAGTAACCCATTGACGCTTCCTTCCATCTCCAACAATCAAGAACTTAATATTTTTGTAATCCTTTAACAACTCAGCCGCCCTAATGACTTGCTCGAAATCTTGAGCTTCCCCGACATTTCCTGTGAACATGACGCGGAATCCATCTGGCAGACGAGGAAGATTCCTGTCCAGCCTTATCTCCGAAGGGTTCTCGAATACAGATTCAGCCCAATTAGGAAAATATTCAATCTTTTCCTCATAATCTCCCTTCGCAAGAATCGACTCTCTGAACCCGTTAGAACTGATTAATATCTTCTCAGATTTCCTGTACATCCGCCTCGTCATGCGGGTGAAAATTCCAAGAATATGTTTATTGTTTATTCCTCCTGCAGCCTGAAGGCTTTCAGGCCACAAATCCAAGACCCAGAAATACATCGGACAATGGCACATTGCCCTGACTACCAATGCAGGATAACCCTGAGTGATTGGTGATGTCTCATGCACGAAAACTGCATCGTACTTACGGAACAGAGCCATGAAGAAAGCCCAGATTGAAGCGATGAACGCCCAGCTAAGATAATTCAATGCGAGCATCACTCCGCCACCTTTGCCACGAGGAATCAAGAACGCCCTGTAAATTGACACTCCATTTATCCTCTCGTGCCTTTTCTTTAATATGCCGTATCCCTTATAGAACTTCCCTTGGGGATAATTTGGAATGCCGGTCAAAACCGTAACGTCATGACCGCGTTTCGAGAGTTCGAAAGCAATGTCGTTGCTCTTGAAATTCTCTGGCTGGAAGTACTGCGTGACTACTAGAATTCTCACTGCGTTGCTATTAATATTTCCTCCAGACCATCTTGTTGACGATGCCGGTGTAGGATTGGATAATCTTCACGACTTTCGTGCTGACGTTCTCCTCAACGTAATCGGGAACCGGGATACCGTAATCACCGTTGCGGTTCATCTCAACCGCTGTGTCAACCGCCTGGAGAAGACTCTTTTCGTTGATTCCCGCTATAATGAAGCATCCTTTGTCAAGAGCTTCTGGGCGTTCAGTGCTAGTGCGTATGCAGACAGCAGGAAATGAATGGCCTACCGAGGTGAAGAAGCTGCTCTCCTCCGGGAGAGTTCCCGAATCAGACACAACTGCAAAAGCGTTCATCTGAAGGCAGTTGTAGTCATGGAATCCTAACGGCTCGTGCTGGATGACTCTCGGATCGAGCTTGAAGCCGCTTTGCTCAAGACGCTTCCTTGAACGTGGATGGCACGAGTAAAGGACAGGCATGTCGTATTTCTCTGCCATCTTATTTATTGCACTGAAAAGAGAAGTGAAATTCTTTTCAGTGTCTATGTTCTCCTCGCGGTGTGCGCTGAGCAGGATGTAGTGGCCTTTCTCCAGACCAAGGCGATTATGGACATCGGAAGCCTCAATCTCTGCGAGGTTCTCGTGCAGGACCTCAGCCATCGGAGAGCCGCACACGAACGTCCGTTCCTTCGGCAATCCGCATTCTGCGAGGTAGCGCCTGGCATGCTCGCTGTACGCTATGTTCACATCGCTTATTATGTCTACTATCCTGCGGTTAGTCTCTTCCGGGAGGCATTCGTCCTTGCAACGGTTTCCCGCCTCCATGTGGAAGATGGGAATATGGAGCCTCTTGGCACCGATGACGCTCAGGCACGAATTCGTGTCGCCCAGCACCAGAACGGCATCGGGTTTCGTCTGAGCCATCAGCTTATAGCTGCAATCTATGATGTTGCCCATGGTGGCACCAAGATCCTCGCCTACAGCATCCATATAAACTTCCGGATTGGCAAGTTTAAGGTCACGGAAAAAGATTCCATTCAGGTTGTAGTCGTAGTTCTGGCCCGTGTGGGCAAGCAGGACATCGAAGTATTTCCGGCATTTGTTGATGACAGCGGCTAGACGGATGATCTCTGGCCTGGTACCCACGATGATGAGCAGCTTAAGCTTGCCGTTGTCTGCGAAATGGATATTTGAATAATCTGTGTTCATGTTTCTTTTTTTTGTCAGACTTTTTCTCCAAAGGTGTCGGGCTTCTCCGAGTCGAAGACTTCATTGCACCAAATGACTGTCACCATGTCTTCTGTGTCAGAGAGGTTGATGAGGTTGTGAGTGTAGCCTGGGAGAGTCAATACGGCTTCAGGCCTGTCACCAGAGACTTCGTACGTCAGGACCTCATCGGTACCCAGTTTGCGCTGCTCTATGAGTCCATGACCCTTTACCACCACGAAGGCTTCGACCTTGGTGTTATGCCAATGCTGACCTTTCGTGATGCCTGGCTTACTAATGTTCAAGCTTACCTGTCCGCCTTCTGGAAAGTGGAACAATTCAGTGAAACTGCCCCTCTGGTCAATGTTGGCTTTGAGGGAATAGGCTGCCTTGTCTTTCGGGAGGTAGCTCAAGAAAGTGGAATAGAGCTTCTTCCCGAAAGTGCCCGGTTTTGTAACAGGAACTTCGAGAGTCTCACTTTGGCTGCGGAACTGATGCAGAAGGTCGGCTATCTCGCCCAAAGTGACGTGATGCGAGACTGGGACAAAACAGTATTTTCCATCGTCCGCAGGCATGGGCTCCATGCCCTCGAATTCGCAGCGGTGTTCCTTGCCTTCAAGGGCTGCAAGCATTTCCGCGACAAGGTCATCAATGTAGACAAGATCCAGTTCTGTTTTTGGGTCGTTGACCTGTATCGGAAGGCCGTTTGCGATGTTGTTGCAGAATGTGGCCACGACGCTGTTGTAGTTCGGCCGGCACCACTTCCCGAAAAGATTCGGAAAACGATAGACCAGAACTTTCGCTCCGGTCTGCGCTCCGTAGGCAAACATGAGCTCTTCACCAGCTTTCTTGCTCTTGCCATACTCGCTGCCTTCGAACCGGCCCTGAAGCGTCGCCTGGATGGATGAAGAAATCATTATCGGGCAGGTGTTGTCGCGGGCCTTCAGTGCATCAAGCAAAGCGGATGCAAATCCGAAATTCCCTTTCATGAATTCTTCGGGATCTTTCGGGCGATTGACTCCAGCAAGATTGAAGACAAAATCGGCCTTCCCGCAGGCTTCCTCGAGTAGGCCGCGAGGTGAGTCAATGTCATATTCATAGATTCCTTCTATGTGTAGCCCCGGATGAGTGCGGTCCTTTCCGTCGCGGATGTTCTTCAGCGAAGCACACAGGTTCTTTCCCACGAACCCTTTTGCACCTGTAACAAGAATGTCCATATTACTCGCTTCTTATGTCCTTGGCACGAGCGGCGGGCATCAGGCCCATGTCTTGGCGCACGAAACGCAGCTGCATCAGCAGATCCTCCATTCCACGCAAATCCAGTCTTCTGGTGTTGTGCGACGTGTAGTCCTCTATCTTTGCCATGTCCGGATTTCCGTTCGTGAAGAACTTGTCGTAGTTCAGGTCGCGCGTGTCGCATGGGATGCGGTAATAGTCCCCCATGTCCACGGCGCGCGCCATCTCCTCCCTCGTCACGAGAGTCTCGTAGAGCTTCTCGCCATGACGAGTGCCAATGACTTTAATCTCAGGCTCCTTTTCTATGAACGGCTTCCCCGCCCCCTCAACGGGACGATGGCAGTAGATGTCGATCAATGCGTGCGCTAGCGTGTCAAGCGTCGAAGCCGGCGCCTTCTGAACGAACAGGTCTCCGTTCTTGCCATGCGTGAAGGCGTAGACGACAAGATCCACAGCCTGATCCAGCGTCATCATGAATCGGGTCATGTTCGGGTCGGTTATCGTGATCGGCTTCCCCTCTATCATCTGCTCAACCCACAGAGGAATGACGCTGCCCCTCGACGCCATCACGTTGCCGTAACGGGTGCAGCAGATCGTCGTCTTGGCATCGTCTCCCAGCTCGCGGCCCTTCGCTATCGCCACCTTCTCCATCAGCGCCTTGCTCATGCCCATTGCGTTAATTGGGTACGCTGCCTTGTCCGTAGACAGCACCACCACATTGCTCACGCCGTGCTCGATCGCCGACAAAAGGACATTGTTCGTTCCTAGGATGTTCGTACGAACCGCCTCCACCGGGAAGAACTCGCAGGAAGGCACCTGCTTCAGTGCCGCAGCTGAGAACACGTAGTCGACTCCCCCCATGGCTACGTCCACCGACTGCTTGTCGCGAACGTTGCCTATGTAAAACTTGACCTTCGGGCTCTGCAGCATGTGCCGCATGTCGTCCTGCTTCTTCTCGTCACGTGAGAAGATCCTGATCTCACGGATGTCGCTGTCAAGGAAACGACGAAGGACAGCGTTCCCGAAGCTCCCCGTGCCCCCTGTTATCAATAAAACCTTATCCTTGAATACTGACATGATTAATATATTAATTTTTAATTATTTCTAGTGCAATATTACGAATTATTCTTGGAAGGAACAATTCAATAAAACACGATGAATTAATTGTGTTTTAATTTTGGCTCAATCTGCTGATTTATAACATTTTGAAGAACATCTTTGAACACTATTAATTTGATAGTTGTGCAAGGAATTTTGACTTGTTGTGCGAATTATCTACCTTTGGTAGATTAATATAGTAACGAACACCCCGGAAATGGGGTAAAAATTAGGGGTTGGAAATAATTTAAATTCCTAATTTTTGAAGAGTTTTTGGATAGTTTTTTGAAATGTTATAATAGAGCAATATGGAACGAATCACACTTTACTGCCGAACCACATCGGCGCGCGGGACCACCAATTTGAGGTTCCGGGTCACGGACGGGAGGGCCTTGACCATGTACTATTCGACCGGTCGGAAGATACCAAATGAGCAGCTCGCGGTGTTCACACCGGAGGGCTCCCTCCGACCCCGTGTCACGGTGTATAACCCGAAATTAAAGACCGAGATTGAAGAGTACTTCGCGGCGATTAACGCTGCCTACAACCATATGAAGATTACGGGAATGGACATGCGAAGTGAGGTCCTGCAGGTTGAAGTGGACAAGATCCTGAATCCGGACACGCCGGAGGCCATCCTCCATCCGACCGGCGAAGAGAACCTGATCCAGCGCTTCCATCGATATATCGAGGAGGCCTACCGGGATGGCATCATCGGAGAGCACCGGCATATGCACTATGACGCGATGTGCCGGAGAATGGAGCGCTTCCTCTTCATCAAAGGCCACTCCAACATGATGCCCGAGCAGTTTGACGTGAAAATGCTGATGGACTACCGGGCGTTCATCGCTGACGAGTACCTGTATGTGGACCAGTATCCAAAGCTATATGTGAAGGATGGCCGTAAGCGCTACCCCACCAAAAAGATCTCCAACAACTCCGTGGTCCATGAGATGAAAGGCCTGCGGGCCTTCTTCAATGAACTTGAGAACACGGACGAAATCTTCAAGTCCCCCTTCCGCAAAATCTCTCACGAGCGCTTCAAGACCATGATGCGGATGAAGAACGATGAGCCGTTCTTCTTGCGCAAGTCAGAGTTCAAGACGGTCCTGGAGACTGAGGTGCATCGGCGCCCGTATCGGCGACTTCATGAGCTTCACGATGGACCGCATCGCGGTGTCGCCCGAGGGCATCCCCTTCATCCACTACATCCCGCACAAGACTATGAAGATTATGGAGAATGTAGTGGAAATCAAGACTCCCCTGGTGCGCTGTGCCTATGACATTGTGATGCGGACGAAGTTCAACTTCAACCAACAGCAGTCCAACTATACCGTGGCCGTGTACAACCGAGAGCTTCGGAAACTCCTCAAACTCTGTGGCATTGACCGACCGGTGGCCAAGTTCAACGAGACCCTGGGCGACAACGAGTACTTCCCGCTCTACCAGATTGCCGGTAGCCGCCTGGCGCGTAAGACACATGTGGACATC
>ONBM01000081.1 GCA_900316045.1 uncultured Bacteroidales bacterium | reverse complement strand
TCCATTACGAGCGGGCCCAGCCAATGACCCTTGCAAATGATCTCAAAGTGTTCAATTTTCGATGGCAATCAGGTGTTCAGTTTTGGGTGGCAGTGGACAATGGATAAAAGCATACATGTTAATTGAGTTTTGATGTCAGCGCCGACAAGGCCGCCTGTAATTGATTTACCATAGATGTGATTTTTTCGATATCCACCTCCTGGCCGATATTAAATAAAACAGCAATTCTGTTTAGGTTTTGACCGATTCCCCGTACCTGACGTGAGAAGTCTTTGTATAGAACCATCTCTTCGGGGGTGATCCTTGTCTTTACTGTTCCTTTCAATGCCAATTGTCGAACCAGGACGGCAAGATGAATTCCGCTTTTTTCAGCAGTCCTTCGGAGGTGTTGCATCTCTCTCTCATTGAATTTGATCGTAACGGCCAAGGACCGGCGTTCTTCCGTCGGTTTTCGGGGCCTGCCCCCTTTGTTATGATTCCTCTTGGCGGCCATTGGACAAGACGTTTCGGGCATCCCGAAACACTAACTTGCTACTTACTCTTTAACCTGTTTGCTGTTCACTCAGTTCTGCGGTGAGATGATAGTGATATTTGTGATATTTTCGATATTTGTGACATTTTATGAAAATGTCAATATTGTCAAAATTGTCGAAAATGTCATGGTATTTTCTCGTAGCGGCCATGGGCTTCCCAGATAAAAAATACGCCCTTTCCCTTCTTAAGAATCCGGTTGACGGTGCTTGTTGAAATACCGAATTGTGCTCCGATTTTGATGGCTTCTGAGGTGTCAAATCTAGGAGGAAGGGCAAGTATGAAATCCCCGTGATTTTTGGGATATTTTTGGGGCGTCCTTTCCTCTATGTCTTCCAAAGAGAGGCGGGCTGTCGAATAGTAGTATTCAGCCAGGAGTATGGCTTTTTCAGTTGTTTCGATATTGATCTCTGTTGGCAGAGTCTTCCCAATGTCTGCCTCTTCCATAGTATGTAGAATCAACGCAAACTTGAGGGCGTAATCTTGTATTTTCCTAAATGCTTCGACCTGTGCCGATGTCCCCGTGCTCTCCAGGAGTTCTTCCTGGCAGTTCTGCCAGTCTCTTATACGAAAGGCAGCATTGGCGCTGAAGTGATATTCGGAGGCCGTCTCAAATACATCGAATTCCTTATCGCAGACAGAGATGGCCCTCCGGACGATCTTATCCCAATATTGTTCAAGCTTGGGAGGGAACCCTTTCTCGTTCCATAACAGTTTGGTATTTCCATCGGAGCGAGCTTGAAGAATCCTGTACAGGAAGCCGTTGTTTTGTCGGTTCCCGGAAAAAGTATCCGTGAGAACTTCCGGTTGAATGGTTCCGATTACATCAATGAATGGACTTGCTATCGAGAGGATATCATCGGAGCTTTTACGGTTCACGCACAAGGGTTCACCGCTGTAGATGCTAAGCCACATCTGTTCGTCAGCACCTTTGCGATAGCGGTTAAAACTCTCTACCCATCCTACCAACTCGTCGCAATACAAACATAGACGCCTTGGATTGTTCCGGTGCACTTCAATCAAACTCTCGGCAGTAATGTCGGAGACAATTATCTGCCGTGCCTTGGGCTTTTCCAGTGCCGTGCCTGCACCAGAGCCTAACTGCCGACGGTAATCGGCCAGTTCTTTGCGATATTTTTCCAGGTTCTCATGGTTAATGCTATGCACAGGTTTCATTACAAATGATATGGGGTGGCTTTTGTTAGCTCCGGCTTCTCCGACAAGTGCAAGAAACAGGATCGGTTTGACGTTCCACCCGTCCTTCACTTTTAATACCCGTGTATTGCCTATGGCCAACGAAAAGACCAGTAGCATTGAACTTGCGGTGTAGGGTATGGGAAAGTTAAGAGTTTCCTGGGCCGTATTGATGAAGGACTGCATCTTTGATGGGAAAACAAAAAGTGGGAATTTTGTGTCTGAAAGCGTTTCCATTTGCTTAATCAATAGATTCTCTTCTTAGATCACGCTGTTCCTGCTGGTAGGCGTTGGCAAGTTCTCGTGCAAGAGGAGCATTGAAGATAATCTTTCGTCCAATCTGGGCGACAATTGCTTTGTCAAGGATTCCTTGTTTCTTGATTGTATAGATGGTGCTCTCCGAGCATCCGAGGTAAACCGCAAGTGCTTTTACGCCTATGACGTTAGCAGTCCCCTGTGCAGAGGAAGTCATTTCTGGGCTAGTTGTGGATTGGTGTACATACTGGGTAAGTAAGCATAGTTCTTCTCCGGACATCATGCAGACCGGCTTTTGCATCAAGGAGGAGATTTCCTGTGAGGCTTGTTCTAATTGTTGTTTGTTCATCTTAGTTGTGTTTTTAAATAAACGTATCTATTCAATAAAGAGCGATTAGAAGTATTATATCCAGTTTTTCATTTGACTTTGGGCAAGCTTGGTTGAATAATTCAATCATTTTTTCTACATTTGCATAAAAGAAAAATGCTACATTAATCAAATAATAGTGTAGCAAAGTAAATAAATAATGTCGATTTATCCAAATATAATTGGTGGCTAATAGAACAAATCTAAGTTTTTTGGAAAGCCTTCTGGCTTCAATTGGCGTATCCAAACCGGAGCTGGCACGCTTGATGAAGATGTCGCCACAGAATATCTTTGCCTATTTTAGGAGGGATGACATGCGACTATCCTTTGCTCAGGAGATAGTGGACAGACTGGGATATGTTTTGAGTTTCTCTCTAGAAAGGGAAGCCCCCTCCTCAATGCATGTTGTAGAGATTGAGCTGTCCCAAGGGACGGATACAATTGACCGTCTAGCATTTCTGAGAATTGCCATGCAAAAGTATGGGATTTCCCGAAAGGATCTTGCCGAGCAGCTCGGGTTGAACTACACGGGCGTGAACCGATGGTTCCACGTTGATGATATCGCTATTAGCTATATATTCGAGATCGCAGAGCTCTATGACTTAAAGGTGAAGACAACCATCAAACCCAAGCCGACAGGGAATTAAGGCCAGTCGGAAATGTTTATCATCATATGAAAAAGCCCCCGATGTCGGGGGAATCAAAACACTACATTTACGATCTTAATGATGTCCGTTATGGAACAGTTGATGAAATTGGATAAAGAATACGCCCAGTGGATTGCAGAGCTGGCACAACGATATCGCTCCAGCCAGATAAAGGCTGCGATAAAGGTTAATGATGAGATGCTTCGCTTCTACTGGTCAGTAGGTGAGGACATCGAGAAGCGGCAGTATGAGAACCGCTATGGCAGCCATTTCTATGAGAATGTAAGCAAGGATTTGAGGAAAGCGCTGGATTTGACACGAGGAATGTCTGAGTCAACCATAAGGTACACGCATTACTTCTATTGCCTTTATAGTCAGCTAATTGGAAATCGTCAGCAAGATGCTGAAGATTTCAAGAGCCCAATTCTTCAGCAAGATGCTGAAGTTTTCCAGGTCATCTTCAATATACCTTGGACCCATCACATGTGCATCATCGACAAAGTGAAAGGTGATGCCAAGAAAGGTCTATTCTTCGCCAGAAAGTCTCTGGAAAATAATTGGGGAAGAGCAGTGCTGCTGAACTTCCTCTCATCCGATCTCTACGAGCGCCAGGGCGCAGCCCAAACCAACTTCGCGCTCACCATACCGGCGCCGGAAAGCGACCTGGCCCAGGAGCTTCTGAAGAGTCCGTACGATTTCACCTTCCTGCCGGGAAAGGAGAGGTACCAGGAGGCCGAGTTGAAAGATGCCCTGATTGAACACATCACCCGGTTTCTGGTTGAACTGGGCAAGGGCTTCTCTTATGTCGGCAAGGAGTATCGCCTTGTTGCCGGAGGAAAGGAGAAGTTCATCGACTTGCTCTTTTACATCATCCCGCTGCATCGATATTGCGTGATCGAAGTCAAGGTTACGGAGTTCGATTTCCCCGATCTGGGACAGTTGGCTGGATATGTTGCCATGGTGGATGACCTTCTGAACACGGAAGTCGAGAAGCCGGCTATCGGCCTGCTGATCTGCAAGGAGAAGAATACCGTTCTGGCTCGATACGCACTGTCAACAATCAATCGCCCGATGGGAATCTCCGAATACGAGGTTGCCCGCCAGCAGCTGCCTGACGATTTGAAAAACGCCCTCCCGTCGCCGGAGGAAATCGAGCAGGGCTTGATGGACAAATAGCGTCATAGCCGTATAAAAGAGAACTGCCGCCACTTCAACGTGACGGCAGTTTTGTCATTCTATGGAATGTCATCCTGAGGCGAAGCCGAAGGATCTATTTTCCCCTCACAAAGTGCCGGTAATCAGAGCCCCAGGTCCCTTTGGAGTAGGTGGTGCCTTCTTTTTGCCAGGCCATTTCGGTTGAAGTCAATTTAACGATGGTATAACACACATTGCTATCATCGGACATCGCCGGATTGATGGTAATAGTGCCCTTGTTGATCAGGTCGATGGCATAGTGGCCGCTGTAGTCGTGCGATTCGCCACTTAATGCATCATATACGTGAAGCTGATAACCATTGTTCCCGTCGAAGGTGTACGTCACGGAGCCGTCCATCGCAAAAACCGTCGGGTTGTATTGCTCGGACCAGGTTCCTTCCAACTTGTTCACATCGATCTTCTCACAACCGCTCAGCCCCGCTACCAGCAGCGCCGCGCAAATCACTGTCTTCAGTATATTCATCGCTGTCGTTTTCTTATATAACACAAAAATGTGCGAAATCTTGCCTGTAAAAGTTCATTTTTTCTCCCTCCGCCGGGCGGAACCTTCCAGGGCCCCGCCCGGTATCAGGAAAAAAGTGTTTATGTTTAACCTTGCTTAGAAAAGCCTACTCTTTTTTGAGTTCCGTTGCTGGATTCGTCTTCGCAGCCTTCAGCGTTTGAAGGAGGACGGAGAGGAAGGATATGATGAGCGCAATCGCCGCCGCTACGACAAAGACCCAGTTATAGCCTTCGATTCTGTACCAGAACTGCTCCAAGTATTTACCCGCCAGATAGATGGAAACAGGTATGCCGATCAGGATGGCGATGCCTACGAGAATGAGGTATTCCCCAACAGCACGTCGCGTTTCCGAGCCGACCGTGCCACCGAAAACCTTGCGGACGGCGATGTCACGGGTCTGGATACCGGCGTAATAGGCGCTCATGGCTGTAAGACCCAGCAGGGAAATCAGCGTGGCCAGCAGCATGAACAGTTCAATCAGGCTGATGAACCGACGCTTTTCCTGCATCGCCTGCTCGATCAACTCGGGGATATAGCCATAGACCTTCTCCCCGTACTCCTCTTCGCCGGTGAGACGGATACTTTCCTGCCGGGCGATTTCCCGGAGTTCGGCGCGAACATCGGCATCGAACCGATTGAGTTTCAAAACACAAGTCGACTGGCCCTTCAAGGGGGCGACCACGACCATACCCATGCTATTTCCATTCATGTCACCCGGATTGGTAGTAGCAAAATCCCGGATGATGCCGCAGACTTCCATGTCTCCCCAGACCATGCTGACAAATTCCGGGGCTTTCGGTTCCGCCTCGTCCAACGAATAGGCCTGGGCCAACGACTCGGTCATCCATACCCCGTCACCGGCCACACCAAAATCTTTCACGACCTCGAGTCCGAACAGGTCGAAAGCCTCCCGTTCGCATTGTACAATGCCGAGTTCGAGCATCCGGTCATCTTTCGTCGTGCGCATTTTTATATTGGCATAACTCGGAAAACCCTGACAGATTCCTATCCCGTCCACATAAGGTCTCCGGGCCAGTTCGTCCCGCCCCACGGTACCGCAGGAGATATAGTAGAGGTTCGAGACGTCAGCCCCCATCGGCATTTTCAGGAGATGGTGATACTGCAGCTCCATCACCAGCGCAAGCGAGATGAGGGCGACCGTAATTGCGTTCTGGACGATGATGAACACCTTAGAAAAAACCATCTTGGTCTGTCGACGCTGTTCACCTTTGATGATGGCCACGGGATCGTACCGGAAGGTCATCCAGGCCGGCACCAGGCCGGAAATCGCGCCGACCACCAGGGCCAGCAGGACATATGCAGCTAGGTATGGTGCGGAATATGCCACGTTCAGGCCGATGTCCCCCGCCACATAGCTGTTGAAAACAGGCTCCAGCGCCTTTGCCAGCAATACCGCCAGGATCAAGCACACCGTCACAAAGGCGATAGCCTCACCTACATATCGACCCGCAATCCTGCCTCGCGACTCTCCCAAGGCCATGCGGATAGCCATTTCCCGGGCCCTTTTTCCGGTCAAGGCGACGCTGAGATTGATGTAATTGAACAACGCCGACAGTAGCAGGAGGATCCCGACTGCAATCAGCACATACACAAGAGTCGAGTTCCCATGACGGATTTCCCCGCTGTTCTTTGTCATTTCGGAGAAATACAGTTCCTTGATCGGAACGGTAAATGAGCGCTTGGGCTTGTTGACTTTTAGATAAGTGGACTCGTATTCATGGACGAGCACGGTATCGATCAACGCCCGGGTTGCTTTCAGGTCGGTCCCTTCCCGAAAACGGAGCAGCACCATGTCCATCGGAATGATGAAGCCGGAGGAGTTGGAAGGGGCGTCCGGATCCTTGAGCACTCTGACAATGTCCGACTCTTTCAGTAACGACCGGGGATGGTCCTTGATGATACCACCAACTGTACATGTATCGCCTCTGACGACGATACTGCTTCCAACAGGACTCCTGTCCGGAGATACTTTCCGGGCGAAGGCCTCTCCGAGCAGCACCTGGCTCTTATCCTGGATCACTTCCGCCGATCCTTCCAGGAACTCAAGCGGAAAAAACTCGAAAAAGACAGGATCCACTTCAAATACATCCGGATTGCCGGATATCTGTCGGCCGTTGTAGTAGACGGCTGTTCCATAGTTCTTCAACCTGGCTGCCGCTTCCACATCCGGAACCCGTTCCTGTACGAGTGACATCTCACCCGGATGGGCCGCTAGGTAATCGTCTCCCATCGTAAGCGCATACACCCGCTCATAGTCAGGCACCTCCCGCGTCACGGCAAACTGCTGCCACGTATAGCAGGAAATAATCACAAGGAACGCCAAACTCACAATCAGCCCCACTGCCTCGATGGCGGTGTAGAGTTTATTTCTGGACAGGAATTTCAGATAACTCTTCATACGCTATTCTTTCTTGAGTTCAATTGCAGGATTCGTCTTTGCCGCCTTCAATACCTGCCAGATGACAGAGACAAACGCGATAAGCCCGGTGAGCAGCACGGCCACCACGAAAATCCACCAATAGCCT
>ONBM01000021.1 GCA_900316045.1 uncultured Bacteroidales bacterium | reverse complement strand
TACCTCTAAATCAATTGTTTAACAAATCTAAAAATCTCGTTCCCGTGGATGACTATCCTAACTTATTCAGTTTCAATGAGTCTTAACGGGACACTAGTGTGGAAAAATCTAAATTCATACTTTGATTTCCCCAAACGGAATCACAAAGAGTATAATAAAATTTTACGTTTTCAGTGAGGGCAAGCATAATCCATGCATCTTAGTCGAAAAATTCGTAAGGTTTCGCTTACTTCCTTTGTGACGGGAAACCTAACTTGACAAAATTATATAACCAATCACTAATTCCAAATCAAAGCACGATGAAACATTCTATTATTTCTAGATTGGCACTCGCTGCTATTTCTCTCTTCTTGAGCTTTCCAGTATTTTCTCAGACAAAAGTTACCGTAACTGGAACTGTTACTGACCGGACTGGCCAGCCAGTAATCGGTGCCGGTGTCTTCGAAAGGAACATCTAACGGTGTCTCAACCGATTCTGATGGTAAATATACCATCGCTGTAAACACAGGAGCAACTTTGGTTTACTCTTGCATCGGCTACGCTGAAAGTCAGCAGAAAGTAACGGAAGCAGGCGAAATCATTGTTGTACTAGCTGATGACACTACGCTTCTCGAAGAGACGGTAGTCGTAGTATATGGCGTTCAGAAGAAGAGCGACATCACTGGTTCTATTGCATCAATAAACAGCGATGCTCTCCAGAATCGTTCCGTCAATGACGTGGCTTCAGCACTCGCAGGAAAGACATCCGGCGTTCAAGTCATTTCGACATCCGGCCAGCCAGGCTCCATCGGCACGATTCGTATCCGCGGCGTGTCATCCAACAGTTCATCTGCGACCAACCCGCTTTACATCGTGGACGGCCTTCAAGTATCTAGCCTGAACAACGTCGACCCTCAAAATATCAAGAGCATAGAAATCCTGAAAGATGCAGCATCAGCCGCAATCTATGGCGCCCAAGCCGGCAATGGCGTTGTTCTCATCACAACCAAGACCGGCGTCAATGGAGAAGGAAATATATTCTATAACGGAAGTTACACATTCGAGGAACTAGGTTATCATCCTAAGATGATGAATGCACGACAATACATTGATTACATGACCACCGCAGGTGCATTCACGCAATCTCTCGTTGACGAATATTGGGACGGCAATACCGACACGAACTGGTTCAAAGAGGTATTTCCTGGTGGTTCTGCCATGCGCCATACTATCGGAGCACAGGGAGCGAATGACAAAAGCAGTTATTATGCCGCACTTTCGACTACCAGCCACGATGGCATGCTTTACGGAAATAAAGATACGTTCAAACGTCTCAGCATTCAGCTGAATGCCGATTACAAAATCAAAAAGTGGATCAAGATTGGCACGACAAACACATTCACATATCGCAAGACATTATACATGGATTCTGTCAATGGAAATATGCAATCTGATCCGAGCATGACACAGATAACGGAAGAGATTGCATGCGCATCGTCCATTCCTATACATGCGCGAAATGAATTTTTTGAGAGATCGCTTATTAATCGCCATCCTATTCAAACGCCCCCTCGCACAGTTAGGCACCGCTCGTTCATCCTGGGACAAATGCATGTGGCACAGTCCGGATGTTTTTGCAGCTCAAACATACGATTATGAGTTGGGAGGATTTGTCCGTGCAAATAGCGGGCGCGGCACTATTCATTGCAGCGCTGCGTAATGAGGCTATGCCCGCCAGGGGTGCTTTTAGAAGCGGGGCTGGGAATGCCGTTATGTTGCGTGGCGCTTTCTGATGCAAGCATGCCAGCCCGCCAATTGCAAACGTAGGAGTAGAATCGTTGAATGCAGCCTGAATTCAACAACCATTATTCCGTCCGCCAATTGCAAACGTAGGAGTAGAATCGTTGAATGCAGCCTGAATTCAGCAACCATTATTCCGTCCGCCAATTGCAAACGTAGGAACAGAAAGGGCTCCGGATGACGGGATGGTTGGGCAAAGATTCTGAATCAAGTTCAGGATGACTTTGTTGGTCGTACAGGATGACGGGGTGGTACGCTTTGGGTATCGTAGTGGGTCGTGCTGAATGAAGCAGAGAGTCGTACAGGATGACGGGGTTGGTCGTTTTTAATGTATAGCGTTGGTTGTACAGGATGGGCGTAGTGGAATTTCGCAAAGTGCTGTCGGAACATGTCCTTCCGGAGGCTCTGCAAAGGGGTGTCGGTCGACAACGTGGCTCTTGGGAGGCTTCGATGTCGAGACATGCCCTTCCCTAGGCACTTCTGTGCAGCCTGCCTCGACAGCATTCTGCGAGACACTTCTTCCGGAGGGTTTGAATATTCGTATGCAATTCTTTATTGCTTCAACTTCAACAGGGTTTTGTGAAACCTTAAAGATAGATTTCTATTATTCACAATCGTAGGCAACGGTGACATTCATTATAAGCGCTGAGGAGGCTGTTCCCATTGCCAACCCTGGTTCTGGAAACAGGGTGGGCGATGCAGTCCTTCATTACAAGCCAGCCGGTGGCACTATACCGTCGCCCATAAATGTATTTTTTCTCGTCCTTCCAAGCGAGGACATGGAGGAATCCTTTGTGACTACAGCGACCACGGTGACTACAGCGTTACAGGAAGCCCCGTTTTTCACGATGCCAAACGTATTCATACTTCTTCCGCCATCCGGGCTTGACCAGGAATCCATCCCCACGAGCCCTAGATTCTTAATCAAGTTCATGATGACGGGGTGGGTCGTCATGATGACGTGGGAAGGCGTTCTGGGTGACAGGTGAGTCGTTAAGGATGACGGGGGAAGGCGTTCTGGGTGACAGGTGAGTCGTTAAGGATGACGGGGGAAGGCGTTTTGGATGACAGGTGAGTCGTTAAGGATGACGGGGTGAGGCATTCTAGATGACAGGTGAGGCATGGGAGAAGTGCGGGTGATTTCCCAGGTGAAGGTCGCGACACAAAATAGTTTTCTGTGCGTTTTTTATGTAAATCTGCAGTAGAATTGCAAAATCACTCAGGTTATTCCGGAACGTTTTTCACGTCGGGAAAGAGGCCGAAGAGTTCGGCATCTATCTTGTCGGTGACTTTCTGGAAGTCTTCGGGGCGATTCTCGAACTTGATGTCGTCTACGTTGACTATGAGCAGCTTGCCGTCATATTCCTTTATCCAATCCTCATAGCGCTTGTTAAGACCGGTGAGGTAGTCGATCCTGATGCTCCTTTCATATTCACGCCCTCTTTTCTGGATTTGGGCGACCAGGTTTGGGATGCTGGAGCGCAGATAAATCATAAGGTCCGGCTTGCTCACGAGAGACATCATCAGATTGAACAAGTCGGTGTAGTTCTCGAAGTCCCTGGTGCTCATAAGCCCCATGGCATGCAGGTTCGGAGCGAAAATCTTGGCATCTTCGTAGATCGTCCTGTCCTGAATGATTATGTCACTGCTTCTGGAGATATCCACCACATCCTTGAATCTCTTGTTCAGGAAATATATCTGCAAATTGAACGACCAGCGTTCCATATCGGCATAGAAGTCTGACAGATATGGATTAAAGTCAACGGATTCGTATTTTGGAGTCCACCCGTAATGTGAGACCAGCATTTTCGTCAGGGTAGTCTTGCCGCTGCCGATGTTGCCTGCTATAGCTATGTGCATATCGAGATAATTTAGCTAGTGACAAATTTAATATTCTTTTTGCTATTCCGAAAGAGCTAGATCCTGAATCAAGTTCGGGATGACGGTGGGGTGCCGCTCGGGATGACGGTGGGGTGCCGCTCGGGATGACGGTGGGGTGCCGCTCGGGATGACGGTGGCGAAAATCGTGTTCATTTCTCTCCCGTTCATTCCGAGCTAGACCCGGAATCTATTCTTGCGGAAACAGGCCGTAGAGTTCGGCATCGATCTTGTCCGTGATGACGGCGAAATCCTCGGGGCGGTTCTCGAAGTCTAAACCGTCTTTGTCGATGGTCAGCACCTTGCCCTTATATTCCGAAATCCATTTGTCGTAACGGTCATTCAGGCCTTTCAGATACTCCAAGCTCATGCTCTGCTCGTAGTCCCGCCCACGCTTCTGAATCTGCCCCACCAAGTGCGGTATGGAGCACTTAAGGTAAATCAGAAGATCAGGCTCATGCACCAGGGAAGCCATCACGTTGAAAAGATCCATGTAGGTCTCATAATCGCGCTTCGAGAGATTGCCCATGGCATAGTTATTTGCCACGAATATATAAACGCCTTCATAGAGCGTCCTATCTTGGATGATCACCTTGTCGCTCTTAGAAATCTCGATCAGATCCTTGAACCTTTGAGCAAGGAAATATGTCTCAAGGTTATACGACCATCTCGGAATATTTTTATAATAATCTTCCAGGTACGGATTATATGTGACCGACTCGAATCTAGGTGTCCAGCCATAATGCTCGGCCAGCATCCTGGTAAGCGTGGTCTTCCCACTGCCGATATTTCCAGCAACACCAATATGCATATCAATGAATATTATATATTCCCATTCAATTCTATTCCTTCCTCATCTTCAAAATCCTCATCCTCGCCCGGCTCGTTGAACGGCTGGAGGAACGGATTATTCGTTCTCTCCCGCGCTATGGTCGATCTCCCACCGTGTCCCGGAAGCACGTCAGTGTCCCCAGGCAGACCCATGATCTTATCCATGATGCCGACGATAAGCTTGTCATAATCCCCTTCAAGAAGATCCGTCCTGCCAATCGCCCCAGCGAAAAGCGTGTCTCCAGTGAATATGACATGACAGGTTTCTCCGCTAAAGCAGACCCCGCCAGGAGTGTGTCCAGGAGTGGAAATGACCTTGAAAGCAGATTTGCCGAAACGAAGAATGTCGCCTTCATGAATATTCTGCGTCGGGAAAGAGACGTCAGGAATATTCAGGCCCGCCCCGGAAGCAAACTCCGCATCATGGCTGAGGATCAGCTTGTCTGCAGCATCCATGCATACAGGCACATTCCAATCCTTCAGGACACGAGCCACGCCAAATATATGGTCGAAATGCCCATGCGTCAGCCACACTGCCTTGATGGAAACATTCACCGAGGCAATATATTCCTTTAATGCTTTATATTCAGAATCATCATAGCACCCAGGGTCCACTATCACCCCCTCCCCGCTGCCATCCCACACAAGATAGCAGTTTTCCTTGAAAGGGTTGCAGATGAAAATTTTAATATTGAGGTTTTCGCTCATGATTTATCAATATTCTCATTCGCCCACAAAAAATTCGGCAAGCGACTTCACCTCGTCCTTGCCGAAAACAAAAATAAGAAATATTAAAAATAAACAAAATACTCGTTCTAATCAATACTCGACCTCTAGACCGTCGTAGGCAGGATAAAGAGGCGAAGGAATAGTGTTTACTAGTTCTGACTGAGGGGCATGCAGTGTTCTTGCCATATGAGTCAAGTAGACAGGCTCATTGTTTTTCGGCTTATAGAGACCAGTCTTCTGAAGTACATGAGCTGTACGAAGAACTGTCCCGACGCTGGAGTGGGTGAATATGCGAAAATCCTCATCGTAATCAATGCCCATGGTCGCTTCCATGATCAGTCCGGTAAGCGCCTTTTTATTTGAAACATGATTATCGAATCCTGCATATTGAGCGCCAACCGCCATTATTCCTCCAGTGTCCGTTGCATAAAGGACCCTGGCATCACCTTTCTCCATGAGATAAATCAGAGCCTGCTCGCCTTGGATGTTAGTCCCATGATTGGCAGGAAGCGGAGTGAAGGTGATCCCTCCGACTACTTGAGGAGAGAGAGTATTCACGCCAATAATAGTCGGCATTTTGTAATTGCCTGTCTTGACAGCCTCCTCAAATCTCTTTTTCGCAGTAGCATACCAAGTCATGCCTACATAGACTGTCACTATTCCCAAATCTAAAGCATCTTTTGGCACAAAATGATCGGCATGAGAATGGGTGTAGAAAATCACTTTCGGGCTACAACCGGCAGGCAGCATTGATTTTGCCATCGAGGTGTAATCAATCAATATTTGATCGTCAATGAGGACGCTGCTAAAGTTTCGGTGTTCTCCCTTATAAGGAGCAGACGTCCAATCAGCTGCCCCTGTTCCCAGGAATCGCACTTTCAGCCCACCAGACCTAGGGGTAACTTCACTCCCACTCTGCGGAGTTTCTTTTCCGTCCGCCTTGGAACACGATGACATCAAGCCCAACGCTCCTACTTGAGTGGCTATTATTGCAGTAGCGCTTTTTTCAAGAAAATCTCTTCTATTCATATATACATTAATTAAAAGTCAAAGTACCGGTGACAACGGAATCGGTTTCCGTCAGGATGCTTGAGGAGGTCCCAGGTTTGCAGCCTATTACAAGATTAGTACAATTACGAGGTTCCCCACTCTTCAGTCCATTAATTGTTATCGAGCCAGAACTTACGCAGCCTTCAAGTGTTGCCTTCATGGTATAACCACTCGCAGGAGATGTTATCCTTCCTACCACCCCACCGATACCCTTAGCCATATTTGTAGTGAAGAATATGTTCCCATGCATGTTCATGGTAATCTTGCCGGTGAATTTGCATCTGTCGAACTCGCCTTGTCTCGCCATATCGCCTGCTATGCCTCCTCCTCTAGTGTTAAACATATTGTCAGCAGATTGCGTATAGATGATTTCTCCAGAGAACTCACAATCTTCAAAGGTATTTATAAAGCCCGGCTTAGAAGCATCCGTCTTGGCCGTAATACCGCCAAAGTTGAGAACAGGTGCGTCCATTATTATCTTTCCGGAGAAATTGCATTTCTTGAACGAGACATTTCCAATCAATTCGGAAACCAGCCCGCCTACAGATGTTTGATAGCCCTTGATGTTGTTCGGATTGAACCACATCTCCGTAGAACAATTGACATTCTCAAATGAACTTCCGTCGAGGGCTTTTGTCGCTAATGTCGCAAACTGTCCACTGGCATTCGAATTATTCTCTATCACTCCAGCAATATTCAAATCACTGACTTTAACACCCTTAATGTATTGGAATATCGCCCCCACTCCAAAAGATGATTTGAAGTGAATCGTAAGAGTGTGGCCGCTACCGTTCAAAGGCATCACAAGATATTTTATAAAATATGCCTTTACCGAGGCCATGCCAGATTCTGGAATGTCAATGTCTGAATTCAATGTTATCTCCTTGTTGACAAGATATTTGTCTAGCCCTTCAGTGACAGGAGTGTTGCTTGTTGCGCCATATGCGTCTCTGAAAGACAGAAGTTCATCGTAATCATTGATTCCATATAGCCTTATGTTGACGGCTGAACTTGTAACAGGCTCTTTCAAGAATGACATTGCTGTCACAATAAGAGAATCTCTGCCAACCATGTCTGCGTCTTTGGCCGGAGCCGTGATTGAGACTGTGCCATTGAGTATGTTACTGAAATCTCCTGACCATCCTTTTGGCATTTGCGGATCAGAGAAAGATTTCAACCCCTTAGCAATAACTTTCAATATCTTGGTTTCACCGTAATTAAAGCTGACCTCTTTATCCTCGAATTGGAACGTAGATTCATTAGAGACAATCACGGAAATTCTCTCTGCCAATGAAGTATTTCTATTGCCCGACCAAGAGACAGGAGTAACAGTGACAACACCCGAAGCATCTCCTTCAGTAATGCTTAAATCAGGGGCTGTCAATATAAAAATGTTATCATCTTTCACCTCAGCAGTCCAACCCGCCGGAAGTTCAAAAGACAGGTCTCCAACGCTTGCCGATTTAGTGTAAGTGAAAGTTCTCTGGCTTCCTATGCTGAAAATAACAGGTTGTTCGACCTCTTCAACCGTAAATTCCATGTCTTTCTCGACCGCTTTCACATGAATGCTCATTTTCCCTGGAGCACCTCCTGAGCCATCATAGATATTCAGCAAAATGTCTCCCTCGGCTGGAGCCTCCGTGTTTGAATATTCAGGAGCACTTATTTCTATTGTTTCACTGGAACGAAACACTGCACAAGCCCATCCGGAAGGGCATTCTGACGTAATTTTAGAAATGCCAGTTGCATAATAGCTGAAAACTTGGCTTTCTCCTCTGTTAATTTCGAATGTTTCGGTTCCTTGCACAGAAATTCCACCAAGCCGCAATTCCAAAGAGGCATGAGGCTTCTCGGCATCTGGTATGTCGGTCTTCTCGCAAGATACTACTATAAATGCTGCCAGAAGGCACGATAAGAATATTACCTTTTTCATATCAATATCCAGGATTTTGTTTCATTTTTGTATTTGAAGATATTTCTATTGAAGGAATCGGCCATACATAGTCCCTTTCAGGATTGAAACGGCGGGTCTCCACATAATAAAGCTCATCTTTGTCGGGTATCTTGGCGCCGTATACAGGTCCATTCATCACTTTGTCGGCTATCTTCCATCTCTTAATGTCATATAGCCTGTGACCCTCAAATGCGAGTTCCACTCTTCTTTCTCTCCTGACAAGTTCCCTGAGGGACTCTTGAGTATTGTATTTGTCCCTGTCTACATCCGGCATGCCTGCTCGATTACGGATCTTGTTAAGATACGTGAAGATTAAAGGATCCCCAATGTTTCCGAGTTCTATCTGGCACTCGACATAATTGAGCAAGACTACTGAATATCTCATCAGCTGAAATGGCAGAGTCGTATTGTATGGCGCTGAACTGGAAAGATCGGCACTGTTCATCCATTTATTCACCCAGTAGCCGCTCACTGTGGAATTTCTTGCGCCTATGTAATCGGTTGTCCCAGCCTCCCAGCAGGTAAATGTTTTGCCCAGATAGGTTTCTCCCGGGAAGAAAACAGTCATGCCCAGCCTTGGATCACGTTCGCCTGGGTTAGGGTTCAAATGATATTTGTCCGCTACTTCAGCAGGAAGTTCCTCGAGTGTTCTTCCATCTTTAAGCTCGTATGAGTCAATTAATGAAGAAGTAGGACTGACACCTGACGTGCCACTCTTAAAGCTTGGTGGTAGCAATCTGAACAAAACCTGCATGCAACCTTTGTCTTTTGTCAATATGGATTCCTTCGTGTTGTTGGTGTATGCGTCATAAAGGAACTGCTCCGAATAGCTATGAGATGGATCAGTAGGGCTCACATAAATGTCATATATTCCTAAATCTATAACTTTTTGAGCCCACTCTTTCGCTTTTTCCCAATCATTTTCGAATATGTAAAGATAAGACAGATAAGCGTAACATGCCCCTTTCGTCCATCTCCATCTCTCATCGGCAACCTGTGCCCTAACTGGAAGGTTTTTCGATGCTTCTTCAAATTCAGAAGCTATCCAACTAACCACTTGTTCCTCTGAGGATCTTGACAAATTCTGTTCATTGACAGTAATGACATGATCAACAATTGGGATAGCTCCGAAATACATGTAAAGCTCCATGTGATAGAAAGCCCTCAAAGCACGGACTTCAGCAGCCCACCTGTCAAGGGTCTGTATACCTTCCCATGGGCTTGAGTCAGGGTCTACAATTGCTTGTTTATAGTGTTCGAGATAACGGCAGCATCGCCTGATCGCGAGCCATTTCATAGTCCACAAAGAAGTGATGCCCGAATGAGTGCTCTGTACGCTGCCATAAGTTATTGTCGTATTATTAATATAATTTGCACAGGTGACGCCATTGTCGCTCAACCCCTCCATCTCTATTCGGGTATTGTTATAAGCGGCCGAAGCCGATTGTGTCACATCTTTAGCGTTAGACACGAGCGTACCTCCTGGCATTGGAAGATAGCATTGTTTTACAACTGTTTCCAGCATGGCTCTATTATACCACCATGCTTCCTCGGTCGTCTGATTCTCTGAATCCTTTGTCAGAAATTCAGTGCATCCACAAAGCATTGGCATGGCAAGGACTACCAGCATGAAAATTTTCAGATGATTTGCTTTATTCTTTTTCATAGATTTTGGGCATTAAAAACTAACATTCAGACCAGCAGAGTATGTCCTGAAAATAGGATATTTCCAAATCACTGCCGCACCAGAATTAGATACGCATGTTTCTGGATCAGTAACTTTCAAGTCTGAGAAAGTAAAAGGATTCTGCACATTCACATATACTCTGACATTTGATGCCTTTATCAGTTTTGCGAACCTCGGGAAACTGTAGCCTACTTGAATATATTTGACTCTAGTAAAGGCCCTGTTGAACATCCAATATGTAGAAAGATACTCGTTGGCTCCACCTGCTGCTGATGGCTTTGGAAACTTCGCATCAGTATGTTCAGGCGTCCAATAATCCAATTGCCTTTTCTGGACAGCACCCGTAAAATTAGAATTCAATGGCTGAATGAAATTACCATAATAATACCCATTGGCTCTGCCCTGACCGGTAACTTGGGCATCAAGGTCAAAATTTTTTATTCTAAAAGTAATGTTTCCATAATATACTGAATGAGGCTCTCTGTCACCAACAGGGGCTTTATCGCCATCATCAATGACACCATCACCATTCATGTCAACATATTTGATATCTCCTGGACTTTGCGATAAAATTCCGTTATCAGGATATCCGCCTACAATTGCGACATAGTTGTCTATATCCTCTTGAGTGAGCAGACCATCAGCAACATAGAAATTATTTGCAAACAAAGGACCGCCTTGGACCAAAATAGTGTTACCAGATACGATACGCCCTCCTGGAACATACCGCCATTTTGACTTATTGTATGAGTATCCCAGACTCACGCTCAACCTAATATCTTCGGCAAAGGATTTATTATATGTAAGGCTGAATTCAACACCTCTTGTACGCGCCTTACCAATATTCTGAGGAGTGTCAAGCAGGGCAGAACTGAGAGATGGCGGCAATGTCATTATCAGATCATCCACGTTTTTTTTGTACCAATCGAATGCGAAATCAATAGCATAATCAAATATGCTCAGATCCAGTCCGAAATCAGTGATCTTCACAGTCTCCCACTTCAAGTCGGGATTTCCTATCCTTGTTTCAACTCCTGAAGAAGCATTAATCAGTGACTGATACGAATATGGGCTGATGTTATTGTTGCCAAGGACTCCGAATGAAGCTCTCAGTTTCATGGAGCTGATCTGTTTCACATTTTTAAGGAAATTCTCCTTGCTTATATTCCATCCAGCTGCGACTGATGGGAAATATCCCCATTTGTTGTTGTCGGAGAACAAGGAGGATCCGTCTGCACGAATGCCAGCCTCAAAAAGATATTTGTCCTTATAACTGTAATACATTTTTCCATAGTACGAAACTAAAGTTACCTTGTCCCAGCCAGTTCTACCATTCTCTTCAGCATAACAGCCCCCTAGGAGATTTATTCTATGACCTTTGAATTCTTTGACCCAGTCTAAATTCAGGCCAGTGGACCAGAAAGTTGACCTGGTGGTATAGCTTACGGATTTTGTCGCATTGAAAGAAGTCATTTCTTCCCCTGTAAAATAATTAAAGAAGACGTAAGGATCTCCGTTCCTTTTCGTCATGCCGGTAGAAAGCCTGTATCCGACCTGTCCCTTTAGAGTGAGATCAGGGGTTATCTTCCATTGCGGTCGAGCATTTATCGTCACATAATCTCTGGTGTCTGTTACCAAGGTTCCTCTTTCAAGCTCTGCCAGAGCGTTGATTGTGGAGCCGTAATAATAGCCATAATAATCAACGTCAGAGCCTTCTTTCTTTGGATATTTTGCGACTATATTCCGAGGCATAAGGGAGATCTGCTGATATATATTTGATGAGGGTGCCTTTTTATTGTCTCTGCCTATGAAAGTGTCAACATAGACTATTATGTTCTTAGTCATATTCACTGTCGTATTTGCTCTGACAGTGAAACGGTCAAATCCATTGTCAATACATTTGTATATGCCATCCTGTTTCAAGTACTGCGCAGAAAGCGCAAAGCGACCTGTTGTATTTCCTCCAGAGACAGAAATGTTGTGCTCAGTTATGTTCGTGAATTTTTTCATCAATTTATCACCCCAGTCCGTATCAGGATAATGAATCAGGTCTGATCCATCTCTTGCCATCTGTATCTCCGCATCTTGATAGACTGGAGCGCTTCCGGAATTCGTAGCTGCTTGATTCACGTATTCCATATATTCCCAGGTGTGGGCTATGTCTGGATTGTACAAAGCCTGCTGCACTCCATAATAGCCATTGTAATTTACCTTGACAGTCCCGGCCACACCTCGTTTGGTAGTGACAAGGATCACTCCTCCGCCGGCTTTTGCCCCATAGATCGATGCTGCAGCCGCGTCTTTCAATATAGTGACAGACTCGATAGTGGAAGGATCGAGCTTATTCATATCAAACTCGAAGCCATCTACAAGAACAAGAGGATTTTCGCCGACCAAAGAGGCAACTCCTCTAATTTTTATTGTAGCATTATCGCTTCCAGGCTCACCAGACCCCTGAGAGACAAGGATTCCAGTAGTACCGCCTTGGAGAGCTTGAGATAGATGCGTGATCGGCTTGTTCGTAAAGTTTTGATTATTCACGACCCCGACGGCGGAAGCGATATGCTTTCTTTGCTGAGCAGTCATTCCTGTCACAACTGCTTGATCAAGGAAGGAGACATCCTCCGGTAATGCAATTGAGACGTTTGCCAAAGATCTCTCAACGGTCATTTCCACATTCTTATATCCAATGCATGAGAAAACTAGAACCTCTCCCTTGCTGGCATTAATTGAGAAGAAGCCAGATTCATCAACGGACTCTCCAGTTGTGGTCCCTTTAATCATCACGGTGGCACCCTCTACAGGTAAAGGAGGATCCTGTGTATCCACAACCACGCCTCGCACACTTAAAGTTTTAACATCTGGAGATTGGCGAGACACCTGTTTCACGGGAGCCTTGTACAGAGTTATCTGTCTGTTATTAATAGAATATGATACGCCAAATTCAGCCAAAGCCTTATCCAGCACTCCCTCAATAGTTTCGCTTTCAGCCCTAATGGAGAACTTCTTTGACATATCAAGTAAATCTTTCTTATACAAGAAAATATATTCACTATTCTTTTCTATGTATTCGAAAAATGAGGAGATTGAAATATTTTCAAAGGAGAATGTGAATTTCTGCCTTTGCTCAAGAGAAATGGTTCTTGCTTCTGCAGGTCCCACACTTAAAAAGAGACATGCCGCAAAAATGATCTTTGCCAGGTTGGAAAAGTAGTCTCGTTTTTTTCTGTGCATTTTATTTTAGATTTTGTAAAAGGTAAAACAATTATTATCTAGAAGTCAGCTTATACCCTCCTGTTTCTCGCAACAAGTTGAATCCGCCTGTATTCGCAATCCGATTCAAAGCATCCCAAACCCCACATTTAAGATCCAGTTTTCCTTCTATCTCAATGTCTGCTATATCGTCAGTATAAGATATGTTCACGCCATAATGATGGCTAAGCCTTTCCAGGATGGAACTTATGGTAGATGTATTCATGAATAAGATTCCTTGAGTCCAGAGAATATATTCTTCCGCATTGACCTTTTCAGAACTTATCTTCCCTTTATGGGAGATGGAGACCTTCTCATCTGGTTGAAGCTGAATTTTTTCCCCAGATTTTGAGACTACCTCTACTTTTCCCCTTAATAGTACGACCTCTTGTCTGTTCATGCTTCCATCATAAGCATTTACATTGAAGGCAGTACCCAGTACAGAAACGCTGAATCTAGGCGTATTAACACTGAAAGGAGCGGATTCGTCATGGAAAACATCCAAGAACACTTCTCCGTTAACAGAGATCTCCCTTTTACCAGGTTTGAATCTTTGCGGGAATGACACATTGGTTCCGGCATTTACGAACATGCTCGTCCCATCTGCCATGACAAGTTTTGCCGTTCTCCCATCTGGGACATACAATCTTTCCTGGCCGTTTTCTTCGTGAGCACTTAGATTGACGACTTCACTGCCATCAACGGAGATGTGATTTCTTGAATATTCTATAGTTGAGCCATCGCCGACTTTAATGACCTGTCCGGATGATGTGACAAGCATGATGTCATCTGTATCCGCAATCTGTGCTTCAACAAGCATGGTTTTGGCAGAGTTCTGTCCATCATGGACAAAGTAGAAGAACCCAAGAAGAATCATTACAGATGCTGCGACGATTGAAACTATCCTCAAACGCTTGAGACGCAGCCGTTTATTCTCTATTCGTCGTATAAGCTGGCGCCATGAGACATCGATTTCGTCCGCACTAAATTCTATTTCTCTCTCTTTGAAATAGCTGATGATTTTATTGAATAAAGACTTACTCACCGTATTATTTTTTTATTAATACGGTTAAATACTCAAAACCTACTCATCTTTTCTATTATATTTCTTTCACTTGCTTATTTTTTCCTTAAGTGCAGCAAGGATCCTGCTGATCAGATTCATAGAGGATTGCTCTTTTATGCCCAAAGCCAAAGCAACTTCTTTATGTGAGAATCCACAAATGAATTTAAGATACAATGCCATTTTGCTTCTGGTGCTGAGAGCGGAGATATATTTCACCAAAGCAATCGATTTTGACAACTGTTCATCATCGTTTTTCAATAATTCAGCTAGCCTACCCTCATCGATCGAAACAGAGAAATCCAACATGTCAATCGAATCTATCCTAGAATTTCTGGAAAGAGAATCAAAAAGCGCATTCCTAAGAGATGCAAGAAGATACGCCCTCGGCAGGAGCCGTTTGCCATTCGAAATTCTTACATTACCAAATATTCTGACGAAAACATCTTGGATACAATCTTTCACAATGTCCTTATCAGAGCAGATTTTCAACCCGTAATTCATCATCAAGCCATAATACTTACGATAGAGGATTTCGAGCGCGGTCTTGTCTCCATTCGCCAGTTTTTTGAATAAGAATATATCTTCTTCGTCAGAATACATGTACCTATTCCATATTTTTCGTGTCCATGCAGATGGTGACGGGGCCGTCATTGAGCAGCTCCACCTTCATGTCGGCACCGAACACCCCTGTCAGGACAGGCTTCCCAAGAGCCGCAGAGAGCCTTTCGCAGAATTTTTCGTAAAGCGGAATCGAGATTTCGTGAGGTGCGGCACCAATGTAAGAAGGTCTGTTGCCATGCTTGCATTGCGCCATGAGCGTGAACTGACTGACGACCAAGATTTCTCCGCCTGCATCCAGAATGGAGACGTTCATCACGCCTTGCTCGTCAGGGAATATTCTCAGATTCACGATCTTGCGCACGAGATAATCGATATCGCTTTCGCCGTCATCGGAGCCGATTCCGACGAGCACGAGATAGCCTTTGCCTATCTTGGATTTCACTGCCCCATCTATCGTGACGGAAGCATGCGACACACGTTGAATTACTGCTTTCATATTCAGTTTGTAAAGTTAAGGATTTGTCCGCAAAAAAGGGAATTGCTAAATTTGCCAGTCCTATGAAAGATAAAAAAGAATATATCGAAATACGCGGTGCGAAGGCGAATAACCTCAAGGACATAAACGTGGACATTCCACGCAATGAGTTCGTGGTCGTAACCGGTCTTAGCGGCAGCGGAAAATCCTCGCTGGCTTTCGACACCATTTATGCCGAAGGGCAGCGCAGATACATCGACACGCTCTCCACCTACGCCAAGCACTTCATGGGCATATTGGAGAAGCCTGAAATCGAGAGCATAAACGGACTGAGCCCTATCATCGCCATAGAACAGAAAACCACAGGGAACAACCCTCGCTCCACCGTGGGAACGATTACGGAAATCTACGATTTCCTCAGGCTGATGTACGCTCGTGCATCGCGTGCATATTCTCCGGCGACAGGAAAAGAAATGGTCCGCTACACTGACGAGCAGATCGTGGACCTGATCATGACGAATTTCAAGGACAAAAAATGTTATCTGCTAGCTCCACTGGTAAGAGGCCGCAAGGGACATTACCGCGAGCTTTTCGACCAGCTTCGCAAACGTGGCTACACAGAAGTTCGGGTAGACGGGGAGATAAAACCGCTGAACGAAGTCGATGCCTTGGATCGCTACAAGGGGCATTTCATAGAGCTTGTGGTAGATAAGATGAAACCTTCAGGAGGAGACCTCAAAAGGGTTCGAGATTCTGTGATGACCGCCCTGAACCTTGGTAAGGGCTCTGTAGCAATGATGGAATTCGGTTCCGACAAGTTGCAACACTATTCGAAACACTTGGTGGATCCTGAGACTGGCATCTCTTTGCAAGAACCTGCTCCGCATTCGTTCTCGTTCAACTCACCTGAGGGTTACTGCCCTCACTGCAAGGGACTGGGAATGATCGTGGACGTGAATATGGACACAATTATTCCGGACAAGAATGTTTCAATCGCTGATGGCGGAATAGTTCCTCTCGGGAAGGTTCGAGAGACACGTAAATTCGACATAATTCGGTCTATAGCAAGAAAATACAATTTTTCGCTCTACGATCCGATTGCCACCTTGCCAGACGAAGTAGTCTCACTGATAGTGTTCGGAAGCGATGAACTGTTCAGAGTGGGTGACGGAAATATGTCAGAGATGGTTTCCTTCCCTGGAATCGTGGATGACATCGATGACAAAATCGTGTGCCCGGTGTGCCATGGAACACGTCTGAACGAGAATGCGCAGTACTTCAAGATAGACGGGAAAACCATCTCCGAGGTGGCTGCGATGGAGATGACTGAGTTATATTCATGGCTCCAGACTCTGCCTTCCAAACTATCGGAAAGGGAGAATACCATCTCCAGGGACATATTGAAGGAGCTTTCTGAAAGGGTGAAATTCATGCTGGACGTCGGCTTGGACTACCTTTCTCTCAATCGCGCCACAGGCTCGCTCTCAGGTGGAGAAAGCCAGCGAATCCGTTTGGCCACTCAGATTGGCTCCAAGCTGGTTAACGTGCTGTATATTCTTGACGAGCCATCCATAGGACTGCACCAGAGGGACAACCACAAACTCATCAATTCACTGAAAGAGCTGCGAGACGAGGGTAATTCCGTAATGGTGGTGGAGCACGACCTGGAGACGATGCTCAGTGCCGATTGGATTGTTGACGTTGGGCCAGGGGCTGGCGAGGAAGGCGGACGAATATGCCTGAACGCTCCTTTGAAAGCTTTGATGAAGTATGACGGGGAAAAGATTCCGAGCGGGCTGGACAAGGACACTGCATCTCATTGCATATTCGGGAAATCCATCACATTGGACTATCTGCAAGGCCGGAACTCCATTCCTGTACCTGTGACGCGCAGGCCTGGCAACGGGCTGTTTCTCGGCCTCAGGGGCGCAAGCGGGAACAATTTGAAGCACGTGGACATTGATTTTCCATTAGGTTGTTTCATAGGAATCGCCGGAGTGAGCGGAAGCGGAAAGTCTTCGCTCATCAACGACACTCTGATGCCGATTCTGAAGCAGAAATATTATCATTCTAAGCAGAAGCCGCTTCCATACGATTCAGTCGAAGGCATCCAGAATATTGATAAACTCATTGAAATAGACCAGAGTCCAATCGGGAAATCGACCAGATCGAATCCGGCAACTTTCACCGGGGTTTTTAATGACATAAGGAGCCTATTCGAAGACACCCCTGATGCGAAAGTGCGTGGCTTCAAGGCTGGAAGGTTTTCGTTCAATGTGCCTGGCGGCCGCTGCGAAGCTTGTGCCGGGGCCGGAATAAAGGTTATAGAGATGAACTTTTTGCCAAGCGTGAACGTGGTCTGCGACGAGTGCCGCGGGAAACGGTACAACGAGGAAACGCTGGCTGTTCATTATAAGGGCAAGAACATTAGTGACGTGCTTGAGATGCCTATCAGCGAGGCATACGAGTTCTTCAAGCCGATTCCGAAAATCGCTCAGAAACTGAAGGCTCTGGTAGATGTCGGATTAGGATACGTGCATCTTGGCCAGTCCGCAGTGACTCTTTCGGGTGGAGAAAGCCAGAGGATGAAATTGGCTGCAGAGCTTTCTAAGAAGGGCACTGGGAACACGCTCTACATCCTAGACGAACCTACTACCGGCCTGCATTTCGAGGATATAAAGATTTTGCTTGGCGTACTGCAGCTGCTTGTCGATCAAGGGAACACAGTAATCATCATTGAGCACAATCTGGACGTGCTCAAAAGCGTGGACTACATCTTCGACCTTGGTCCAGAAGGCGGGCGGAAAGGTGGTCAGATCGTCGCCAAAGGCACTCCGGAACAATTGGCGACAGACCCAGATTCGGTAACAGGCCCGTTCTTAAAAGAAGTCTTGTAGCAAAAAGGCGCACCCGTTAAAGGCGCGCCTTAAATATATTCGTAAAAGACTTTATTTAATCTCCCATGCGAGAGCTGATGCTCCGAGGATGGCAGCATCGGACTCTTTCAGGGCAGTATAGAGCAGCTTCACCTTGTTCCTCCAAAGAGGCAGCACATTGGCATTCATTGATTTCTTGATAGGCTCGTCAAGATATTCCCTATTCCTTGCTACGCCTCCGAAAAGAATTATAGCCTCTGGCGCAGAAAATTCAATGAAATCGGCGAAAGCCTCGCCTAGAAGGGTGCCTGTGTAGTCGAAAATCTTCTTGGCCAGGTTATCACCCTCGTCAGCAGCGTCTTTTACATCTTTTGCCGAGATTTCCTCGTAATTTCTGAGCAGAGATGGCTCATCTGTCATCTCAAGCCACTCGCGAGCTGTTCTGGCTATTCCAAGAGCCGAGCAATATGTCTCAAGGCATCCTGTCTTGCCACAGTTGCAAAGACGGCCGTTATGGCGGACTAAAGTAGTGTGGCCAAGCTCGCCAGCGAAGCCATCATGGCCGTAAACGACTTGGCCGTTGATGACGATACCACTTCCTACGCCTGTCCCTAGAGTGATCATGATGAAATCCTTCATTCCTTTAGCTACTCCGTAGGTCATCTCTCCTAGAGCAGCCGCATTTGCGTCATTCGTCAGCTTGACAGGAATGCCACCCATTGCCTTCTGAAGCATGTCAGCAAATTTCACTTTGCTTTTGTTAGCCCATTTCAGATTTACGGCATTCTCGATTTCCCCGGTATAGTAATTTCCATTAGGAACACCCATTCCGATTCCACGAATCCTGCCTGCTACATCAGCATCCTTAATGATTTGTTTCAATGTTGCCGCGAGATCATCTACATATTGCTGGGCATCAGTGTAATTTTCCGAACGCATCACTGTCTGCTTCAGCACTGTTCCCATCATGTCGACTATGCCGCATTTAGCGGACTGCCCCCCGACATCTACTCCAATAACAAGATCTTTATTCATGATATTCATAAATTAATTTTCTGCTCTTTTAAGAACCTTGGAACCCATAAGGGCGAACCAGAGAATATATGCTATTCCAATCAATATGACGACATAGCTCATCAGATAGCCAGCTCCGTCTGCGACCGCTCCCTGAATAAGAGGAAGAATGCCGCCACCGCAAACCATGACCATGAAGAGTCCGGAAGCGAGAGACGTATATTTGCCAAGTCCTTCAACTGCCAGGTTGAAAATTGCGCCCCACATTACGGATGTACACAGGCCGCAGAGGATGAAGAACATCACGCCGACAGGAATCGCCTCGAGCGAGAAGCTAAGCTGGGATGTGATTGCAGGGAACCTGACCGTAGCAGAATCGCCAAGGATGATGCCAAGAAGGACGAATATGATGGCAACAGAACCAACGACAGAAAGCATAGCCTTGCTGGACACCTTTCCGCCAATCGCTCCACCAATCAAACGGCCGCAAAGCATGAGGAACCAGTACATTCCGACGATAGTTCCAGCGACTGCCGCAGAAAGGCCTACGCCTTCAGATGTCATATAAAGGTTAGCGAAGTTAGGAATTCCGACCTCAACGCCCACATACAGGAATATGGCGATGATACCGAATACGAAATGCCTGAATGAAAAGGCTCCGCCGAGTTTTGGTTTCTCCTCTGCCGTCTTCCCTGCTGCCGCTGCTGCTTTCTCAGCCTCAAGCTCTGGCTCAGGAATATGAGAGAAGAGGATGATGAAGAAGGCTAATGCGAATATGCCCATGGCTATGAAAAGCGCAGGATTTGCATCTGCTATCTGAGTATCTTTCGTAACGTCGCCAATCAGGTATCCGACGAACACCGGGCAAATCGTCGCAGCAAGAGAATTGCAGGAACCGCCAAGCTGGATGAGCTGATTGCCTTTGTTTCCGCCGCCACCAAGTGTATTGAGCATAGGATTCACGACAGTGTTCAGCATGCACATGGAGAAGCCTGACACGAATGCTCCTAGAAGGTAAACCCCGAAACTGCCGGCTTTACCGGAAAGGAAGGTGATTCCTACTCCGATGAAACCCACAAGCACTGCAAGCAAAGCCGTGAATTTGTACCCCTTCTTAGAAAGAATGATGCCGGCAGGCACGCCCATGAATGCGTAAGCGATGAAATTCGCCGCATTGCCGAGCTGAGACATGAAATTCGTAGCCGAAAATTGCTGTTTAACGATTATTCCGAAAGGATTCTGAAGGCCTGTCACGAATGATATCATCATGAACAGGAAGAACATGATCGCAATGGCTAGCGCATTGCCTTTTCTTTTTTCTGCTTCTCTTCGCTTCAGAAAACAAATTTACTAAAATTTTCTTCTTAAAAAACCAAATGGCATAACTATTATTCATAAGCGTCATTACTATCCCCAAGCAGGGAGGATTGCTCAACTTCGCAAAACCAGGCCATCTGTGCAAACATGCCGTCTAATCGCCCAAAACGCATATCACAGCGACCTGTGATTGTTAATACTACGCCTTGCGACAGGTCTCGCAGAACCCTGTCGAGACATGCGGACCTCAAGCGCAGATAAAGCGGAACTAGCAGAACCCTGTCGAGGCATGTGCCCCTCAAGCGCACAGAAAGCGGCATGTCTCGACATCGATGCCTCCCAAGAGCCACGTTGTCGACCGACACCCCAACACATCGCCACCAGACATGTCCGCCTCGACAGCTCTTTGCGAGATTCCGCCACGATTTTATTCAGTCTATTCGGTATTCAAGACGATGGCGCAGGCGGCAGGCGCTGTAGTAGTACAGGTCCACTTTTTGCATTATTGCCGCTATTGTTTCATATATTTATATATCAGCTCTAATCATATAGGTAGAACAGTTGACTTAATATTTCTTTCTTCTGCGTAGCGAAACAAACGGGAAGCCCTCTGAGACAATCAAAATCCTCAACAAGGACACTATTTATTTTCACAAACTATAATATATTTCCCAGATTGAAGTTCCAAATCGTCATCCCAATGAAGTTGCATACCATTCAATGAAATCGGAGCAAACGACCGAGGAGGAACGAATGTAGCTGTGCTACCAATTGGCACTTCTATTTCGACCAATAGCGAGTTACGCTTTAACGTCCAATTCACAGTAACATTTCCATAGGGGGTATGTTTTGAGGCCTTGACCCATGTCAATCCATCTACCATTTGAGGCTTAATAAAAATGTGCTGATAGCCCGGTTGCTCTTCATCTGGCTGAATACCCGCTAAAGCTTGATAGAACCAGGAGCCAATTCCATTGTAACAGTTATGAATGTGGCTGCGAGCGCCGTTCCAATGTTCCCAAGTTGTGGTTGCGCCATTGTCAATCATATATAAATATCCGGGATAACTTCGTTGTTTCAACATCTGAAACAAGAAATTCGACTTCTCCTCTCTGGTAGCCCATTGCGTGATAATTGGTACTCCCACTAAACCTGTTGATAAATGTCCTTTGAACTGATCCGCTGTCACTTGCATCAATGTACTTTCCACGACCACTTTCAACGAATCAGGAGTTACTCCTGCTAATAACGGATAAACAAGATCAATCTGTGTCCCAGTTGCGTAGCTAGCATCATCCGGCAGATAGCAACGTTCTTGTATCAGTTCAATTAGAGATTGGTATCTATCCGAAAATCGCCTCATATCCTCGCTTAACCCTAAGTGTCCGGCAATTTTTCGCATCGTATCATAGCAAACAGCAATAAAACAATTATTCACCAAGCGAATGGATGCAGGATTCTTCTGATCAATGCCAGTGGGTGTCGCCCAATCTCCCAGATACCAGTTTCTGTAATCCGTTGCCGGCCATTCTTCTAGCAATCCCTCAGGGGAATAACTCTCAACATAGTCTAGCCATCTATTCATTTTTTGATAATAGGCCTTTAAAAGGCTATCATCACCATAATTCACATAAGTCTGCCAAGAACCTATAATGAGAAAACCACACCAGAAAGGACCACCTCCCGCAGAGAAAGGATTTGGAGCAGTATGAGGCATACTCCCATCCTCGCGCATGCAATCACTCCAAGCCTGCATCCAGTTCTGATACGTTGGGGCTAGATCAAACATGGTTTGCGCAGTCAATGTTGAAGCATTGCCATCCCCTCCGTAACCTAATCGCTCAATGTGCGGGCAGTCCACCAAATCTCCACCTATCATCAAGCAGTTCAAAGTATACTGAATCATATCATGAATTTGATTCAAGTCCTTGTCTGAGCAGGAGAAATTTGAATGCCCCTTATAATCAGTATGAATTAAACTGGCCGTTACGTTCTCCAAATCTGGAGCCTTGGTCAAACCTGTTACTTTCAGAAAGCGATATGCATGATAGTTGAATTTATTGCAAAAAGACTCTGATCCCTTTCCCGAAGCCACATATATGTCCTCGAACAAACCATCCCTAAATTGTCCCTGTTCGTCCAAAA
Source organism: uncultured Bacteroidales bacterium (assembly GCA_900316045.1). Lineage (GTDB taxonomy): Bacteria > Bacteroidota > Bacteroidia > Bacteroidales > UBA932 > Cryptobacteroides. The sequence goes on along the minus strand of ONBM01000021.1, from coordinate 29,664 downwards.
AATCGCAATAACTGATCCGAACTTGTTGATCGGTCTCCAACGGTGGAAAACTAATCGTTGTCCAGCCGGTGAAATTGATCCCCATGTCATAAATCCAGGCTGTGTCACCTAATGCCTTGACTTGTTTTGGATGCCATGTTTTTTGTATGCGATTCAATTCCACCCGTTGCGGTGTAGTTTGCTGTTCTAAAATGTCCTTTTCCACAGAAGTAGTCCACGTTGCAGCATCTAATGTTTCAGTAGTCATGTCAGGCAGCAGAATAGAACCATCCACTCGTTCACCGCTTAGATAATGTGATGTCAGTGGTTGATAGCCACCCTCGCGTACTTGCCAAGATCCATTTGTGGCTACTAAGGTTGTCGCAGAACCATTGTTCACTATATCCAATTCTGCTCTAACGAATGGCCCATTTTCCAAAACGCCAGGGAAGCCATCCACATACCACCCTCGACCTAACCATACCAACAAATCATTCCGCCCTTTATGCAAAAGATCTGTCACGTCATAGGTCACGACCAAGGAACGTTTATTGAATTGGCATACTGCCGGTGTTAATACAGCATCTGTCACGGGTTGACCATTCAAATAGGCTTCATGATATCCTAATGAATTCACGTGAAGTAGACACTTACCCGGCAATCCTGAATAGTCAAACGTTTGACGGAATTGAGGGGACTGTGGTTTTCCATCTTTGGGATCCTCTCCGATAAACACTGCATGCCAATCCTCGGAGTCTAACAAACCAACAGTAAAACAAGAAGGTTCGCTCCATACCGAAGGCTTCCCTCCCCCATCCCAGACACGTACCTTCCAATAGCAAACACTATTGGAAGAAAGGGATGAACCACCGTACATAACCCACACTGATTGATTGGAAAGAATCTTTCCCGAATCCCATAAATCTGCTCTACCTTCCTTTAGTTCATGCGGTGTCGAAGCGACAAGAATCTGATAAGCAGTCTGACAATCAGCCTGTCTATTCGAACACATCTCCCAGCTGAATCGAGGCTTTACCGAGGCTATGCCCATCGGATTCTCTAATCCTTCACACAGCAGATTCTCCACTTGCAAATCCGAAGATTGGCACGATATCAAGAAAAGGGCAAGCCATGCCCAATAAAAAAAATTGGCTTGCCCTTTGATTCTAATACTACATTTATGTTTAAGCATATCCAAAACTATCACCAACCCGGATTTTGTTCTAATTTGACATCTTTGTTCACATCAATTACCGTTTGAGGAATCGGCCACAAATTAAAGTCCTTAATGATTGTAGTCCTAGGATAATCCCAATACGCATATTTCTTAATCCGATCCATTGCCACTGTTCCTCCCATACGCAACAATGTATTCCAGCGACATTCCTCATACACCAATTCGCGGGCACGTTCATCCAAAATCAAGTCAATAGTCACATCCGCCGCATTGACTCTGTAGTCACATTGTGCTCTATCTCGGATGATATTGATATCATCCGCAGCACCTTGAGTGTTACCCAATCGCAATTTAGCCTCTGCACGTAACAATATCGTCTCGGGCAAACGAATCATATAATGATCTCTAAATAGATTATTACGATTCTGTCCATCTTCAATTCCCATATAATAATCTGGTGCTATCTTACAAGAAAGCGGATATAACATTGTTGCTGCAGGATCGGATCTTTTTCCATTTGCATCTTCTCTGTAAAGCACAGTCCAAGGAATTACTTTTCCATAGTATTCCGATCCAGGCACATTCCCTATAATCGTCCGGCGAAACACTGCATCTGAATTACGCATGTCTCCTGCATACTTGTCACTATATATTATATCCCTGGTATAGAAGGTAGGACAAATTGCACAAGTTCCTAGTCCTCCGACATCTTCCATCGAGCCCGTTGCCAAATTACCCCCTTGGTCACGAAAGACAGGACAATAATACCCTCCATAGATCGTTCCTTTAGAACCTTCTTGTTTATAAACATCATAATCTATCTGTATAGTCCAAATAGATTCTTGATTGCCCATCTGATAATCTTGATTGCCCATCTGGAAAAGATCCCAAAACACATTCCCTTTAATTTCCTGACCTGCAGAAGAATAGGAATGATCTACAGTCTGATCACTGGGTGCAGTCGCATAATAGAATGTTGGATCTTCAGTTGCCCTCGTTCCAAAACGAGCTGTCATTAAATGATAAACACCTGAATCAATGATCTGATTAGCATAATCAACCGCCTTATTATATGCCTCTTTAAAATCCCCACCTCCAGACTCTTCCAAAATCACTCCTTTATCAATATACAACTGACAGAGATTATGCAATGCCGCCGCACGAACCACCCGTCCCGCCTCAGCAGTAGTTTCAGGAAGTCCATTCAAACAACCTTCAAACTCATCAATAGCATACTGATAGGTATCCAGTCGAGAGGAACGTGAGTAATCGTATCGTGGTTTCGTTGTTGCCTCTTTAACCAAGGGAACACCGCCAAATAACTCTCCCAAATTTCGATAAGCAAAAGCCCTAAAAAATCGAGCCTCCCCAACGGTTTTTGCTTTTTCCTCCGGAGATTCCCAAACTATAGTTTTCAGATCAGCTGCCATCAATGCTGTATTCGCCATGTTGATCAGCTGATAAAAAGCAGAATACACTTTATAATAATTATCTGTCTGAGAATTCAGCATACTGTAATCATTAAATCGGTTAGCCAACCTAATGGTAGGGACATCATACATATCTGTTCCATTACCTAAACAATATGAATATAAACCCAGATCCCACGTCTCACGAGGACAATATATGTATTGTACTTGTTCATAACAACTTGTGACGGCTTGTTTCACCTGACTTGAAGTGGTGAAAATATTATCTATTGTATAGAAAGTCTCAGGATTTTCTTTTAAAAAACTTTCATCATCACAACTAAATAGACAAGATGATACAAGTAACAATCCTATAGTTATTTTCGTTTTCATCATTTTGATAATTAAATTGTTAGAAACTAATATTTACCCCCAAAGAGAGTGTTGTCGCAACTGGCCATGTCCCCTCTGTAATCGTATTACCAATTTCTGGATCACCCCCTTTCCAGCCAGTAATTGTCAGAAGATTCTTACCTGTGAAGTATAATCTCAACCTGTCTATTCCAATCCTCTTGATAGATGGCTGAGTAAATGTGTACGAAAGGGTAATGTCTTGCAATCTAACATATCCACGCCCTTGCAATCCCATAAATTTGCCGTCTCCTGTAAACCACGCAGCAGGATATTTATTACTAGGATTGGAAGTTGTCCAATATGGCACATAAATATTATTTGCACTAAAGAAATCACCTCTACCTCCTGCCATATATGCAGGTATATTTTTCTGTAGAAAATAGCCTTTGCCTCCAAATGCCCCCGTAAATAACACATACAGTTCTACATTCTTCCAAGATAAAGTATTGTCGAAACTGAGCTTAAATCTTGGATCAGTATTCCCAACAATGGTACGATCATCAACATTAATGATTCCGTCTTCATTAATATCCACATACTTCGGTGTTCCTGGCTCAACTCCATTAGCTTTGATATAATCTATATCATCGGTCTGAACAATCCCATTTTGCTTGTAACCGAATATAGAATGAATAGACTTGCCTATGAATAAATTATTACCCATATCATCATCTTCTTTACCATCTCCATCCATATCCTCACCATAAAGATGATTCAATGTATTTCGGTTTAGCCAAAAAGTCAAAACTGATGACCAATTCCAATCGCGATTCTGAAGATTCACTGTTCTCACAGCCATTTCCACACCCCTGTTCTTAACTTCTCCCATTGATGATTTCATACTTACGAAGCCTGTCATGACAGGAATACTCCTATTAAAGATTTGATCATAAGTCTTAGAGAAATAGACATCTAAATCGACTGAGATCCTATTATCAATCCACGAAGACTCAAAGCCAAAGTTCCACGACTCTGTAGTTTCCCAACCCAATAGAGCATTACCCAACACAGACTGCCGGATAGCATAAGAGGGTGTCCCACTATTACCAAAAGTATAAAAGTAACCACCGGAAGAGCCACTGCTTACAGTAGATAAAGTTCCATATGGATCTATTCCTTGGTTGCCATTCTTACCCCAAGATAATTTCAACTTTAGGCTATTCAAGAACGATAAACGTTGCATAAATGGCTCATTTGAAATGAGCCAAGCTGTACCGAAAGCCCAAAAGTTGCCCCACTTATTCTCTGCTCCAAAAACAGAAGCGCCATCTCTTCTGTAAGAAGTTGTTAGATAATAAGTATCATTGTAAGAATAGGATGCTCTAGTAAAATAACCTGCATTTCTCCTCTTTACGTTATTCGCATTCCATTTCTGGATTTTTGCATAATGCAGACCATTCATTCCTAAGGCTGTATTTCCATTTTGCGAGAAATCCTTACCAATCATAGATTCATCATTTATCGTCTTGCTATCACGTGTTGCTACAGCTGTTAGATCAAGCGAATGTTTACCAAACCGATTTTTGTAACTGAGGATGTTATCCACAACCCAACTCGTTGTTTTAATATTTCTTACATTTCCATTCGCATTTGCCAAATAGCTTTGTTGTGCTGTAATAGAATAACGGGAATCATCATCGTATGCACCGATAGGTGCATAGTATGATTCATGATAAAACTGTCCCAAACGTTGGTAATTTAGATTTCCCGAATAATTTAAACGATAGCTTAGCCCTTTTATCCAAGGCATTTTAAGGACAGCAAAAGCATTCATTCGCATATTATTGCTGAAATCTTTATCATCCAAAGCTTTAGAGTCAACATTCCATAAAGGGTTTATCGCCTCACTTTTGCCATTTGGGTGCCTTTCTAATTTATTCGAATTAGCTCTATACATCATATCATATGGAGAGAGTATTGTTGCAGCCGTTAAATTAGCACCAACCCCCGAATAATCCGAATGGGTATAGGCTGCATCAAGTCCAATTTGCAACCAATCAGTAATATTAGTATTAATCTTACCTAATATTGTCATTCGAGAGTAATCATCACCTCTCACTATTCCTTTGTTATCAGTATAAGAAGTAGACACATAATAATTCATTTTTTCGCCGGCTCCTGATACTGATACCTGATAATCTTGCATCCAACCTGTCCGTGTTGTCTCATCCAACCAATTTGTCTCTTTTCCAGCATCGGCATTTATTTTTTCTTGGTCATACAAAAAACTATAATCGTCATATTTATTCTTATCTCTGACCATATCCAACCATTGCTGTCCATTAAGCAGTTTTGGCTGCCGATGCCATTTTTGCATACTACCAGTGATATTTAGATTGATTATCGGCTTACCAGTTTTACCTTTTTTAGTAGTGATTGCAATAACACCATTTGCTGAACGCGAACCATATGCGGCCGCAGAAGTTGCATCTTTCAGAACATCTATAGTGGAAATATCATTAGGATTAATATCATTTATGCTACCCATAAAAATAACGCCATCCACTACAATAAGTGGATCATTTGATCCAGATATGGAACGTTGCCCTCTGACTAACATAGATGGCTGAGCTCCTGCTGAATTAGTCGCCCCTATATCAATACCCGACACTGTCCCCTTCAGTGACTCTAGTACATTTGTATTAGAAACCAAAGAGATCGGAGAATCTTCCAGTCTTACAGAAGACACTGATCCAGTGAACTCTTTTTTTGTTGTAGTTCCATAGCCAATTACGACCAATTCGTCCAATGCTTCGGCATCTTCATTCAAGGTTACATTCAAAGTGCTCTGGTTTCCGACGACAATGTCTTGAGTAATATAACCGATAAAAGAAAAAATCAGTTGGGCATTGGATGGAACTTGCAGCGTGAAATTACCATCTACGTCGGTGATGGTTCCGTTATTCGTGCCCTTGACTACGATGTTGGCGCCGATGATGGGTTCGCCATTCTTATCGACTACCTTACCTGTGACAGTATGGCCATTTTGCTGCGATGCCTTCCCTTCTGCCTTTGTCAAGATGATTTTTCGATCCAATACCTTATAGGTCACATCCGTGCCGGCAAAGATTTTGTCCAGCACGTTAAACACATCACTTTCCTCTACCGATAACGACACTCTCCGGTCAAGGTCTATGTGGCGCACATTGAAGAAGAAAGAGAAGTCAGACTGATCTTCAATCTTATTTAATACGGTTTGTACCGTCTCGTTTTGCGCATTCAAGCTCACTTTGGCCTCTTGCGCATAGCTTTCTGCTGACCAAGCGATGCCTGCTGAGCAGAACAGGGCTAACACACTTAGCTTCATACTTTTTGGAATTTGTTGCACGACTTGTTCAGACAGTCGTAACGCCTTTATCGCCCAATTTTGTTGGGGGATCAAAAAATTTGACATACTTTTGTAATTGGTTTATTTAAACTAAAATGATGGGATGCTTGTCGCCAAACAAGCATTTTCCGTTCTCTTTTTCATCCGGCTGTGACGCACCAACGTCCCTGTCGGATGTTTTTTTCTTACGTGGTTATGGTTTTCATGGCAATTAGTGTTTAATATATTTCTATGGTTAATAATTCGTCTGTCTTATCGGGATTGTCAATGTAACGCCAACGAATGCCGGAGGACAGCCGGAACACCTCCAGGATTCGCTCCAACCGCTGGCTGGTGAAGGTACCCGTGAAGGCCTCTTCCCGTAGGCTTGGATTTTTCAGAATCAACCGGACATGAAAGCGTTTTTCCAGCATACGCAGCGCTTCGGGCAATGGGGTAGCGTTAAAGATGATTTTCCCATCTTTCCATGCTGTCTCTGCCTGTCCGTTCGTGGCAAGCACGCGTGTTTTCGAGCCTTCCACATCATAAATCAGCTTGTGACCAGGTTTCAACTCGACAACGTGCGTCGCTGTGCCTTGTGCATAGGCGAAGCTAATCTTTCCGGTGAGCAACGTGGCTTGTACTTTTGGTTCGGACCCAAATGCTTCCAGATTGAAAGTGGTGCCTACTACCTCAACCTGCGTTTGATGAGGAGTCTTCACTACGAAGGGATACTCTGGATCACTCTCAACTTCGAAATATGCCTCCCCATCCAATTCCACCAGGCGTTCTGACTTGGCAAAAGTAGCCGGATAGCGCAATACTGACTCCGAGTTCAAGTGTACCAAAGAGCCATCGGGCAGTGCGAAGTGGGTGGTCATGCCCGGATTGGTGCATACCTCCACAAGGCGATCGCTCTCTTCCGCTGGTTGCTCGGCATGATCATGATAATATAGAATGCCAAAGGTCACGATCAGTGGGAGGATTAGGATGGCTGCCACCGACTGGAATATTTTCCAGATGCGGCGTGGCAGGCTGATGTTTTTTCCTTTGAGTCTCCGGCCAGCCTGTTGCCATGCCTTGTCGGCATCGACTTGTGGCGCAACACGCAGAAGATCCGCATGCCAGGACAGCGACATGAGCTGTTTCAATAGCTGCTCATGTTCTTCAGACTGAGCCAACCACGCTTCAACCACCTCACATTCCTGCTCCGTGGCTTGCCCTGCACAATAGCGAATCAATACTTGTTCTTCTATATTTTGCTGCGTATCCATATTCTTTTTCTATGATGAATCGGCAAAGAAAGCTAGCTTTTCGATTGCTCTTTTCTATATAGACAAGGGAGAAACAGCGCATTCCTAAACAAAGCAGATTTTTTTTGCTCCAATAATATGTTTTTGAATAGATATTAGCCAATATACATTCGAGGGTCACTTTTCAAAAAAATATGTAATTTTGAACTAAGATAATATCATGAGCAAAGAGACACAGGCATCGAAAGAGAACGAATTACTGACCGCTGTCCATGAAGGTAACTGGAACGCATACAGGATCTTATTTAAGCGGTATTATCCGGTATTGTGTGCCTACGGGAATCGCTTCGTAAGCCTGGAAGAGGCTGAAGAGATCAGCCAAGACATCTTGCTCTGGGTGTGGGAGAACCGAGAGAACATCAATATCTTTCGTTCTCTCAGCAACTACTTGCTTTCCATGATGTATCATCGCAGCGTTAATCTTATCCTGCACAACCAAGCCCGCTACAAGGCCGAGATGCGTTTCTTAGAGACTGCAGAGGATGTGCTGGTAGAGGATAACCAGATTCATTTCAATGAATTACAGCAGAAAATCAAAGAAGCATTAGCGTCGCTGCCGGACACTTATCGTGAGGCATTCATATTACATCGATTCGGGAACAAAAGCTACAAGGGAATTGCCGAGATGCTGCAAGTCTCACCCAAGACCGTAGACTATCGCATCCAGCAAGCGTTGAAACAACTGCGCATCCTCCTAAAGGACTATTCACCTATCTTGCTGTGGTTGATAGGCGGAACAACCTTATCCTGAATTAGATTCAGGATGAACAGAGATGCGTCGTCCTTAGTTCACTCCGCCACCATGCCGATCACACATGTCATCCTTTCTATCCAGCCTTTTCCATATGCCATCCTAGTAATCACCTCCAGTGATTATCACAGTCCCTCTGTCATCTCCGCCGACGGAAATCCACGAAAACCCTATTCTGAGGCACTCCAGCTGGATTTCTCTCCCTTGATTCAGCCACATCTCGCTATTCCCCCCGACGGAAATCCACGAAAACCCTATTCTGAGGCACTCCAGCTGGATTTCTCTCCCCTGATTCAGCCACATCTCGCTATTCCCCCGACGGAAATCCACGAAAACCCTATTCTGAGGCACTCCAGCTGGATTTCTCTCCCCTGATTCAGCCACATCTCGCTATTCCCCCCGACGGAAATCCACGGAAACGCCATTCCACGGCATTCTACGGCGTTCCAGCTGGATTTCCGTGGGATAATGCGCGATAATGCGATGCGCCAGCAATTCCGCATTAAGTGAGGATGTAGTACAGCAATCAGGCAACGTGGCGGGCCATAGGCCACATTCGCTGCACTACATCTTAGGCAAAACCACCATGAAGAGCAGGAATGGGAGACATGTAGTACAGCAGATACGCAAAGGGACACCCGGAGATGCGGATTCACTGTGCTACATCACGGCATCCTCGCCTGACTGTACTACATACCGGCATCCGTACTCCGTCCAGGCTGCCTGACCTATAGGGTAGGCGTGAAGTCCTTTGTATGTGCCTGATAATAAGTTCTTTCGCTCGCATTAATTGACCTCCTTCCCCGATTTTCATATAGGTAGGCAACACCGTTGTTGATTATCAACCACTTACGAAGACATCTCTGCTCACCCTCGGGAGAGTGAATGTTCGAAGTGGAAGAACCTGTAGACATCTCTGCGGAAAGTCTATTCTCCGATTCTCATCTTCGTCAAGCGCATAATGTACCACGATACAGCTTCGTTGGGCTTGCCTTATATGGACTTGATCCGGAGTTACGTGCTTTTTGAAAATTATCGGTAATCAGGACCTGTGATGCCATTTACAGAACGCCTTTTGACACTCGCCAGATTTATTCCTGAACATATATTTGGGTTATCTGGACAAATAGCAGGATGATTTACTTGTCATCTGGGGACTCGATTCCATAAAGAAAGGCCGGCGCTTTCCCCAAAGAGCCGGCCCTGTGTATATAAAACGAACTTAACAAATAGACAACAAATAAAAGAACTTTGTTTGTCCGTTGCAAAGATATCAACAAAATCTGAATTTCCAAAAGAATTCGTTAATTTTTTAAAACGGTTTTACTTAAAATTCGTTACATGTTCCTATACTGGCTTGGAGTCATCCCTGTGTGGGCTTTGAAGAACTTATAGAATACCGATGGGTTCGGGAAGTGCAGCTTATAGACTATTTCCTTTATGCTGTTATCGGTATATTTCAACATATTCTTCGCCTCCAAGATGACGAAGGAATCAATCCACTCTGGGGCCGACCTTCCGCTAGCTTGCTTTATGAGCTTGGAAAGATATTTCGGAGTAAGCCCAAGGTTGGTGGCATAAAAAGCCATGTTTCGCTCTGAGTTATGGTATTCAGTGACAAGTTTAATGAATCTCTCAAGCAGCTGGGTCACCCTCACGGAGGCATTTTTCATCGGCACTGCCTTCTTATTCTCGTCTCGCTTGACAACAAGGCTGACGAAATAATAGAACAGAGAAGAAATCAGCGCGCCGACTGTTTCTCTCTTACTAGAGCAGTCAGAGTCAATAATTTTTTTTACTATGCCGATATAACTTTCGCAAATCTGAATTGACGCATCATCAAGATGAATGACGGGATCGGAGAGGAAGCTGATGAGGTTTCCCAGGCTCTTGTTCACTTCCAGGCTGATGTTCGAGAGGAAAGAAGGTGAAATGGCAAGGAGTAGCATTTCGTTGCCGAAATCCTTCTTTCCCGGGTCGATTTTAGCTTTAATGATGTTGCCCGGGGTGCTAATGAACATGGTATGCTCAGTGAGGCTGAATGTCCTAAGATTGACTTCCAGGTCCACTGAGCCTTTTATGCAGAAAAAGGTCAGATACACATCTGTCCTGCAAGGAAATTCCAGGAAGGAACGTAGTTTCTGAACATAAGACTCGTCGTAGTGAATGCGGAGTATGTAAAGATCCTCATTCAGCTCGGTGTCTATCTTAGCAGGAAGCAGTTTTCTAATGTGCTTCATGTCGATTTTCTGTAGATATTCATCCATAATATAAATAGCTGTTAGATAGTTTCAATTTGGGCATTAATTTTCTTTTCTTCGTAAATTTGGCCAAATATAAAAAAATTAAATACAAAAATCAATCCAAATGGTAAAATGAAGGCAACATATTTGTAAGGCTTCTCCTGCCTTTCCATCATTGCGGAATAGCCAAGGAAAAGTGTCTTCAGAGCATCTAGTATCGAAAGGTATTATTTAATTCGACCTATTGACACCTTTTAGCAATAACAGAGAGTGATTTTTATACCTTTTAGGCTAAATTTTTGCAAAAAGACATTTTTTTGCGGTTAAAAAGAAAATTGTATATTGATAAACCGAAAATAAACATTGAGAATAAAGATATGAGAAAGCAGTTCACGAGAATCTCAGTTCTGGCAGCATTGGCCATGATTCCTCTGGGATTGAACGCACAACAGGTCCTCTCTCTGGAAGAGTGCAGAGACATGGCAATCAAGAACAACAAGGACCTGATTCAGGCAGACACGAAAATCAAGATGGCGGGATACGACCGCAAAATCGCACTGGCGAATTATTTCCCCAACATATCGGCAACGGGTGCCTACGTCTATAATCCGAACGATTTCGGACTCATCAGCGACGAGGCCACGGCAAAGCTGAACAATATGGGCACGACCATCCATGGACAGACGCAGTCTTTCGCGCAAGCTCTCATGACCGCCATAACTTCCAATCCTCAGGCTGCTGCGGAATACATGCAGAGCCCGATGTGGCAGACCGTGGTGGGCGCGATGTCGAAGACAGACCTGTCAGAGACGCTGAATGCGCTCGGAAAGGAGATAGCCGATGCCTTCCATCCAGACATCGAGAACATATTCCTTGGGACCGTGACGGCACAGCAACCGGTCTTCATGGGAGGGAAAATTGTTGCTGCCAACAAGATTGCCAAATTGGCAGAACAGCTGGCAGAGACACAGTACGACCAGAAGTATCAGGAAGTCGTCGTCGAAGTTGACCAGGCATATTGGCAGATAGTGTCCGTCGCCAACAAGCTGAAACTGTCAGAGGCTTACGCCGACCTGCTTCACAAAATGGAGAAAGATGTGGACATCTCCGTTAAAGAAGGGGTTGCGACAGAATCTGATGCTCTTCAGATAAAGGTTAAGGCAAATGAAGCGGACATGCTCAGGACCAAGGCCAGCAACGGACTGGTGCTTTCAAAGATGCTGCTCTGCAAGCTTATAGGCATGGACTTGAATTCAGACATAACCCTCTCTGATGAAAAGCTCGACGAGGTGCCTGTGCCGCAGATGACCACCCAGAAGGATATGGAACAAATATATGCCGACAGGCCGGAGACAAGGAGCCTGGACCTGGCATCGCGGATATATGACAAGAAAGTCGCAGTAGCAAGGGCCGACATGATGCCACAGGTGGCATTGATGGCAGGATATTCAGTGACCAACCCTAATCTGAAACATGGCTTCGAGAAAGAGTGGAGCGGGATGTTCAATGCAGGGGTGGTAGTGAATATTCCTATATTCCATGCCTTCGAGGCCAACAACAAGACAAGGAAAGCCAAGGCAGAAGCGACTCTTTACAGGACACAGCTGGAAGATGCGAAGAATCTCATAAATCTTCAGGTGACCCAGCTCAGAAAGCAGCAGGACGAGGCTTTCGAGAAACATGTCATGGCTAAGAGCAATCTTGAAAGCGCCGAGGAAAACCTCAGAACCGCCACGATAGGTTTCGAGACCGGAGTAATCACGACAAACACTGCCCTGTCTGCCCAGACCGCATGGCTGCAAGCCCACTCTGAATATATCGACTCGGGAATCGAGCTCCAGATGCTGGCTGCCAACATAGCCAAGGCCGAAGCCGCTTATCATTCCGAAAAGTAAAAAAAATCAAAAAGAGAAATACATTATGGAAACGAAAAAGAAAAGCTACAACCTGGTAATAGGAATAGTAGCGCTGATCGTCATCATTCTCCTTATTGCGATAATCGGCTACTTTGTCTCAAAGCCGAAGCCGCTTGTAATCCAAGGAGAGGCAGAGGCCACCGAATACAGGGTGTCTGGCAAAGTGACAGGCAGGATAGACGATATTTACGTAAGGGAGGGACAGAGCGTCCAGAAAGGAGACACCATCGCCCATATCGACTCTCCTGAAGTGAGAGCTAAATTGGCCCAGGCTGATGCAGCGAAAGCCGCAGCTTCCGCCCAGAGCCTGAAAGCCAGGAACGGCGCCCGCACCGAGCAAATCCAAGGCGCCTACCAGCTTTACCAGCAAGCGCTCGTCCAGGAAGATGTCATGAAGAAGTCTTTCGAGAGGGTCCAGAAGCTTTACGATCAGAAAGTAATCTCCGCTCAGAAATACGATGAGACAAAGGCACAGTACGACGCCTCCGTCGCCCAGACGAAGGCTGCCAAGAGCATGTACGACATGACTGTGAACGGAGCCAGGAGAGAAGACAAGGAAGCGGCTCAGGCTCTGGTAGACCAGGCTAACGGCGCCGTGATGGAGGTTGAGTCATATCTGGGAGAACTTTATCTGGTTTCCCCTGCTTCCGGAATCGTGTCGCAGGTCTATCCTCACAATGGCGAGCTGGTGGGAGCCGGTTCTCCGGTAGCGAGCGTGCTGGATCTGAGCGACATCTGGTTCACGTTCAACGTGCGTGAAGATTACCTGCACGGACTGAAACAGGGAGATAAGGTCAGAATCTTGATCCCTGCCCTCGACAACAAGGAAATTTCCGCTACCGTGAACTACATCTGCGTCAGAGAGTCCTACGCTACATGGAAGGCAACCAAAGAAACCGGCATGTATGATGCCAAGACATTCGAGGTCAGGGCCATTCCTGACGAGGCCATCGATGGCATACGTCCAGGCATGACCGGAATCATGAGACAATAATCCTTAGGAATATATTGATGAGCATCTGGCAGAATATTATTAAGGTCGCCCGGCGCGAGCTCAGGATAATCAGGAACCGTCCTCTTTATCTGCTGGGTTCGGTTGGGGTCATCACGTTCTGTGCGCTATTCTATCTAACGCTGATGAAAGACGGCCTGCCGCATGACATCCCGATCGGCGTCGTGGATCAAGACGAATCCACGACATCGAGGAATTTCTATCAGCAGCTCGATGCCACGCAACTGGGCAAGGTAGTGCATTACGACACCTACGAGTCTGCGCGGGCGGATCTGATGAGCGGGAAGATACTTGCGATGTGCGTGCTTCCGAAAGGCATGAACGATGACATCCAAGCGTCCAGGCAGCCGAAGATAACAATGTACACGAACGGCCTGTACCTGGTCGGAGGTGCGCTTGCGTGGAAGCAGCTGCTATACATGGCGAACCTGACGAACGGGGCCGTGCAGAGGGAGGCACTGAGGATGCGTGGCTACGACGAGCAGCAGATAATGGGCCTCATACAGCCTGTGAACGTGGATTTCCACCAGATAGGCAACACGACGACGAACTACGGCTACTACCTCTCAAACATAATGCTTCCGGGAGTGGTCGAGATGATCGTCATAATAGTCCTGATATATTCGCTAGGCACGGAGCTGAAATACGGTACTTCCAGGCATCTGCTCAGGACAGCAGGGGATTCCATTACCTCCGCCCTTCTGGGCAAGCTCTTGGTGTGGACGTCGATTTTCTCCGCGATAGGATTCATCCTCATAGTGCTGCTGTACCATTGGCTGCACTTCCCTATCGCAGGCTCGATATGGAACATGTTCCTGGACATGTTCCTGATGATTCTGGCAAGCGAAAGCATCGGCATATTCATAGTGGAAATGCTGCCAGTGCCGCGGCTCGCTCTCAGCATCGGCGCCCTCTACAGCACGCTGGGCTTCTCGCTGGCAGGCTTCACCCTGCCTATCGAAGCCATGCCTCCTTACATTCAGGGACTGGCCGCGGCCTTCCCTTTAAGGCATTACTTCAACTTCTTCGTGCAAGAGGTGTTCTTCGGAGCCGGATTCGCAGGTTGGTGGAAAGAAGTTGCATACCTTCTCATATTCCTGTTCCTGCCTGCGATAGGCCTCAACAGGCTGAAGAGAGCATATATCTATCAAAATTTTCCAAAGGAATAAAGGGCTATGGGGAAATTCAAGTCATATTTAAAAATTTGGTGTGCGGATTTCTGGCATATTCTTAACCACGAGCTGCGTCAGGTGCTCCATGACGGAGGCGTGATGCTCATCTTCGTGGTGGCGGGACTGCTATACCCTCTGCTTTACAACCTTGTGTATCTGAACGGCATAGTGCATGAGACGCCAATTGCCGTCGTGGACAATGCCGACTGCAGCGACACCCACAGAATCATACGTGAGCTGGACGCAACGAAAGAAGTGAGCGTAGCTTACAAGTGCATGAATATGGAAGAGGCGAAGAGACTGATGCAGGAAAGGAAGGTGAAGGGAATAATCATGTTCCCGTCCGACTTCGGGAAAAAGCTCGCGCACATGGAAACGGCGACTTTCTCTGCTTACGCCGACATGAGCAGCTTCCTGTACTATAAGAACGTCATGTCTGCCGCTAATTTCGTGATGCTGCACGAGGTTGGAGAAATCCAGATGGTCCGCTACTCGTCAATGGGGATGACAGACCAGGCTGCCTTCGAATCGACGAAGCCAATCCTGTACGACGACAATAATCCTTACAACAGGTCGTTCAGCTACAGCTATTTCCTGGTGTCAGCGATTCTTCTCATAATCATTCAGCAGACCATGTTCTACGGAATGTCCCTGCTTGCGGGAACGCAGAGGGAACAGAACCGCAGCTTCGCTTCCATCCCGTACGACTTGCAAGGAGGAAGCGGAGTAGGCAGAATCGTGCTGGGAAGGGCAGGGGCATACTGGCTCATCTACATGGCCATAGGAACATACATAGCGTTCATAGTCCCTGCGATATTCGGGCTGCCTCAGCGAGGCGATTTCAAGGACGTTTTCGCCATGCTGGCATTCTTCGTCACAGATTGCGTGTTGTTCAGCATGACCTGGAGCACGCTCATCACCAGGCGCGAATCCGTATTCGTGCTGTTCCTGGCGATGTCGCCTGTCTGCTTGTTCCTGTCCGGATGCTCATGGCCTACGTGCGCCTTCCCTAAATTCTGGAAATTATTCTCTTACCTGTTCCCTTCCACCTTCGGGTGCCAGGCTTACTTGAATATGAGCGTGGCGGGCGGGGACATGAGCGAGGCGACTGTCCAGATGAGCGGCATGATACTCCAGACGATCATCTATTTCTTCACGGCGAGCATGTGCATGCTTGGAGAGAATTGGGTGATACGGCACAAGGAACGCATCAAGGAGATTCGCGATGCGAATGCCAGGAAGCTGGGCATCGACAGGGCCGAAGATGCCAGAATAATCGCCGGTGAGTAATAGGAATCATACTCAAGCATGATAAATCCCATATATTCTACCAGTACGGCTCGTTACGAATCCGGCATGCCCTATCGGCAATCTTATTCTGCGGACTTTACAACGTCTCGGACGGCTTCGAGGTAACCGTAGCCGTTCAGCATGTCAGGAAGGAGGTAGCTACCCTCGACCCATTCGTTCCAGGCGTTGATCATCATGAAGCGAGGCTGGTCCGGATGAGCGTCGACATATTCCTTGGCTTTTTGCAAGAAATTGCCGAAGCTCTCAGGGGTGTTATGGAAGCAGGTAACGTCTCTGGCGCCCTTGGCAGGGAACCTTGGGCTGTCGTCCCACCCGATCGACGTGCATGGGAAGACAGGAATATTGAATGCCGAATCCATCTGCGCACGGATTTTCAGCGCATTGGCTCCATGTACCAGATAGTCGGGATCGAAGCCGCCCATGTTGTAGAGAGCCTCGCTGTCAATGCCTAACTTCGAAATCATCTCGTTCATCTTGTCTATGCGCTCCTGGCTCATCAGCGAGCCGCCGCCCTGAATCTGCTGGATGTGAAGCCCGGGGAATCCCGCCTTCTTCACCTCGTCACGGAAATAGTCCAAAGCCTTTGCCGCCTCGTCCAGAGAGCCCATGCCTTTAATTAGCGCATCCATGGAGAATATCCCGAATACTGGGCAGCCATCGATTTTCACGTAGTTCGGCTGCTTGAAATACTGGTCTATTACCCTGGCGACTATTTTCTTGAATTTTGCCCAGTCAACTTCAGGACTGAACAAAAGATTCGCATTGTCTCCCCACTTATGGTAGTTCCAATAATTATAAACCACGTAATGATTTGCCCACATTATGTAGAAATTCATCTTCCTGTTGGAAGGAGCCTTCAGGAATCCATTGTCCAGGGCGCTTTCCAGGTATGGCCCGCTGTAACCATCCGGGTCGGTGAACCAATACCAGTCATAGATGAATGTGTTCACGCCATGCTTCAGCGCAGTGTCGATCCACTTCTCCACCACCTGGGGGTCGTCATCCATCTCGTAACCCCACAGAGGCTGCCGAGACTGATAATGCTCGGGGAATCGCTTGTCGCCCTGCTTGATGACTTCCCATTCGCCAATCCCCTCTTGCCAGAGCCAGTGGTGCGCTAACGAATCGTCATGGCAGGAAGGCCACACGTATGCGCAGACGTAAGTCGTGTCTTGCGACTGAGCTTCAGCGCCAGAAGAATTGCCACCTTTGCAAGAAACAAAGGCCGCCACGACGGCGGCGGCCAATGCCATATTCATTAATATATTGCTTTTCATTATTTTTTCTCTCCTACGTGGAATGCGACTCTCAGGTCTTCTATCTCCTTGTCGGTGATAGGATTAAGTTTCCCGGCAGGGGCTGCCATGATGAGCGACCTGGCGCTGAAGTCGGCGACTTCCAATTTATCAAACGAGTTAATAAGCTGATTTCCAGTCACGACAACGGAATCGTTCGCAAGCATTATCATAGGACGCACCTTGAATTCTTCGGCTACCTTGTCGAGATCGTCGTACTGGCTGGCGAAAGGGAAGATAGGAATATCCTGAAGGAATATCCAGCTTTCCGGAATAGTCCTCACGTCGAACTTGACTCCGCTCGTGGCGAATCCCATCAGAGACGGCGACTGCGTGAGGATTATTGAATTGATGTTAGGGTTACGGCGATAAATTTCAAAATGCATGGCTACCGAACGGCTGGCCATCTTGCCGGCTTCGACCATGCCATCCTTCACCTGGACTATATCGTTTGGCTCTATGTCCCAGCGCTGAACGTTGGAAGGAGTTATGAGGAAATCGTTCCCTCTCCAGCGAACCGACGCCGTGCCGTAAGAGCTGCACATAAGGCCCTGGGTGCAGGCCCTGCGCACGATTCGGCATATTTCCGAACGGATAGCCCTCTCGTCTGAAGGATAATCCACATTCATGAAGTGCTGGAAAGGAGTATTGACAGCTTTATCATGCTTGAGGATCTGTTCGTCAGTGAGGTACTTCGGCTCCCCGAGAGTCTTGGCATTCAGGATGGTACGAGCGCAAAGTTCCAAAGTCTCGAATCTCTGATAGGCATCAGCTATGTCTTCTCCATAAAGCACCACTCCATGGTTCTCCATGATGACGGCCTTATATTCAGGATTCTTCTTGAATTCGTCCACTATGTTCTTTCCAAGCTGCTCGCTTCCAGGCGTAGCATATTTAGCGAACCCCACAGGGCCGCAGACCGCACGCGCCTGCGGCAGTATGCTGGTGTCCGGCACTTTGTGAATGATGCTGAACGTTACCAGTCCCGGAGGATGTGCGTGAATTACTGAATGCGCCTTAGGGTTCATCTTGTAGATGGCTCTGTGGAAAGGATACTCGGAAGATGGGCGATGAGGCCCGATGATGGTTCCGTCTGGCTTCACGCACATGATGTCGGCAGGCGTGAGGTTGCCTTTGTCGATTCCGGCAGGAGTAATCCACATGTCGCCATTGTCATCCATGATGGATACGTTGCCGCCGGTCGTGGTCGTCATTCCGCCGTGATAGATTCTGCCGATGATAATCGCAATCTGCTCGGCAGGATGCATCAATTTAATGTCTAGTTGCTTCATATATAAACTAATTTAAAATTCAGATAGTTTTCTTTCCGGGCTTTGCCCGAAACCTATTCTAGGCGAGCATTACCTGCCCTCCGGTCACCGGAATGGCCTGCCCGGTCTCGCCAGTCTGCTCGATTGCATAAATAATCGCCTTGGACACATCCAGAGGCGTACAGCCTTTGTGCATTGGCACTTTGCTGAGGTAATATTCCCTCACGTCATCAACATTCCTGGCTCCAGGAACTTTCCCGGCATTGAGGTACTGCACGAACAGTCCCTTGACAGGATCGCTCCAAAGCGGACCGTCCAAGAAATTCCCAGGGCAGATTCCGTTGACTTTGATGCGGAACGGAGCCAGCTCCAGGGCGAAGGACTGAATGAGCCCGATGCCGCCGAACTTGCTGCCAGCGTAGGCGTAATTGGCCTTGCTGCCTACCAGCCCGCTCTTGCTGTTCACCTGGATTATGTCGGCGAAATATTCCGGGTCGGCGGCTGTCTCCAGCTTCATTATGTGAGAAGCCAGCCTTGAGCAATAGAAGAAGGCGTAGTAATTGATTTTCGTGACGAAGTCAAAATCCTTAGGGTCAAGCTGCTCCAGGCCGCCTGCGCGAACGACGCCGGCATTGCTCACGAACACGTCGAGAGCCCCGAACGTGACGATGGTCTCTTTCATGAGGGAGGCGAGGCTGTCCAGATCGCCGACATTAGTCTTTACGAATATGGCTTTGTTGTTTTTCGCCATCTTGTTGAATTCCTCGACGGTAGCGTTCCCCGTGACGTCATTCAGGTCAGCCACGACTATGTTCGCTCCCTGCTTCAGCAGTTCCTGCGCAATTCCCTGCCCGAAACCCTGAGCCGCACCAGTAACAATGATGGTTTTCCCCTCGACCCTGCCTCCGGAGGCAGAGGAAACAACCTTACGGCGATAATTTTCCACCTCCCAATTGTCTATGAAGTCAATCCAAGCCGGCTCCATGGCGTGATGGCCGCCGAAACTCTCGGCGTAAGAAGCAATCTTCATTGCATCTGCGAAAACATCCTCGACGATCTGGGCACTCTTATTGTCATCGCCTACGCTCAGCAAGCCCAACCCTTTGACAGCGACGACTTTCGGCGTGAAGCCACGCTTTGCGGCGAAGGCCTCTATCTTCTCCTCTGCCTGCCTGAGGACATCCTCGGCAGAAGCGGCATCCACGTAAACATATTCGCTCTTGCAATAGACTATCATGTCAGGAGTGAACGGAACGCTGACGTTCGAGAAAGCCTCTGCGCTTGACAAGTATTTCTCAGTAAGCGCATTGCGAAGGACTTTGACGGTTTTCAGCCCTCGCCCGCCCCTGGACAGAATCTGGCGGACGACTGGAACGATTTCAGTCACGGAGTCAGGGATATCTACCTTTGCCTCATCCGGAGCGGCAGCCCTTGCGGAAAGTTCTGCGAATATGCCATCGTAGATTTTCTCTATTTCTGCCGTCGAGTCAGCCCCGGCGAATACTCCGTGATTCTGCAGGAATATCACCTGAGGCTCCTTGCCCGTCGCTGCTCTGTGAGCCTCGATCCGGTCGTACACCTTTTTGAACAGGGTGTAGCCAGGGTCGGTATATTCAATGTAAAGAGCATCCGGAAACAGTTCCTTGCAGACAGCCTCGGCATTCTTCGAGCACATCAGCCCGTTCACGAGAGTCGGGTGGAGATGAACCACATATCTGAAATTCATGCAGTTGTGAAGCGACGTCTCCACGGACGGACGGCGACCGGAAGTAATGCAGGCTATCGCCAGGTCCTTCTTGACCTGAGCCTCGCGTTCTGCAGCCTCGGAACTATATTCCTTTGTTCCCATCTTGTTCAGCACTGCCCTGTCCAGCACGGCGAAACCGTCCTCACCAATGGTCGCCAGGGCATGGCCGCTAGCTTTGACCCACAGCTTATCGGCAGTCTTGAACGACGTGTTTCCTCCACCGGCAATCACGAAACGCGAATCCGCTCCATATTTGCGAGAAATCGCTATCAGATCTTCAATTTCTTTCATATTCATTAACTGTTTTCAATTCTTTTCAATATCGCCTCTTCCCCTTCTTCCGCCGATGCCAAGCCCTCCTGGTGGGCGGCGACGCAGCATGCGCCATGGAAATTAATCTCGCGGAGCCTCTCACTTAACCCCTCCGCATGGTCTCTCGTGCGAAGCTTGACCGGCTCCATCGCCGGAGTATTGTGCTCCGAGCCGAACGTGACGATGAATCCTTCATCTGTCAGGAATCCGGCATATTGCTCAAGCACGGCAGTCGTGTTCCTCGTCGTTATGAACTCGACGGACCTGATTCCGCGACGGCGGAGCGTGTCGGCTGCCTTCTGCAAGTCAGCCTCGAAGTCCGTGAACTCGCCCTTGGCATTGTCGGCAAGGAATGGATACGTCGGGATGCCGCCGGCTGCGGTAATTATCTCCTGGACAGTCTCCATCGGCAGGAAAGCCTTAGGGTCTTCCGGCACGAAAGCCGCCCCTCCTGCCTTCAGCAGCTTGCTCCGAATCTCATTCTCGACCGCAGCCACATCGTTCAAAGGAGCTTTCAGAGGATTGCCGCTGAATATTCGTTCATATATTCCTAATTTATCAGCGTCGGTCTTGGCGACAGAATCCACCTCCAGCCTCAGACCCTTAGCCAAGTGGCGCTCCCGCACCAGACCCTTGGTGAGTTCCTCGGTCAATTTCCGGAAGTCTATCCTGAAACCCGCCTTAACCTCATCCAGATGGTCATTCAGCTTGGCGCACATCTTCTCGACCTGCGCATTCGACTCCCGCCTGACGTCGGAGAGCATCCGAGCCTCTTTTCCGCTCAGTTTCACAGGGTACGCAAGCCCTTTGCCGCTCAAATACGTCCTGCCCGGGTTGTTAGGGTCATTCACCCTCAGCCCTGCTTTCTGGTCCTCTGCGTTCAATGAGATGAACTCGATGTTGAAAAGCGGATACAGCCTTCTTTTCGAACACTCTTCGTCCCATTCCCTATAGCCGTCCATGCTATAGAAATCATTGATTCCCACTACCTTCACGCCTTCCGAGGCAGCCATGCCGACAGCCTGGCCAATGTCTTTGAAGGCGCTGAAGGAATATGGGGTGTGCAAATGCGCGTTCACATCCACGATCTTAATCATATCTATTGGAATTAGTTTACTTTATGTCAATTTCAAATATTCAAATATACCAATAATAAGCTATACGAAGGGCACGAGATTATAGAAATCAAAGTAAATCAGTCAAAATTAAAATTACTTACCAAGTATTTCTTCGTATGTTTGCATCTGACGCGAAAAACTAAAAACGATGAATCACAACACACACCTCTTCGCAATCGCATCGATTCTTGCGACATGCCTTTCTGTCTCTGCCACGGGACAGGGTTCAATACAACGAAAAGAGACGGAATTCGTAAGCGACTACGTCACCCCGTCCAGGATAGTATTGTCAAAAGGCAGCATCATGGATGCCGGCCAGCTGCTCATGCCATATTCCGGACAGGTAACCACGACCGAGAAAAGGGTGGCTACTTTCAAGACCACCGGAGGGGTAAAAGCCTCGATCCTGCTGGACTTCGGGCAGGAGATGCAGGGAGGCTTGCAGATCGTGCGGGCAATTTCCAGCAATCAGAAACCGGTGCGTTTCAGGATATGCTTCGGGGAATCCGTCTCGGAGGCGCTCAGCAGCGTGGACGAGAGCGGGTCTACCGCGACGAACGATCATGCTATGAGAGATTTCGAAGCCTCCGTGCCATGGCTGGGGGCTTATGAATATGGCAACACGGGCTTTCGCTTCGTGCGCCTGGACTTGCTCTCCGAGGATGTGGATGTGCCTCTGGTCGCAGTGAGAGCCATTTCCCGATACAGGAACATCCCATATTCAGGGACATTCAAATGCAGCGACGAGCGCCTTAACCAGATTTGGGAGACCGGTGCGAGGACAGTGCATCTGAACATGCAGGATTACCTCTGGGACGGCATAAAGCGCGACCGCCTTGTCTGGATAGGAGACATGCATCCCGAAGTGATGACGGTGAACACCGTTTTCGGCAACCACGGCGTGGTGCGCAAGAGCTTGGATTTCGTGCGGGACGGCACGCCTCCGACGAAATGGATGAACGCGATTTGCTCGTATTCTCTTTGGTGGATCATAATCCAGCGCCATCTGTACTGGTATTATGGCGACAAGGAATACCTCCAGGAGCAACATGACTACCTTCGGCAGCTGGCGCTGACGGTGATCGCCAACGTGGATGGTTCCAAGGAGAATTACGAGAGCGGAAGATTCATCGACTGGCCTTCCAACGACAAGCCAGCCGTAGTCCACGCAGGACTTCAAGCCATAACCGTGCAAGCCTTGGAGGCAGCCGCCGACATGGCTGGATGGCTCGGAGACGAAGACCTCCGGAGAGAATGCTCCAAGACTGCAAGGAAGATGCACGGATATGTGCCGGACCATGCCGGAAGCAAGCAGGCTGCGGCTCTGCTTTCGCTCGCCGGAATGTATGAGCCGCGGAAAGCCGCCGAAATCATAATGAAGGACGGCGCACGCCGGTTCTCATCGTTCATGGGCTATTACATGATAGAAGCTTTGGCGAAGAGCGGGAATTACAGCGAGGCGATGGACCTCATCTCTGAATACTGGGGCAAGATGATAGACCTCGGAGCCACCACCTTCTGGGAAGATTTCAATTACGACGATGCAGCCAACGCCGCCAGAATCGACGAAGTCGTCCCTGAGGGCAAATTCGACATTCACGCCGACGGAGGCGCCTACTGCTACGTTGGCCTGAGGCACAGTTTCTGCCACGGATGGGCGTCAGGGCCGACCACCTGGCTCAGCGAGCATGTCCTGGGGGTCGAGCCTGTGGCTCCAGGGTTCAGCAAGATAAGAGTCAGCCCACATCTTGGCAAGCTCGACTGGGCGGAAGGGACGGTGCCAACACCTTTCGGCCAGATAAAAGTTTCCGTAAAGAAGGGCTCTGACGGAAAGCCTGTCACGAGCATCGATGCTCCGGACGGAATAGAAATAGTAAAATGACATTGCGAATATGACACTGAAATCTTTTGCGGCTGCCACGGCGCTCTCCTTTTGCATCTTGGCAAATGCCCAGAAAACATCCTACGTCGATCCGTTCATAGGGACGGATGGCATGGGGCACACCTTCCCCGGAGCCTGCGTGCCATTCGGCGGGGTGCAGCTAAGCCCCGACACCGACACGATCCCCCACAACGTGGATGGGAAATACCAGCCAAGGGTTTATGAATATTGCGCCGGCTACCGCTGGGAGGATCCTACAATCGTGGGCTTCTCCCACACGCATTTCAGCGGCACGGGACACTCGGACCTTGGCGACATATTGATAATGCCTACCGTAGGTGCGCTGAAGCTGAATCCCGGGACTGAAGAAAACCCTGATTCCGGCTACCGCAGCAGGTTTTCCCATGAGAATGAATATGCCAGGCCGGGACTTTACGGGGTGACGCTCGACGACTACGGCATCAAGGTGCGCCTGACAGCTACCGAGAGGGTCGGAGTACATGAATATGTTTTCCCGCATTCCGGCGAAGCGGCTTCCCGAAGCCACGTGATTCTGGATCTGGACAGAGGCATCTACAATTACGACGGCAAGACTCTATGGGCAGAAATCCAGGTTCAGAACGACACTCTCGTCACCGGTTACAGGATCACCAACGGCTGGGCAAGGACGAATTACACCTATTTCGCAATTTCCTTCTCGCAGCCAATCAAGCATTACGGCTACCAAGACCGCCAGAAAATCAAGTACAATGGCGGATGGGGCAAATTCGACGTGAAGCATGACTTCCCTGCGATGGCAGGGCGCAAGCTCGTAGCGTGGTTCGACTTCGATGCCGAGGCACAGCCGAAGCTAGTCATAAAGGTGGCATTGTCGGCCACTGGATGCACCGGAGCGCTAAAAAACCTTCGAGCCGAGGCTTCCGGAAAATCGTTCGACCAGATTGCTGCCGAAGCCGATGCGAAATGGGAGAAGGAACTTAGCGTAATCGACATCCTGAATAATCCAGTCACGGGGAAATCCGGGACTGGGACCACTTCTGATGCCGAAAAGAAAATGTTCTACACGTCTCTGTACCACACCATGATCAATCCGTCCGTCTACATGGACGTAGATGGCACTTACAGAGGCCTCGACCACGAGCTCCATCACGCCGACGGATTCACGAACTATACGATTTTCTCACTCTGGGATACCTACAGGGCAGAGCATCCATTGCTCACTCTCTTGAAGCCGGACAGGGAACGCGACATGGTAGAGTCAATGCTTGCGCACTACGACCAGAATGTGCTGCGCATGCTTCCGGTCTGGAGCCACATGGCAAACGAGAACTGGTGCATGAGCGGCTACCATGCCGTCCCGGTGCTTGCGGATGCGATAGCGAAGGGGCTGGACATAGACGGGAAGCGAGCCTTGGAAGCGATGGTGACGACATCCACCAGGGATTGGTACTGCGGTCTTGGGGATTACATGAGGCTGGGATGGGTGCCTTACGACAAGACATCCACTGCCGCTAGCAACACTCTGGAATATTCCTACGATGATTGGACGATAGCTCATTCAGCCGAAATGCTCGGAGATGCGGGAACGGCCTCTGAATATGCCAGGAGGGCATTATATTACAGGAATATATTCGATGAGAGCATTGGTTTCGCAAGGCCTCGCTACGCTGACGGCTCTTTCAAGAAGGACTTCGACCCGCTGCAGACCATGGGAGAGGGCTTCATAGAGGGTAACTCCCTGAATTTCAGCTTCCACGCCCCACAGGACGTGTACGGCGCGATGACGCTCATGGGCGGAGAGGAGAAGTTTCTGAAGAATCTGGACGAACTGTTCAGCGAGGACCTCCCTGAATATGCCTACGCTACTAATGAGGACATCACCAAGGACTGCCTGATGGGCGGCTACGTCCATGGCAACGAGCCGAGCCATCATATTCCTTACCTCTATGCATGGACTTCGCAGCCTTGGAAAACCCAATATTGGCTACGCGAGATAATGAACCGGATGTACAAGCCGGAAAGGCGGGGGCTGGGCGGCAACGATGACTGCGGGCAGATGAGCGCATGGTACATATTCACGGCCCTTGGCTTCTATCCTGTCTGCCCGGGGAGCAATGAATATGTCCTTGGCGTGCCTTTCCTGGAGCATTCCGTGGTTGCGTTGCCGAATGGCAAGACTCTGGAAATCAATGCACCTGGAGTCAGCGACAAGAATCGTTACGTGCGCAGGGTCCTCCTCAATGGCAAGCCTTACGACAAGCTTTACATCACGTATTCGGACATAATGGCAGGCGGCACGCTGGAGTTCCAGATGGCGGCGAAGCCGAATCGTTCCCGCGGCACCAAACCCACCGACAAGCCCTATTCAATGACGCCGCTTCACGACAGAAGGTAATGTCGGCGCTGCGGCATCTGCACAGAAAAATTTTAAACAAGAATATTTTCAGGAACATTATGAATATGAAGTACTTGGCGGCTGCGATGCTGCTTTGCGCCACGACTGCGTTCTCGCAGAAGCGGCTGATTGACGACGTGAACGTGTTCGTTGGGACTGACGGGTTCGGGAACGTGTACCCTGGCGCCCAGGTGCCATTCGGAGGAATACAGATAAGCCCGGACTGCGATGACAAAGACTATGACTGCGCCGCCGGCTACAAATATTCAAAGCCATACATCCAGGGATTCAGCCTCACTCACCTCAGCGGCACTGGCATTCCCGACTGCGGAGACTTCCTGTTCCTTCCGGGCACCGGCTCGCAGGGGAAGCCGTCAAAATATTCACATAGCAAGGAAGAAGGGCACCCGGGCTATTACAGCGTGGACCTGATGGATTACGGCACGAAGGCAGAGATGACGGCGGCGCTGCGCTCCGGAATATTCAGATTCACTTACCCTGCGTCGGACAGCGCATTCGTGATGGTCGACCTCCAGCACACGCTGAAATGGGATTGCGCATGGTCAGACATCAGGCTGGAGGACGAGCGCACGATCGTGGGAACCAAGATAGTTAAAGGGTGGAACCCGGAACGCTACGTCTTTTTCGCCGCTCGTTTCGACAAGCCGGTCAAGGATTTCCGGATCTTCCAGGATGGCAAGCCGGTCATCTACAATACCAACCGCTTCCGCAGCAGCCTGGAAGCTTTCGGAACGGGCTTAAGAGCATACGTTCGCTTCGCTACATCGGAAGGAGAGCAGGTTCAGGTCAAGGTCGCTGTCTCCGGAGTCAGCATGCAGGGGGCTTTGCTGAATCTGGAGGAGTTGAATGGCAAAGATTTCGAGGCAGTGCTGAAGGAAGCGGAGGCCAAATGGGAGAAAGAGCTTGGAAGGTACCAGCTGGACACCGATGACAAAGCTCTGCGACAGACCTTCTACACCAGCGTCTATCGCACCGCCCTGCACCCGTTCTTGTTCCAGGATGCCGACGGACGCTTCCGCGGGCTGGATAAGAACATTGAGAAGGCCCAGGGATTCACGAACATGACCACTTTCTCGCTCTGGGACACTTACAGGGCGTTCCATCCGCTTTTGAATCTGGTTAACCAGCCTCTGCAGGCCGACATTGCCAATTCGATGCTTGCCCATTACGACAAGAGCGTGGAGCACATGCTGCCGATATGGTCATTCTACGGGGGCGAGACTTGGTGCATGATAGGTTATCACGCATGCTCCGTGCTGGCAGACATGATACTGAAAGGGGTAAAGGGCTTCGATTACGAAAGAGCCTTCCAGGCGATGAAAGCCACCGCCACCAACCCGAACTATGACTGCATTAAGGAATATTCCGAATTGGGCTGGGTGCCTTTCGACCTTGAGAAGGAGAGCGTCAGCAAGACTCTTGAATATGCCTACGATGACTGGTGCATTGCTCAGGTCGCAAAAAAGCTCGGCCATGAGGAGGATCATGAATATTTTCTCCGCCGTTCGATGAACTACAAGAACCTGGTAGATCCGCAGACCGGCTTCATGCGCGGAAGAGATTCCCACGGCAACTGGCGCACTCCTTTCGCTCCGGTGGCTTATCAGGGTCCCGGCTCGGTGAACGGCTGGGGCGACATCACAGAAGGCTTCACTCTGCAGTACACATGGACCGTGCCTCATGATTTCCAAGGCTACGTCGCTCTGGCCGGAAGGAAAAGGCTTAAGGAACGCCTGGACAGTCTATTCCTCGTAGAGCTTCCTGAGGATATTCCAGGAGCCCACGACATCTGGGGGCGCATCGGGGGCTACTGGCATGGCAATGAGCCTTGCCACCACGTTACATATTTATTCAATGAATTCGGAGAAGCATGGGAATGCCAGAAATGGGTACGCTACATTGCATCGCATTTCTATGGCAACGAGCCAGGCTCGCTGAGCGGGAACGACGACTGCGGCCAGATGAGCGCATGGTACATATTCAATTGCATGGGCTTTTATCCAGTCTGCCCTGGGAGCAATGAATATTCCATCGGCTCCCCTTGCGTCCCGGGGCTGAAAGTGCACCTGAATGGCGGCGGCATATTGAATGTGACCACGGAAGGCTGGAGCGAGGATGCTGTCTACGTTAAAGCTGTTTACCTCAACGGCAAGCGCCTTCGCAAGCCTGTCATCACCTACGACGACATAAAAGACGGAGCGGACCTGCACTTCGCCATGTCCGGGAAACCAGCGAGGAAAGCCTTCGCCGAATAAATTGACCCTAAATAAGTTAACCGCTACAAATTAGCGGACTTTCACCTGGATGCTCCTGCGGCGAGACTCTTGATGCCCGTACAAATGCATGCATAATTGTCGGGATTTCAAATGCTGTCCACGGTCAACAAAAATATCCACGCCTTGTGGACGTGGACAGAACCTGCGCCAGTGCTTACAGCAGTTCGTAGGTCTTGGCCCAGTACCAGAAGGCTTCGGGCAGGGAGGGCAGATGCTGAGCCTGTTCAACGTGTCCTTAAGAATCAGCAGCAGCGAGCTGCCGCCCTTGAAAACAACAGGAGCACCCGCATCCACCAGCATCTCCAGCAGGGAAAAAGCCCGGATGACTTTCTCCAGCAGCTGCTTGTTATTGTATCCCAGTTCCTCCGAACGCCTGAGTATCCACTCTTTGGAAAAAGATTCAGTCGATATCATACTCGCTACTCTCGTAAATGGTTTGGATGGCTTTCGCCACGTTCCTGCGGTGGGCATACCGCGACAGCCGGGACAGATTGATGACGTATCTGGACCGAGCATTGTGCATGATCCTGTTGTATTCCGCTCCCTGCAGATAGAAGAAATCCGGGTCACAGTACATATCCACCAACAATTTCTCCAAGGTAGGAACCTTGATTTCGGAAACGGTCTGGAGCGGAGACTCGCTCGTAAGGTGCTTGACAAAGACTACGCTTCCGTCCATGTTTACATACTTGTAAATCAGATCGGCATCCGGCCGCAAAAAAACCGTCTCGCCCTCATCCTGCAGGCGGTGGAACACCGTCTCGGCAATATCCTTCTCCACCTCGATGTAAGTGACCTGGTTGGAAGCCAGATGATGCATGAACTGGAAAAGCCACGGGCCTTCATACACGCAAATACCCACCTGAGGGAACTCCTCACGGAACTTCCGGTAAAGCCCAGCGGCCTTCGGTCCTGGCTCCGGACGAAAAACCTTCGCCCTGCCAGCCACCATGTACCTGCCGCGGGACACCCGCACAATCTTCCCGTTCTCCGCCAGCCTGGCAAGATACCAATTAAGGCGTGTCCTCTCCAAGATCAGCGTTCCGCCGAGGCCCTTCATCAGCTCTGTCACGGTAAAACTATCCAGAGAAGCCGCCGCTTCCAGTATTTGACTCTCAATCGTCATTCTTCAACTGCCTTTTTATCCTGCATCGTAAAGATACAATTTTCGGCAATAATTCCAAAATTTGCCGAAAGTTTATTATGCGGTTTCCTCCGTGTCTCCTTGCCACCACGTGACATATTTAGGGATTGTCGTTTAATGTTTTCAATTTGAGTTGAGCGGTGACTTTCCCTGTCTGCTGCCGCATCAAACTCGTCGTTTTATACTGTTTTATCGTTGA
>ONBM01000080.1 GCA_900316045.1 uncultured Bacteroidales bacterium | reverse complement strand
TAGCTTGCGCCACCCAAAAATCCAAATACAAAGTGTCACTTTATTGATTTTTAATGATTTACGGCCGTTAACGGCTATTAACGTGGAAAACAGGAAAGGGTGCGGACGGCCACAAGGGCCGCGCCCTGCAACAAATCGGCAATGACTATGGTACGGCTGCTGGAAATTGTTTATCACTCATTTTACTCCCCTCTCCCCTTGGAGAGGGGTATGGGGGTGAGGCTTCTTAAAAAAATGATGGCGACAGGGCATTGTGCCCTGCCGCCATCGACGGATAGGAAGGTGATATTTGTTTATCGAGAAGTTATGATTTTAGCATATTACTTGACGACCTTACGTCCGTTCAGGATGTAGATGCCTTTGGCCAGGCCGTTAAGCGATGTGCCCATGTAGCGGCCGTTGAGGTCGTACACCTTGCCGTCGGCAATGCCCTTCGTGCCCACAGACTGGATGACGGTCGTCTCGTCGCCACCAAAGCTCATTGCAAAGAAAGGCTTGGCTTGGCTAGTGCCGTTTTGTGTATTGAACACGAAGTAAGCCTTGTTGTGTGCGATGGCGAACTCGTTCTTACTATTCTTGCCGAGCCGGTACAGAGCCACATAGCCGTTCACCTTGCCTAACAGATAGTAGACTGATGAGCCTGTGCCGCCCTCAACGCTCTTGTATACCGTGTCGTCGAATACGCGACGACCGAGTGTGCCGTTGAGGTTCGTTGTCGGATGCGGTTTCTCATCATCGCCTTTATAGTTACTATCGAACGTCTGACTAGGAGCAATCTCGAAGTACTTGGTGACCGATGTCTCGCCGTTGCCCCTTGTGCCGGGATACTGCATGATGACCGGTGTCTCGCGCGGTATGATGGTCCTGCCATTGGCTGTAGGAAGACTTGTGTATTCCTGCATGTCCAATGTGTAGTTCTTTGGGTCAACGCGGTTGAGCTTATACACCTTTACGCCATCGGGCACATACACGGCGAAGGGCGCACGCAGAGAGGCGTAATAGTTGAAGTCGAACTTTGCTTCTGTACCATTCTTTACAGCTTGCTTGTAGGCATCGCAGTCATCGTTGCTCCGTGCGAAGGTGATGGGATAGCCCTGCCCGCTGTAGGTAGGTGTGTTGAACGTGCCAAAGACTTTTGGGTTGTCCAAGCTTTTTCCTGAGGGTTGAACCTTCACGAAGATGAGGTCGGAGGACCAATTTCCACTACTCAACTTAAATTTGTTTCCCGTGTTTTGCAAATAGTTCACGGAGTATTCCTGCTCGTTGGGATTCTTACTCGGTTTTCCTATAGCAAAGTAGCGGTCACCATGGTCCGGTTGATTGTAACACATTGCATAGCCGTCGATGGGATATGCCGTCACACTCTTATCAGAACCGCTTATCACTTCCTTTTTATGGGTGAAGTAATTCACTTCAAATGCTTCAAACCAGAAAGGTGTACATATTGTTATGCCACTCGGCACATTCTTGGAATAGTCTGTTCCGCCAGTCTTATTCCATCCAATGTATCCATCAGCGTTTAAGCTGGCGAAAACGTCCACCATATCCTCGCTGCCATGTTGGGGTTCTTTAGAGTAAATCCAGTAATAAGTGGGGTCGGGTGTCTTCGATGCCGGGAAGTTCTTAGACGCAACCGTGGCTGAGAGGGCCGCGTTATCGTTGTCGGTGACACCATTTTTGGTGATGGGCTTGAAGTTGCTGTGCAGATAGCTTTCGGTGATGTTGCCGTTGGCATCGTAGTAGCGCGCCTTGATGAGGTACACATTGCCTGGCACGGGCTTCACGTTCACGTTCATGTAAGCACCATTGTTCAGGTCGCCGGCATAGGTATAGGCGCCGCCGGTGATGGTAGAGAGCGAGAGTTGCTGGTAGACGATGTCGTAGTTGCCCGTAGTGTTGGTATGCTCAAAGAGCAGGTCTACGCCGTCGGTGCCGTTGTCCAGCAAAGTCGAGTAAGCCGAATAGTCGGTGTTCACCTGATAGTTGTTCCATCCCGTGAGCAGCTTGTGCGAGCCGTTCACAGGAAATGTTCTATTATTATTGGTAACCTGAACATCAATGCCGTCCATGGTAGTGAAGTCGTTGCGGTCCTTGAGCACCTTCCAGTTGATGCCCAAGTCTTTGCGGTCGGTATATGTATTTATGTTCAGTGTCGGATTTTTGCCCCATTCGCCATAGGGAATGGAGTGTAAGGCGAGGTACACATGCGTGCCGTCCGACACTCTGCGCGCCGGGACAATGACCAGGCTGGCATTGCACCGGCTGGCCGACATTCTGAAGTTGCCGTTGGACGACGACGGCGTTGCCTCGCAGTTCGGGCTGTTCGGGTCTCCCCATGTTCCGCTGGCAAAGGTGGCATCTGTCCTGTCATAGTTGAACACGTTGAAGCCACGGCTATAGATATCTTTATTGTAGCGTGATGTGATCCACACGCTTGTGTCGGGAAGCTCGACGCACTTCGTCTCGTCGGAAGTGTAGCTGTTGGCTTTATACATCGTCTCAGTTGCTGCGCTTCCCAGCACATACCACGTCGTGCCCAGGTCGTCGGTGTAGATGACCTGGGCACCAATGTTGGTTGCCAGTGCCAGGTAGACACGGTTGTTCGTGCCCGTCTTGATGTACTTGCTGCGGCACATCTCTCCGCTTGTCGGGAACAGTCCCGTGACATTTGGGTCCACGGTGCTGAAGAGGCCATAAATTTGATCTGTGACCTCCGTTGGCTCGTCCACTTGCGTTTCGAGGTCGTTCGGGTCTACCAACGTGAGGGTGGCTGGGTCTACCAAGGCCTTATACGTGCGTATCGGATTGGCCTTTGTAGAATTTCCATACTTCACCGTACCTCCGCAGCACATCAGCAGGATTTTCCCACTGACCGGGTCATACACCGTAGCAGCGTCGCCATACTTGAAGTTGGGATCGTTTTGTTTTGTCGCGTCGAGGATGGTGACCTGGTCGCCCCATGTCGCGCCGTTGTCGGTGGACTTCTTGGCGACAATGGAGTTATATCCGTCTGAGGCTCCCACGTCTCCACCTTTGGCGCGCAGGTCGGCGAAAGCGATGAGCGTTTTGGCGTCGATGCGTACCAGCGAGGGAATGCGGTACTGTCCTGTTGTCAGACTGTTCTTGTTAAATGGAACGGAGGTAATGGCAGGGAAAGTTCCGTCGGCATACGTCCGGGCAGAGCCCATGAAGCATACTACGATGCTCAGAAAAAGTGTTTTGATTTTCATTTTGTTGTCCTTTCTTAGTCTTTTCATTCTTTCTCGGCATCGCTCCATGGCGAGTTGCTCTTAAAGTAACCTTTCGTGTCTGTGCCTCCATCGTCAAAGCCATACGAGGGTTTGGCGAGCTGGCTCTCCTCGGGAACGCTCCCGGAGTCGGCTACTCCTAATGCTACCTCACCGTAAGTCGACATCTGTATCTCCAGACATCGGGGGGCAATAGTTTCTTTTCATGTGATTCATATGTCCTGAAACAATTATTTATGATTGGATTTCGATACTTCTTTTGTGCTTGTGAATAACATGCCCGAAGGCTATCTATATTCGAATATCTAATATGCTGTATAGCTCTCTAAAATCAGTCTTTTCAAATCAAACTTATTGAGACCTACGTTTTATTGAGGATGCAAAGTTACGGGTAATTATTGAGACCACCAAGAAAGTACCGCAAAATTTCTCATTTTGTCAGTAGTGGTGGGAGGGGGGGTAGCCTCACCCCCGTACCCCTCTCCAATGGGAGAGGGGAGTAAAATGCTGGATAAACAATTTCCAGCAGCCGTATCAAAGTAAGGGCGCCTCCAGGGGGCCGCTTCCGGGAGGTCCGCTTCCGGGAGGTCCGCTGCCCTCAGCGGACACCATTGCAACTTCCAATTCCCAAATGCTGCGGTGGGCGTTTTGCAGGGTGTGGCCCTTGTGGCCGTCCGCAACCAACAGACATTATTAAACATCATTGAGGCGGGCAAACGTCCGCGATACAACGATAATTACATACAAGGGGTGCGGACGGCCACAAGGGCCGCACCCTGCAAACGTACCCCGATAAAACGATAATCACATACAAGGTGTGCGGACGGCCACAAGGGCCGCGCCCTGCAAATGTACCCCGATACAACAATAATTACATACAAGGGGTGCGGACGGCCACAAGGGCCGCGCCCTGCAACAAATCGGCATTACCTATAGTCTTATTATAGTTAGGCCGCTGAGGGCAGCGGCCCTCCCGGAAACGGCCCCCCGGAAACGGCCCCCCGGAAACGCCCTTCCCGGAAACGGCCCTCCCGGCAGCGGTCTAACTATGGTACGGCTGCTGGGAATTGTTTATCACTCATTTTACTCCCCTCTCCCCTTGGAGAGGGGATAGGGGGTGAGGCTTCTTGGAGAGGGGTATGGGGGTGAGGCTGTAGTTCACTGGACTAATGCTGTGATGCTAAAAAAAAAGCCCTGTTCCATTTCTGGAACAGGGCTTACCTTCGTATTTATGCTTCAATCAATACCATTTTGTGTCATTATCGTTGCTGTCTTCGTTTAACGAACGACCTACGGGAGACGCATCGACAAGGGCAATGTTGTAACGCTTAGCGTAGCCGCCGCCTTTATTGCTTTTGCCTGACCCGGCTAACAGCGGCCAATCATCGATCTTGATGACGACTGTCTTCGGTTTGATATACTTCTTCATATATTCCTCCTTTTACTTGTTACCAATCTGTGTCTGAGTCATCGAATGGCATTACGCCTTGCTTGGCAAATGCACTTCCTCCTCCGACTTGCTCTTTAGTTTGGTCTATGATGTCACTTCGATGATCTTCACCATTGTCTGTGATTTGTGTACCAGCACTATCGTCCTTTGTCGATCCAGCCAGCAATGTCAGCTGATCCATCTTGATGAGGATGGATTCCGGCTTCATATATCTCTTCATGTTACTTAACCTCTATTTTCTTGTTGTTCCAAATGTAGATGCCTTTATTCAAGCCATCTGTACTCGTAGCTGCGCGTCTTACCAAGATGCCAGTAAGTGTGTAGATATTGCCGGTTGGTTGAGTACGAGTAGTCACATCGCTAATGCCGGTAATTGTATTTGAAGAGATAACCTTGTCTCCTACTGCCAAAGCCAGTTGCTTGGCACCTGTAGCCTTTGCTATCGTTCCATTGGCTGTCATCCAACAGCGCAGGCCACGGAAATAATCAATCGCGTCTGTTACGTGATCCATCTCTGCGTCCGCATTCTCATCTTGTGGCGTCAGTCTGAATGAATAGAAGTCAGCGTCAATATGCTGCGGGCATACAAATGTACCATGCCATGTGATCTGTGTCATCGGCCAAACAGCGTCGGAAGTATGATCAAAGGATAACGTTTCGATATTGCTTTTATCATTTTCCTTATTTGTACTGTAGCTGATGCCTTTGAACAGATAGCAGGATCCTTCTTGAGCATTCGTATAAGGAGAATACGTTCTCAGCTCTGTCAAGTTGTTGCTCTTCTCCTCGGCTAAAGTTCCACTCGTTGCATTGTCTGCAGCAAACTTGGTATCGATCTTCTTATTGACAAGGTAGTTCACCTTTATGATATAAGGCTTGTTCTTATGAAGTAGAACATTGTTGCCATATACATAGTCGACATCGAACTGAACTCTATTAGGAGTGTCTGTGCGGAATGGTTTCGGCTCAGCCAGTTTTGCGTCACTGCCAAAGGTCGCTGCAAATTGGTTGTATGTCATATCCACTGGCAGGCAGATCGTTGTCCACTTACCCGCAGCGAATGTGCGATGCAGATACATCTTGGAGTTGGTGAAGTCATGGATCTTGTTGAGTGATGGCTCGTTCTCATCAACGAGGAAGGCCACATTCGGGCAACTCTCGTCATCCTCATAGTCGGGGATGCCGTCACCGTCAGCGTCTGAGTAGATGCGCATGCCATAGAACATATCCTCAGCAAGATTAACGCTTAAGGCCTTTATCTGATGGATAACAATCTCATCAAAATCAGCATCTGGCGTCCAACGCAGGGTGAAGTCGCCACCTGCCTTGATGACATTGGCATCAACAGCCTTCCATTGTGTCTTACTGGCAACCAACTTATCTCTCAAATAAGCTTCAATTCGGAATACATTTCCAGCCTCTACATCAGCTATATTTAAGTCTGCGAGGTTGGTAGAGTTAGTGCCCATCTTTATTTCAACGAGATGTTTGCCGGAGTAAATCTTTCCCAACTTGACAGGAATGACATTATTTTTCCCGGCGTTGACAATTCCAGTGAAGGCTAAAGAGTCTGTCAGGTTACCGTCAATGAAATTGATGTAGTTACTACCATTACCAAGAACACTTGCAACGCTGCTGAATCCGCCTAATCTTTTCTCGTCGATGCGTGCTCCGTCTTTGTAGCTGACAATTTCGCCTTGGTTGTTCTGCTCGGTCTCGAAGTTGTCAACATCGTCTTCGGCCTCACTAAAAGCGTAATAGACTCGTATGTCGTTAATATCGAGCTTCAATGCTGCGTTTGTGTACAGTAAGATTTCGTTGACTTTCTGGCCTGCTTTGAGCTCTATATTGAACTCTGTAGCCTTCATGTCGCTTGCTCCTGCAATGGATGCATCAAGCACTTTAAAGTTATGGTCACGTGATTCTGTATCACATTCCTTGCCATTGAGATATGCCTTCACTTTCATACTGCTGAGCAGATTGACATTGAGATAGGTATCCTTCGTCATCAATACGAATCCGACTCGAGTCTTTTTGGTTACATCGAGAGGAGTGGATCGTTTTACACAGATAATATCTGTAGATCCTACATTCAGTCCGCCCGTAACATGCATGTAGTCGTCTATAGAGCCATTGACTACATTATCTGCATTTGACTTGTAGTTGGCACTTAGCCCAACACTACCAATGTGTTCAGATATTAACTCGTCATTTGACATGACATGATATGTCACGTCTGGGTCAGTGAAGTTGTTTACCCAAGGCATGGTAGCTGTGTCATAAAGACGCTGCACTCCATAATTAATGGTTGTGGTACTTGTGGATTTTGTTTCTTTATCGGTGGCTTCAAATGTATAAGTGCCAGCGTATTTAAAGCCGCTCACTTCGCATGAGAGCCCATCTGCAGCAGATGTCAGTGTCAATCCCTGGTTCTGTGCTTCCGAAGATGGGTAGCTTTTGACTTTCCATGTGACAGGTCTGTTGCTGTAAAGTGTTACTGTCTGCATGTCTTCGCAGATCGCCTGTGCAGCAGACACTTTCAGAGTGTCATCATCATCGATAGAGGGAGGTAACTCCACAAAAGCGTGGATTAAGTTAACGTATGTTACGCCTGCATCGTAAACGTCCAATTGTTGCTTATCAGCTTTAAACAGACCTCAGAGAACTTCTTGAAGAAGCTCTGAAGATACTTCAACACTTTCACACCCATCATCCGGCAAGTCTGGATAATGGTATGATAGGTAGCCGCGCAATCGATGCCCTCCTCACTTCCGAAGGTCATTGTATTCTTCCGGTCTACGGTAAACGGACGCACATTTCTCTCTGCAATGTTATTGTCGATACTGTACTCTCCGTCTTCCCTGTATTTCATGAGACCATCCCACTGGTTGTGGAGATATCGCAAGGCAGTTGCAAAAACCGGATCAAGCCCGCCTTGCTTTTGTTTATCATCCGGCCAAAGCCTGTCAAGCTCCTGTTTCATCTTGTTGATGATCTTGGAAGTTTCCTTATCATTCCTTCGTTGCTTGATTTCTTCCGGTGTAAGCCCCAGAGCCTTGTAGTGTCTTTCCAGCTTGTAGAGCTCAGCAATCCAGTCTATAAAAGGTTTGGCCTCATTTACCTTTCCTATATTATAGGCGGTTACGAACTTTGCCCGGACGTGAGCCAGACAGTAGACATGGTCTATATCAACGATGTCGTCATCAAGGAAGACGTAGCCTACATAGCCGTCAGACTGCAAGGCCTTAACCTTGGCATCGCCCAAAAACTGGGTGAGCACCTCACGGCTGCGGGTACCTTCTTTAGGTTTGTCAAAGAAGTAATAGCAGACGCGTTCCTTTTTGTTGACCATGCACCAGACATAGACCTTCTTATAGCCGGACTTGTATTCAAGTCTGAGACGGCCCCAGGTCTCATCACAGTTTACGACTGCACCGTCCTTGAGAAGGAGATCCTTCAACTCAGGAAGCAGATAGGCAAGTTGCTCACCACCATGCTGAAGCCAGTTGATGACAGTCTGTCTGCATCCGCCAAGTCCAGCCTCCTTCAGCATTACGGCGATTCGGTTGGCCGGCGTGTCAAGGGCATATCTCATATAGCCCAATGTAGGCATGCTGTCCACACACAATCCTGTATTGCCAAGCGGGCGATAATCGATATGCCGGGCGTATTCTTCATCTGCATGTTGGACGGCAGATTTCATATCCGGATAGTAAGCCCAGTCGATATGACCGTCAGGGAACTTGACCAGCAGCCACTCATACTCATGGACATTCATAATAATCTGTACATTCTTGAGCATGCGTGTTTTCCTCTTCAGAACTACACAACCCTCAGGAAGTTGTGACATGTCACATTTATGGTGATAGGTTCTTGTAGTCACGCCTTTATTGTATTTCATACCCTGACGGTTTGGTCTGGATTGCTTGGGGCCTTTCTTACTCTTGCCGCTGGCAGGCACGTCATTGCAGGCATCCTTCAGTGTCCCGGGATCACCGTTGAAGTCCTCACGCTGCTGAACACGGTCACCACGCTGCTCATCATCGTTGTTTTCATCGTTCCCGTCTCTGTCCACGTCCTGCTTGGTGGTATCGTACTTGTCTTTGCGGGCCTGCTTGTTGAGGTCCTTCTGTCGCTTGAGTTCAACCAAGAGATCCGCATACTGGTCATTGGTCTTGTTCAACTGACGCTGCATCTCTGTCAGCTGGTCCATCAGCTTTACCTGATATTCCATCTGTCTACGGTTGGCTCTCATAAGTTCCTCATTGCGCGCTTCAGCCTTTGCCTCACGCTCCTGAGCTTCCTCTCTGAGCTTATCCAACTTGTCATGGAGCTTCTTGTTCTCCTCCTTGGAGGCAAGAAGCATTTTGACCAAAGTAATCTTATCCATATTAAGGTACTCCTGCACCGGCTCAGAAGTTGTCTCCTG
>ONBM01000055.1 GCA_900316045.1 uncultured Bacteroidales bacterium | reverse complement strand
CTCCTGCGGAACGAGTCCGCATAGCTAAGCTTCGTCATAATTAAGTTTTTTCGGCAAGATAGGCCTGGGAAACGTAAAAATCTTCAAGAAACAGAAATTACGTGCATTAAAACAGAAATTATTTTTCTTTGTGCCACGTAAAAAAAATACAGATCCTCAAAATTTTTATGCGTATGATGCCTCCTGCAATCGCCATTCGCATCTGCTGAGGCACGCTATCCGCAATGCCTTAAGAAGCTGGGGTGAGGATGCTAGCTGCGACGATGTTGGAGATGAGGGCGCGCATGCGGCCGACGCCGCCTTCATCTTTCGGGTGAACTCTGTGAGCTAGCAAAACTACCGCAGTCTTAGTCTTCATGTCAATGACGATAGAAGTGCCTGTGTAGCCTGTGTGTTCGATTGTAGTTTCAGCATCGAATATATCGCCTCGAGGTCCTGAATGCGAACTTCTCTTGTCCCAGCCGAGGGCGCGACCAACTTCAGTAGAGTTCTGTGGCGGGATGGTGGTCATGAGATCCACAGTCAGAGGACTCAGTATACGGTGCCCGTTCCAGCTGCCATGGTTCATGATGGAAGCACAAATGACCGAAAGATCTTCCGCATTGGAGAATACCCCGGCATTCCCGGAATTGCCCATCATGACTCTGCGAGCCAGAGGGTCGTGCACATTAGCCCGCAGAGGATTCCCGTCTGCCTGAACCTCAGTCGGAGCGCAGAGTGCCTTCAATTCCTTGAGGCGACGAGCCTGAGCCCCTTTCGCAGAGACAACCATGTCGGAAGGGAAATAACAGGTATGCTGCAGTCCGAGGACCCCGAAGACATTCTCGCTGGCATATTCATAAAGCTTACGGCCAGTCACTCGCTCCAATATCCTTTGCAAAGTGATGAAATTAAGGCAGCTGTACATGAACTGAGTGCCGGGCCTGAAATTTCTCTTCACTCGAGTGGCAATGAAGGCCTCCGCAGAATCGGGAGTATTCTCGCCGAATTCTTTGACGTATTCATTTACATCGATATATGGCGAGAGTCCCGAAGAATGGGTCATGAGGTCGCAGATCGTTATGTCCACGGCTTCTCCAGAAGAAGGGTCTATCCAAGGCTTAAATCCAGGAATATAACGACTTACGTTGTCGGTGAGACGCACATAACCTCGTTCAATGAGTTGCATGAACGAAAGGGTAGTTCCTATGCATTTGCTGACTGATGCCAAGTCAAACATAGTTTCAGTGGTCATTGGCTCGACAGACGGAATTACGGATTTGTTGCCATAGGCTTTCAGATACACGATCTTGTCCCCTCGAACCACTGAAATCACTGCTCCAGGAATATTTTTCCGAGCTATTTCATCATTGATTACGCTGTCTACCCTTGCCAGAAGACCGGAATCCATTCCGCAGTCCTCCGGACTTGCTGTTTTAAGTCCCTCGGCAGCAGCGAAGAATGAAATGGCAGCCGCCAATAAGCAGATAATGATTCTTTTCACTTTCATTAATATTTAATTGGCCGCTGCCGGAGGGTGATTATTCCTAGAAAATCAAAGTTGCGCTGACTGGGTAATGGTCAGAGATGAATGTCCTTTCCATGTAAGGCTTCGTGATGGTCTCGTAGTATGGGCAAGAATCGAAGCCCCTGTACCAGATGTAGTCTATGATGCCAGTGGCCGTATCGCTCCCCCAGCCGTTGAACGTGGCGTGGTGATCCGTCTTGACTGCCTCTTCGCGAGCATTTTTCATGATTTTCTTCAGATCAGAGAACTCCGGACGAT
The DNA here is from genome assembly GCA_900316045.1 of uncultured Bacteroidales bacterium. Taxonomy (GTDB): domain Bacteria; phylum Bacteroidota; class Bacteroidia; order Bacteroidales; family UBA932; genus Cryptobacteroides. The sequence goes on along the minus strand of ONBM01000055.1, from coordinate 15,837 downwards.
CAATCGTCATATTGAAATCCCCCGTCAGCACCATCGGATAATTATCAGGATTCATTTCTTTAATCCTCTCTACTATGAGAGCAAGGCCGTTCTTCCTAGCCTCCCAGCCCACATGATCCAAATGCGTGTTCACGTAGAAGAATTTCCGGCCATTCTTCTTGCTCTTCATCAGAGCCCACGTAGCGGTCCTCTTACAAGCGGCGTCCCAGCCCAGCGAAGGCTTATCAGGCGTTTCCGAAAGCCAGAAAGTACCCCATTTCAGCTTTTTCACTGTTCCTGAAGTCCGAAAATGTCTGGTTTCTGGTCCATTATCATCATCGCAGAAGCCGGGTAGCGGTATTCCCAAGAATTGGTGCCATCCTTAGCCGCCCCCATCCTGATGTTATAAGAAATGACCTTCAGTTCATTAGGATTGGCAGAATCATTTTCTGCCTTAATGGAAACAGGGAACCCTGCAATAAAAAAAGCAGAGAAAGCCGCAAAGAAAAATTTAAGAGCTGTCTTCATATTCATAAATATACTTAATCTGATTTCAACCTTTAAAATTAGTATTTTTTATTGTTTAATGAAAGCAACCGCTCATAAATGAAAAATCCCTTGGAATAAGATTTAAATTCCAAGGGACCAGGAATAATGTCGTAACTTTATATTTAATATTTTTCTGGCGTTTCCTCTATCTCATCTTTAGTAATATGTTTTTTATCCATCGCATGCCAGGCATACATGATGTAGGCTAGCACGAATGGAATGAACAGCGAAACAAAGAACATGACTTTCAGAGTGAACGCGCTGGAAGAGCTGTTCGCTATGGTCAGGGAGCTCTGGAGGTCAGTGCTGCTAGGGTAATATGCAGTATTGTTGAAGCCAGCGATGAAAAATAGAGCCATCACTACTAGCACGGTGCCAATACCTGCAGGCCAGATGCCTTTGCGAGACTTGCTGAACATGCCAGCTCCGATGCCTGCCAGAACGCCAGCTACGCCCACTATGAACATCACCAGAACCACCGGCATCTGAAGGAAGTTATGCAGATACTTGCTTTTTTCCATGAATATATTGCCTTCCATGTCAACTGCGAAGCCTGGCCTTACGAGCAAGATCACCAGCCAAGTAAGGAAGAAGGCCAAGAAAGGAACCGTGCAAGCAACAATGGTCTTTCGAGCCTCTTTTTCCACCATCTCGTCTTCGATATTGTTCAGCATGTACAGATTGCCAAGAATCATCGTGAGGGACACTACGGAAAGGCCGAGCAGCATTGCGTGAAGATTCACTACCGTCTCCAGTCCATGCCAGCTGTTGCCCCAAGAGCTGATGATTCTCTCCATTGGTTCGCCTATATTGGAGATTGCCTCCTTGTTCACCGTGAAATCCGAGCCGGTGAAGAACGTTCCGACAGCCGCGCCGATTAGCAGAGGGGCAAGTATCCCATTGATAACCAAGAATATTTGAAATGCCCTGGAGCCAAGCAAGTTGTTCTTTTTATTCTGAAACTCATAAGAAACGGCCTGGAAAACGAACGTGAGCAGAATCAGCATCCACACCCAGTATGCCCCGCCGAAACTCGTGCTGTAGAACAGTGGGAACGATGCGAAGAAAGCCCCTCCGAATGTCACCAGAGTAGTGAAAGTAAGTTCCCACTTGCGTCCCGTGCTGTTAATTATCATACGCTTGCGCGCCTGGTCATATTTCCCGTCAAGCAAAGCCACGTTTGCTCCTTGCACGAACATCAGGAAAACCAGGAGTCCTGCCAGCAATGCTACCAGAATCCACCAATATGATTGCAAAAATTCAAGTGTCATGGTTCCGTCCTCCTATTCATTATTAGGAACTACTGGCACAGCCTCATCGATTTCCGGTCCTTTCCTGAAAGCCTGAATCATGATCCTGATTTCAATTACTAAGAATAGCGCAAACACGCCAAGGAACACGAAGAACGTCGTCTTCACCGCTCCCACGCTAAGGCTAGAAATCGCAGCCTTCACCGGTAGCAATCCTTGAATGGTCCACGGCTGGCGGCCGACCTCTGCCACAACCCAGCCGAACTGGCCGGAAAGGTATGCCATAGGAATGGTAATGATTCCTAGCCACAGAAGCCATTTCCAGTCTTGAAGTTTATCTTTATGCAAGGCGATGAAAGCCAATATGAACAGCAGAATGCCTACCATTCCGAATCCAATCATGAGCCTGAAAGACCAATATACCAGAGGCACGTTCGGAATAAGTTCCTCTGGGGAATCCAGATACCCGTATCCGAGATATTTCTCATTCTGTTCCAGCACTTGGCGATATTCGGCCGCCACCGCCGGATTGCTGTCCCTATTTTCCCTGTAGCCTTTCAGTGCGGCGATTGCCGTCTTTCCCATCTGGATTTTTTCCTCAGCCGAAGGAATCACCTCGCCATTATTGCTCGCGTAGCCGGAAATAATGTCATTTATTCCTGGCACGTAGCCATTGAAATCGTGCGTAGCCAGGAATGAAAGCACGCCAGGCACCTCAACGCCAGGAACAACTGAGAACGCAGCCCTCCTACCACCATCCCAGAGCCCTTCCGAGGCGGCCAGCTTCATAGGCTGAAGCTCAGCTGCGTTTACTCCTGAACGGTCACCTGAAATGAATCCGCCGAACACGCCGATGGCACCAACTATAGCGCCAATCAGTGCGCTTTTCTTCGCAAACTTTATCTCACGTTTCTTGAGCAGGAACCAGCATGACATGCCCAGCACGAAAGTGCCACCGACGAACCAACCATTCAAGACAGAATGGAAAAATTTATCAACCGCCATCGGATTCGAAATGACTTCCCAGAATGCAGAGCTAGAAGCCATCTCGCTCCTGACCGTGTCCGGGTTAAAAGTAGTCCCTACGGGATTCTGCATCCAGCCATTTGCCACCAGGATCCAATAAGCAGAAATCGTGGCTCCTATGCCAGTCAGCCATGTAGACGCAAGGTGGAATTTCTTGCTCACTTTGTTCCAGCCGAAAAACATCACAGCGAAAAAGGTCGCCTCCATGAAAAAGGCAATTATTCCTTCGATGGCCAGCGGAGCCCCGAACAGGTCTCCCACGAACCATGAATAATTGCTCCAGTTCGTTCCGAACTCGAACTCGAGGATTATGCCTGTGGCTATCCCGACTGCGAAATTGATGGCGAAAACTTTCATCCAGAATTTCGCTGCCTTCTTCCAGAACTCATCTTTCTTTACCACGTACATGGTCTCCATGATAGCCATGACCATCGAAAGCCCCAGCGTAAGCGGCACGAAAAGCCAGTGATACGCTGCCGTCATGGCAAATTGAAGCCTGGACCAAATAAATATAGAAGCATCCATAAATGAAGATATTAAATTAATGCCATTGGTTATTCTCTTTTAGGAATATGTTGCCTTCGGTGAGACTGGCGCCAACAATCTCACTTTTCTCTTCTTCGCTCTTCCCTGCCATCGCCGGCTTGAAGAAGAACACTCTCAGCACGCCGAACAGGATGATGATCTTCAGGATGATCAGCAGCCACAGCGACCGGCCCCAAGTCATGTTCCTGAACCCGTCCCTGTAGAATCTCCAAACCGAAGAAAGTGCTTTTGCGATAGTATTAGCCATCGGCATATTAATTATTCCTAAATTTCGTCGAAAGGAATTATATTAATTTTATTTAGTATAATTCCATTTGGCTACTAAAACGATGCAAAATTACAAATATTCTAAATAGATGCAAACGATTTCGAGAAGTTTTTTCACGACTCTTACGGCCAGGATGCAAATTATGTTGTAACTTTGTGAATATAAAATATTAATGAGTATGTCATCTGAGGATTCTTTCAGCAGTCTTGGGAAAATAGAGGCAATAAATAACCTGCTGTCTTCGGCGGGGCTTAAAAGGGAGAGCAGCTTCTCCCCTACGAATGGGAGCCTGGTGAAAAGCGCAGCCAGGATATTCCTGGAGGGGATAGACTTTGACCTGATATATTTTCCTCTGCCGCACCTTGGCTACAAATGCGTAGTTGCAGTGACGGGAGAGATATTCGCCGCTCTAGCGCATCCTAGGTTGCTGCAAGTAAGGCTGGGAGTTTCTTCCAAGCTGGATTATAAAAACATACAGGAGCTATTCAAAGGGATCGTGGCGGCTGCGAAAGAGTTCGGCTACTCGTCGATGGACCTGGATCTAGCGCCATCGCCCAACGGCCTCACGATAGGCATCTCCGCCGTCGGAGAAGAATTGAAATCTACCGAAGAACGTCGCAGGAGGGCCAATAGCAAAGATTTAATCTGCATTTCTGGCAGTTTGGGAGCAGCATTTCTCGGGCAGATGATTCTGGAGCGTGGCAAGAAGAATTTCGAGAGAGATTCTTCGCAGCCAGACCTGGAACGATACAAGATGCTGGTCGGCAGCTACCTGAAGCCGGAACTGAATGCTTCTATCTTGAGCAATTTCGAAGATGATGACATCATTCCATCCAACGCTTATTTGGTTTCCCACGGCCTTGGAGATGCAGTTAAGAGACTTGTGCGTGATACTGGCTTAGGGGCGAAAGTGTATGCCGGCAAAATTCCTTTCGAGGGCAATTCTTTCGACACAGGGAAGGAGCTCGACATAGACCCGATTTCAGCTGCCATGAACGGCGGGGATGATTTCAAGCTTCTTTTCACGATCCCTATTCTCTCTGCCGAGAAATTCCGTCGTGATTTCCAGACCTTCGAGATCATTGGGCATCTCGCGCAAAGCGATGTAGGATCAGTTCTCGTTACTCCAGACGGTCTGGAGCACCCCATCACAGCGCAAGGCTGGCCGCAAGAAGCCGAATAGGCTATTTCAGATGCTTCAGGAATATGTCCTTGTCTGGCGCATCGGAATTGTCAATCCTGTTCTTCAGGCGCCAAACGCGGTTATAGATGGCTTTTTTATCCTTTTCAAGCAGGGTTGAGATTGTCGTGGTCGAGAAGCCCGAGGCGGTGAATATGTACAGAAGGTACTCTTCGTTCTTCCAGTTCGGGAATTCTTTACGAAGTTTCTGCATTATGCCATCGTAATTATCGTCCAGAAGATTTTCCAAGCTTTTCTGGATTTTAGAATCGTTTCTAAGGCCTTCCACGATGGATTTCACTTCTTTCAATATTTTAGGCTGGAGATTTTCGGTGCCTTCGTAAATGTAATACTGCTCGCAAAGACGCTCAAGGGCATCCACGTTCCAAGGAATTTTAGGGCTGGTTTTCTTGTCATCGGTCCCCTCAGCTTCTTCGGCATTCACGGCCTCATCCTGCTTGGCTGAAGATGTCGCCAATTGTTTCCGTAGATCTTCGGCCAAGGATAAATAACGGTCTTTTTCAGCTGTTTCTGCCTCCAGTTTCCTGCGTTCTTCCTGACGGCGGAGGTAGGCGGCAATTGCGAGAGCAGCTATTGCCAGCAGGGCAGCTAAAGAAATAAGCCACATCTTCAGGCGGGCTGCTTTCAGCTTTTCTGCCTGTGCCTGCGCCTCGCTCCTGAAATAATCTCGCTGGCTGGCAGCGACAGTCTCTCCAAGCGCCTCTGCCTGAGCTTTGTTCCCATATCCGACAACTCTTTCTAGCGCCGCCAGCGCTTTGGCAGGCTCACCATTCCTGGCGCAGATTTGATATTCCCTGAATGCGGCATCTGCCTCCCCAGCAGGGGTTTCAGCCGAGGCCTTTGCCTCAGAAAGCCACTTTTGTGCCTCCCTCGCATTGCCTATCAATGAATACGAATATGCTAATATGCCTTTGTCGGTGGAACCGAGGTTGTAGCGCAATTGCTCAGCGGCACGGCTGAGCATATCAATCGCCAGATATGGATCAGCGGTGTCTTTCTGAACGGCCAAGGAAGCATAAGCTTCTAGGCAGCGTGCTTCCAAGAGGGTGTCTCGAAGGTCATGAGACTCACCTAGAATGCTTTTGAATATGCTTTCGGCAGTACCATAGTCTCCCCTGCCCATCTGAGCCTTGCCTATTTCAAGGTAGCAGTTCTGGGCCTCAGAGTCGTAGCCGACCGATTTGTAGGCTTCGGCGGCTTTCCCCAGATACGTCACCTGATCCGACATATTCATGGTGGCAGCGCTGGTCTGCGCCATGTCGAAATAGATTCTCGCAGACGGAAGAGGGCCGGCGGCATATTCAAGAGCCTTCGTATAGGTCACTATAGCAGCCGGATAGCGCTTTGAATTGTATTGGTTGCGCCCCAAGCAATATAATGCTCTTGACTTCTGGTCATCGTTCCCATGCCGTAGGAACCAAGAAGCCATATTGGAGACCTCCTCATCGCTGTGCGTGTTGACATAACCGAGATTGTCCTCCAAGTTGGCGAGGAGCCGCTCCATCTGGGTATTAAGACCAGTCTTGAATCCTCCCGCCCACAATTGCGCCGACAGGAGGATCAGAGAGAATATTGCCAATGAACGCCGCATGCCATCAGTCGTTGTTCATCTGGGTTATGTCGACTTTGGCACGCTCGGAATCTCCGAGGAGCCATTCGCTGTAGTAGTCAGCCATGCGCCAGAAAAAATATTCATTCATGTCTCCGTAGCCGTGCCTCTGACCCGGCAGAATCATCATGTCGAAACGCTTGTTGGCTCGCACCAACGCATTCACCACCCGAATGGTGTTGGCAGGATGCACGTTGTTGTCAATGTCGCCGGTCCAGAGCATAAGGTGTCCTTTCAGGTTCTTCGCAATTTCTTCGTTTGTGTCAATATGGTAAACAAAAGACGTGTCTCCCTTATCAATTTTCTCTAAGATTCCATGATGCTGCTCGCTCCACCAGCGATTGTAAATAGTGTTGTCGTGATTGCCAGAGCATGAGACAGCCACCTTGAAGAAGTCAGGATATTTCAGGATAGCAGCAGTTGACATGAAACCGCCGCCCGAATGCCCGTGAATGCCGACTCTGTCCATATCGATGAATGAATGTCTTGCCCCAAGCTGCTGGATGGCATATTTCTGGTCCTCCAAGCCATAGTCGCGAAGATTGCCGTATCCGTAATTATGATACCACTTCGAGCGGTTCGGGTGGCCTCCGCGGTTGCCCACCGTTATCACTATGAACCCAATCTGAGCCAGCCTGTCCACGCGCGTGAAATTCGTGCTCCAGGAAATGTTGTTAGCCTCAACCTGAGGGCCAGGATAAACGTAGTCGCAGATAGGATAAACCTTCGTGGAGTCGAAATCGAACGGCTTGTACATTGCTCCATACAAATCAGTAATGCCATCAGCAGCTTTGACCTTGAAACGCTCCGGAAAATTGTAGCCGGCCTGGAGCAGCAAGCTTAAATCAGCCTCCTCAAGATCTGTGCGTTTGCCAGAAGCATTAATGAGAGCCACGGCAGGGGCATAATCAACTCTGGAATAGTTTGCAACGATGTAGCGAGCATCATCGGATGCGGTGGAAAGCACGTCCATGTCGTCCATGTCCAGCTGCTTCATGGCACCACCACTAAGAGGGACCCTGAACGTGTGCATCTGGTAAGGGTTCTCGTCTTTATTGACGCCACATGCGCTGACAATCATGTAGCCCTCTTTCTCGTTCACCCCAAGGACATCCTCAACATGGAAAGCGCCTTCGGTGAGGTTCTTGACCAGCGATCCATCCGAATCGTAAAGATAGATGTTTGCCCAACCGTTGCGCTCTGACCAGTGCAGGAACTGCTTCCCGCCCTTTATGAAGAACGGATTGCGGTATTCCACGTAAGTCCTTTCACGCTCACCGACAATAGTCTTAGCTGAATCTGCATCTGCTCCTATCCAGCAGAGGTCCAGACGCTTCAAATCACGACTCAGCCTGTAAAGATAGAAGCCGGAATCGTCACCAAGCCACTTGGAAGGCCTGAAATCCAGATAGTCATCGGCCACCACATGGCGAGCGTTCAAAATCATCATATCTTGATCCTTGAAAGCGTGAGTCTTAACGGAATGAGGGACTGCTGATTTCTTATCAGAGCTGATTGTGAATATCTCCAGATAGCCAATCGCGCCAGGCTCACCTGGCATCTGATATTTATAGGATTCCAGAGTCGGACGCGGCTGTGAGACTGAATTTATCACCCACAGGTCTTTCAGCGGCCGGGTATCCCACTTGGTGATAGCGAAACGCTTAGAGTCTGGCGACCAGGCCAGGTCTGCAGGCCAATTGCGCTTAGTGGAGTCGGTCTGATTATCACCAGCGTAATTGCCATAGCCGTAGCCATATTCCTTTATTCCGTTGGTCGTCAGGGCATATTCAATTAAGGTGCTGTCCTTTTCGTTCTTCGCCGCTTTGCGCAGGTTAGTGGAATCCATCAGCCAAAGATTGTGGTTCTTGGCATATACTCCTATTGTGCCATCAGGCGACACTGCCGCCCAGGAAGGGTATTTGCGTTCTTCTTTGGTTGTCGTATCTAGCTTCTGCGAGGCTATGTCATATGTGAAATATGTCGTGTCGCTATCGTTTTTCAGGCCAGATACTATATTGAAGGTGAACGTTTTGTCATCTTTCAGCCTCAAATCCCTGAACGGAATGTGCTGGGCATCGAACGGATAACGCACGATCTCCGTGATCTCCATCGCCAGCTTCGGCATGTCGAAAACCTCGGTCTTGCTTCCGCTGGAAGGATTCACGATATAATAATGAGTGCCCTGGGAAGTTTTCCAGGAGTACCAGAACTTGTCGCTATCCTTGAACCAGTTAGGACGGATTCTAGTAGAAAACACCATCTGGCCTACTTTCTTGGCGGTGAAGCGAGACGCTAGCTCATAATTGGCCTTCGTAACCCTAGGTCCAAGCGCATTCTCAGGCCGCCCATCACCTGGCATCGTCTGCCCCGAAAGGATAGTGGCAGAAATAGAAACCCACAAACACAAAAGCAAAAAGACTCTTTTCATGAATATGATATATTAATGTATTGAATATGACATTCTTTGCCTAATGCCGCAGCATAGGATGACAGCTTATGCCGATAGACTTCAGCTCGCTCACGAAGTCGGTAGTGACCGTGACGAAATATTTCTTAGAGTGGAAACTTATGGTGAATTTCGTCTTTGGATCGAAAAGCTTCATTTCCAGAGGGATTTTTCCAGAATTAGCCTTCAATATATTCGTAAGGCTCTTCCTGAATTTATCCGTCAGCATTGAGGTCGTCAGCCCCAAAGAGCAGCCGCTCATCATTGTCTCTGCCACATTGCCCAGCAGCATCATCTTCTTCACCCTGAAATCATATGGGGCTGCCGTCACCTGACCGTTATCGTCCTGGCGGACACGGTAGCGTTCTTCGATATCCCCCTCAAGGAAAAGGCAGGCATGTGGCTGCAGATAGCTCATGTAGGCTTCGTAGTCTTTGCCAAAGAAACGGAACTCGTAATTCCCGCTGTAGTCCTCCAGAATGGCCTTCGCATACGGCTTGCCACTCTTCGTCGTGCCAGTGCTGCATTCCGTCACTAAGCCAGCCACCATCAGTTTCTTAGTGGTGCGCTTAGCCTCACAGTATGCGATAGCGCCCTGAAGGCTTTGCAGCTCCATATTCGTAAAGTTTTCCATCTCGAATTGGTACCTGTCGAGCGGATGGGCGGAAATGTATATTCCTACTATCTCCTTCTCCTTCTGAAGCAAGTCCATCACATCCTCCTCGCCTACCATCGCAGGAATCTCTGGACGCTGCGGCTTGAATTCTTCTGCATCGCCGAACAAGGAAGAAGAAGCATCCATGCTGTCCTGGCTGAAGCGCGTGGCATATTTCGCAAGTTCGTCGATGAACTGCTCCCCATTCTGGCACGGCAGGAAATATTGCTTCTTGCTGTAGCCGAATGAGTCGAAGGCTCCTGAATATATCAGCGTCTCAAGCGATTTTCGATTTAAGATACCATCCAGTCGCTCAACGAAATCGAACAAATCTTTGTAAGGACCTTTCTTCTCTCGCTCTGAGATTATCGCATCTACCACATTGGATCCAAAACCTTTCATTCCGGCAAGACCGTAACGTATGTTCCCATCCTTATTCACCGTGAATTCCTTGTCCGACTCGTTCACGTCCGGGCACAGCACCTTGATCTTGTGAGCCTTGCAGTCCGCGAGGATCTTCTTGATCTCCGTCATGTTGGATAAGTTGCAAGACAGGTTCGCCGCAAGGAATTCCGCAGTGTAGTGGCATTTCAGCCAGCCGGTCTGGTACGAAACCCATGCATAACAAGTCGCATGAGATTTATTGAAAGCATAAGAAGCGAACTTCTCCCAGTCTTTCCAGATCTTGTCCAGCATCTTGTCCGGATGACCATTCTTCTCTCCTCCTTCCATGAACTTGTCGCGAAGCTCTTCCAGCGTGGATATCTGCTTCTTTCCCATGGCCTTACGAAGCTTGTCCGCCTGCCCCTTCGTAAATCCTGCCAGTTTCTGCGAGAGCAGCATGACCTGCTCTTGATAAACCGTAACCCCATAAGTGTCTTCAAGATATTCCTCCATCTCTGGAAGATCGTATTCAATAGGCTTCAATCCTAATTTTCTGTCAACGAAATCAGGAATATAGTCCATTGGGCCTGGACGATAAAGGGCATTCATGGCTATGAGGTCTTCAAACCTCTCTGGATGCAACCTCTGCAGCCACTGCTTCATTCCAGGAGACTCGAACTGGAACACATTGTCGGTATCGCCACGACCATAGAGCTCGTAAGTTTCTTTATCGTCAATCGGTATGGCCTCGATGTCAATCGTCTCTCTGTGAGTCTGCTTTATGCTGTCCAGGCACTTATGGATTATGGAAAGCGTGTTCAGCCCAAGGAAGTCCATCTTCAGCATGCCTACTTCCTCGATGTAATGGCCATCGTACTGCGACGTGCGGACCAATTTGCCTGTTTCCTTATCCACTGAGAGGCACATTGGCAGATAATCGGTAAGGTCTCCGCGGCCTATTATAGTGGCGCAAGCATGCATTCCGACCTGACGGATGCTGCCCTCAAGTTTCTCGGCGAATCTCAAGACTGATTTAATCTGGTCGGTACCGTTCTCGTATGCATCTTTTAAGGCAGGCACCAGCCTGTAGCAATTCTTCAGGGTTATTTTCACTGGAGTCTCCTCCATGCCCCTCTGGAACCACTTCATCTCTTTCTTCTTCTGGTCAGGATTGTCAGGATCTTCGACTTCCACCTCTTTCTGGAAAGACTTGAAACCCGGAAGAAGCGTATCGAATTTTGGATTGAAAGGATATTCCTTCTCCTTCATTTCAGACAGCCGGTCAGGCACGAGTCCAGCAAGCCAGGTCGAATCGGCCAGAGGAAGATCCTCCACCCTCGCAACATCTTTGATGGCGCCCTTTGCCAGCATGGTGCCGAAAGTAATTACTCTGGAGACGTTCTTTTCGCCATATTTTTCCACCACGTAGCGGTGGGCAGCATTTATGTCTTCGAAATCCACGTCGATATCTGGCATTGAGATACGGTCCGGATTCAGGAAACGCTCGAACAGGAGGTCGTACTTGATAGGATCTATATTCGTGATTCCCAAGCAGTAAGCAACTACCGAACCGGCTGCGGAACCACGTCCGGGTCCCACCATGTAGCCTTCGCGGCGATGTGCGCCGATATAGTCCTGCACAATAAGGAAATAGTCCGGGTAGCCCATCCTGCAGATGGTTTTCAGCTCAAAGTCTATTCTGTCCGCATGTTCCTTGTCGAGAGGGGTGCCATAACGTTTTTCAGCGCCCTTGTAGCACAATTCGCACAGATATGCAACCGAATTACAGAACTCATCGCCTCTGTAATTGCCTTTCTTATCATTTCGGCCAGAATCTATTACGTCCTTGTATTTCTCCAGATAAGCGTCTATGTGCGAGAGAAACTCCTCTCCAAGATCGAACTTAGGCAGCACCGGGTCACGGTCTATTGAATATGCCTCCACTTTATCCGCTACCTCAAGCGTGTTGGCGAGAGCCTCTGGATGGTCAGGGAACAGGGCCGCCATCTCCTCTTCGCTCTTCAAGTATTCCTGCTGGGTATAATGCAGCCTGTCGGCATCCGCCAGTTTCTTTCCAGTATTCAGGCAAATCAGATGGTCATGTGCCGGGCCGTCGTCCTTGTTCACGAAATGCACGTCATTCGTTGCGATTACCTTCACGCCAAGTTCAGAGGCCAGTTGAAATAAGACTTCATTATATTGCTTCTGATAGTCATAAACCTCGAGCGATAGCCCCGGAACCTCGGTCCTATGCAGCATGACTTCCAGATAATAATCGTCCCCGAATACCTTTTGGTGCCATTTAATTGCCTCTTTCGCAGCATCCAGATTGCCAGCGAGTATGTCTTGAGGGATTTCTCCAGCGATGCAGGCCGAAGAGCATATCAGATTCTCGTGATATTTCTCCAGCACTTCGTGCGACACTCTTGGCTTGCCATAATAAAGACCATCCGTGTGTCCTTCAGACACGATTTTCACCAGGTTCTTATAGCCATCGTAGTTCTTGGCGAGCAGGATCAGGTGATAGTAGCCCTGACGTTTCTCATGATGATCGTAGTGCCTCGTGACATAAACCTCGCAACCGATGATTGGCTTCACCTTGTAATTGCCATCGGCATCTTTATGCTTTCCGGCGAATTTCAGGAACTCTTTCACTCCATACATATTGCCATGGTCCGTTATGGCCAAGGCCGGCATGCTCATCTCTTCTGCTCTGTTGAACAGGGTTTCTATGGACGATAGGCCGTCAAGAATTGAATATTGCGTATGTACGTGAAGGTGAACGAATGCCATTGCTGTCGTGTTTTTGAAATACAAAGATACCCAAAAACAGACATGGGTCAAAAACAGAATGGCTGAAAAATCAGAATTAAGAGTTCAAAGCCTTCAATATGCTCTCTGCAAGGGGTCGGGACACCATTGATGACAAGTCATCAAGTGAAGCTGCCGCTATCCTGGCGACAGAGCCATAGCGCATCAGAAGCCTCCGCTCAGTCTGCTCCCCCACTCCTTTAATTTCTCGCAAAGCACTTTGTATCTGAGACTTGCTGCGCAAGCTGCGGTGAAAGGTTATGCCGAAGCGGTGAGCCTCGTCGCGAATATGCATCAGAACTTTCAGCGCCTGGGAGTTCCGGTCAAGAAACAAAGGATACGGGTCGTTCACCCTAATCACGAGCTCCATTCTCTTGGCGAGGCCAACCACCATGAGGCGGTCCTGGATGCCCAGCTCGCAAAGAGCCTCGTAGGCCATTCCCAGCTGCCCTTTACCACCATCAATCACGATCAGCTGCGGCAGGTCGTCAGGAGCTTCCTCAAGCATTCTCGAATATCTCCTATTCACTATTTCCTTCATGGAAGCAAAGTCATCTGCGCCTACGACTGTCTTTATCTTGAATTTGCGATATTCCTTCTTGGAAGGCTCTCCGTCACGGAAAACCACGCAGGAACCTACCGGATTAGTCCCTTGGATATTGGAGTTATCGAAGCACTCGATGTGCTTAGGGAGTTCTTTCATGCCAAGGGCCTTCTGCAAATCTTCCAGCACCATTCGCTTATACTCGTCAGGATCAGTATGCTGCTTCTGCTTGATGGAATTGAAAAGATATTCACGAGCATTCTTCTCACTCAATTCCAGAAGCGCCAGCTTGTCTCCTCGCACAGGAATCTTGAATTCCACGCCATCAATCTCTACGTCAGGCAGGAACGGCACGATGACTTCTTTGGCCAGAGCGCCGAACTTTGACTCTATCTCTGCGATGAATGTGCTCAGGACAGCCCCTGCCTCTTCCTCTATGTTCATCTTGAAACCAAGATTGAGAGATTGAATGACGGCGCCGCCACGAACCCGAAGGAAATTTCCGAAGGCCTCCGGCCCATCGATGACCAATGAAAACACATCCACCGATGTGTCTGTGGCCGAGGAAATGATGGAATGAGCATAATGCTTCTTCAAGGCATCGATTCTATTCTTATAGACTTGCGCATCCTCGAAACGAAGATCAGAGGCAGCCTGCTTCATGGCGTTCTCATATTCCTTTATTATCTCATTCACCCCCCCCTTCAACAGGCGTACGATTTCGTTGATGTCGGCGGCATATTCTTTTACGCTTATGCCTCCTATGCAGCAGCCCTTGCAGCGACCTATGTGATAGTCCAGGCACGGCCTGAATTTCCCATGCAGAATGGCATCGCTAGTGAGTTTCAAGTTGCAGGAACGGATAGGATAATTCTTTCTAAAGAAGTCCAGCAGGTAATTCACGTTCTTGACCGAACTATAAGGCCCATAATACGTGCCCTTGCTACGATCCACCCTGCGAGTGAGATAAATCTTCGGAAATAAGTCATTCGTGATGACTATCCAAGGATAAGTCTTAGAATCCTTTAGCAATATGTTGTAGTGGGGCTTGTACTGCTTTATCAGGTTGTTCTCCAGCAGCAAGGCGTCTGCTTCGGAATTCACCACCGAGAACTGGGCATCTGCTATCTTGGAAACGAGGAGTCGCGTCTTGACATTCAGTCTTTCCGGCGGCACGAAATACTGCGCCACCCTCTTGTGCAAATCCTTGGCCTTGCCTACATAGATGACTTTCCCCGAGGAATCGTAATAGCGATACACCCCGGGGGAATGTGGAAACAGGGAAATCTTTTCCCTGACTGAGAGTCTGTTGTTATCGTTTGTCATCCTGAACTTGATTCAGGATCTGTTTCTGACCTTTCCGGCATTCAGAATCAATCCTTATCTCTTTGCCTGAACGTATCCTGCGACAGTCTTCTCGATGTCTTCGCCACGAAGGTCTCTCTTGAGGATGGTGCCATCCGGCCCGAACAGAATGATGTGCGGAATGCCCTGGATGCCATAAATGTCAGTAGGTATCTTCTGAGCATTAATGATTTGGTTCCAGTTTACGCCGTAAACCTTTGCCGTGTCAACGGTTTCTTCCGGCTTATCCCACACTGCAACGCTCAGGACATCGAAATCGTCCCCATGATATTTCTCGTAAACGTTCTTGATGTTAGGAATTTCCTTCTTGCATGGACCGCACCATGAAGCCCAGAAGTCAACCAGCATGTATTTGCCTTTACCCACATAGTCTGAGAGCTTCTTGCCTTCAACTTCGAAATCGGTGAACATCTTGCCTTCAGCAGTGGCCATCTGGCTGGCAGCTACTTTCTTCATTGCCACGATGGCCGGACGGTTTGCGAGAGCAGTGTCCAGCGTATTCAGAGCAGAGTCCATCTCCGCAGGAGTGAGGGAATACTGAAGGTTTTGAAGAACCATCTCCGTCACGAAGCTGTTGTCTTTCTTTGCCAGATATGCCTTATTAAGAGAATCAGAAATTGCCTGGAACTTGTCATAGAGGGCATCTACGGCGCTATCGTCGGAAGCGACTGCATCATATTCTTTCTTGAACCGCTCGCTAAGAGCCTTGTTGGCATCAGTGTATTCTTTATAGAGAGTCTGGGAAGAAAGCTCTGGGTATTTTGATGTGAACGTCACATTGATTGAATCAACGTTAACTGTGAGAGGGGTTCCGTCAGGGATGAAACGAGCCGATACCTTCCCCGCAGTAAACATAGCCATCGTCGTCTTGTTCGTAGGCATGACGACTTTGAATTTGCCATTGGTGACAGGCACTACGGTGTCGAATTTAGCAGCTGGCATTTTGATTTCTATAGAGGAGATTGAATCTGCTACCGTACCCTTGATCAGAGTTGTATCTGAAACTTTCGGGTTTGAGCAAGCTGCCGCAGCAAGTGTGGCGACAGCCGCCAAGAACAATGCTTTCTGTTTCATATTCATTAAGTTAAAACTAAATCCAAATATCGCCGCAAAGATATGAATATATTTGGAATTATTGCTAAAATTCTCGGTCAATTTAAAGGCTTCGCCAGCTAAGGCAATCAATCGTCCTGCCTGTCTG
>ONBM01000078.1 GCA_900316045.1 uncultured Bacteroidales bacterium | reverse complement strand
TCTCACATAATTCCCGGCTTTTCCTCCCGTCATGCTTCATGCAATCGCCTCCGAATGCCGCTCAGTCCGAACTTCCAGTGGGATGCCCAGTCGCGTTCATGCGACCGGCGGAGGCCGGGCATTCGCGAGGCATCAAGCCAAGCGAATGCCACAAGGCCGGGAGCCGCATGGGATAGTATTGGGTAGCGCCCCCTTAAGCATTCGCGGTCACGCGACCGGCGGAGGCCGGGCATTCGCGAGGCATCAAGCCAAGCGAATGCCACAAGGCCGGGAGCCGCAGGGGATAGTAGGACACAATATCCCCCTGAGCCGCGGGGGATAGTAGGACACAATGTCCCCCTGAGCCGCAGGGGATAGTCGGACACAATGTCCCCCCTGAGCCGCCTGGGATAGTATTGGGCAGCGCCCCCTGAGAATTTTCCTAAAGCGTTTGTCCGCCGATGAATTCTCGCATTATGGAGGTTGGCGGGATGGCGGCTATTTCGGAAGGCTGAAGGGCGACTATGTAGTCTAGGAACTTCAGCAGCCTGGTGGATTCCGTGTAGGCAGGGGAGTTTGGCGCAATGCGCATTAGAAGCGGCTCAGCATAGTATTTCAGCATAGGCAGCTCGTAGATGAGCGCTGAGTTGAACAGCACGTCGGCATTCTCTTGGAATGGAAAGATATGCTTGCTCTCGCCACGCCTCACGCTATCCCAGCGAAGGATTGTCTCCTCTGGAGTGATGCCCCTAGTGCGATTGTCGCGTACCATCCTGCGCAAAATGCGATTGTCTGAAGTTGAGAGATTGTTGTTCTCATCGATGTTGAGAGATGTGAGCGCTGAGGCAAATACCCTGAATATCTTTGAGTTATCTACAGAGTGAGTCATTTCGGGATCCAAGGCATGTATTCCTTCCATGATCAGGATGTCTTTGTCATTGAGGCGGAGCTTATTCCCCTCAAAGATTCGGTGACCAGTCTTGAAGTCGTATTTTGGTATCTCAATCTCTTTTCCGTCAAGCAGGTCGTTGAGCTGCTGATTCAGGAAATCCAGATCCATTGCGTACAGAGACTCAAAATCGTAGTTCCCATCTTCATCTTTTGGCGTTCTCTCCCTGTCTACGAAGTAATTGTCCAGCTCGATCACCTTTGGCCTAAGTCCCAGCACTTTGCACTGAAGGGCTATGCGCAGAGAGGAGGAAGTCTTTCCGCTGGAAGATGGCCCTGCAATCATCACTATGCGTTTCGAGCCTCTATTCTCGTAAATCATGTCAGCAATCCTGGCGTAGTTTCTCTCGTGGAGGGATTCGGCAAGATTTATGAGGTCTACGGCCTTGCCATCGAGAATGGCCTTGTTGAGCGTGCCGATAGACTCTATGTTAATGATGGAACACCAGTCGGAATATTCTTTAAGGGTTGCGGCTATCTTGCTCTGCCGCCTCATTGGCATCACCTTGCTGAAATCGTTCACTGAAGGCTGTTGCAGGCAGAAGCCGTTGCCGACGCCAACTATGTCGAAGACTTTCAGGTAGCCTGTGGATGGCAGCAGAGGTCCATGGAAGGTGTCAATGTTTCCATCAAGGAAATAAACGCTGCAACTGAAAGTGCCCAAGCTCTTTCGAAGCTCTGCCTTCTCTGGCTGATTGTTTTTTAGGAATATTGCCTCGGCTTCTTCAGAAGTCATTTTGCTTTTCGTGAACGGAAGGTCTCTGGAGATGATGCTCTTCATCTCTTCTTTTATCTGCTCAAGCTCTGCATCGGTAGCGAAATAAGGCTTTGGACGACCATCCTCCTGTCTTCCGAGTTCCTGAATCTCACAATACAGTCCGCTAGGAAGCGAATGATCTATGACTAGCACCTTATCTGGATATAATTTTCTGACTGCGTTCTGGAGCACGAAGCATAGCGATCTGACGTAAGTCCTGCGACCGTCAGGGTGATTTATTCCTATGAACTCAACTTGCCTGTATTCTGTCGGCTTGTAAGATAGCTCTTTCAGCTGATTATCCACTAGGGCGGCAAGGACGGGAAAAACTTCCCCGGTCTTTTCGTCTTTTACTGTATTGCAAAATTCTTTGGATAAATCATAGAGGTCTCGCCCCATGTCAATCTTGTGCCTCTGCCCGTCATTCTTGCAGAAGATGGTTATTTTATTGTCCTGCATTATTTGATAATAGGTTTTTATGCAAAATTATATAGTCCTTCATAAATTATTCCTAAAAAACAAAAAACTTTTCCATTACGCATAAAAAAGTAGAAATCTTTTTTCTGTTTTCATCAGAGGAATTTCTGTTTCTTTACGAGATTGCCGTTTCCATTCAGCATCTTTGTCAAAACAGCTTCTTAACTATGCTAGTAAATATTCATTGTGCGAAATGCATTGGCATAGATGCGATTCCTGTCACCGTAGAGGTGGACATCACGAAGGGGATAGGAATACATCTGGTAGGACTAGCGGATGCTGCGGTAAAGGAAAGCCTGTTGCGCACCATCACCGCTATGCAGACGCTCGGCTATCATGTGCCTGGGAAGAAAATAGTGATAAATCTGGCTCCTGCCGACTTGCAGAAGAATGGCAGCGGTTATGATTTGCCGATCGCTTTAGGAATAATAGCGGCGTCGGGGCAGGTTGAAATGCCTGATCTTGATAAATATCTTATCATGGGAGAACTCGGGCTGGATGGCTCGGTTCGTAAAGTACCTGGAGCCTTGCCTTACGCCGAACTGGCTGCGAGGAAGAAATGCCGAGGCTGCATCCTTCCTGTGAGGTCTGCGCTGGAGCTGTCGGAAATAGAGGGCATTGAAGTTTACGGAATAGAGTCATTGCAAGATGCCATCTCTATCCTCCAAAGTAATGCGGGCTGTGAAGATTTGCTCGTCCAGAATACGAAACTGTTCTGGAAACTTACCAAGTTTCGAGAACAACTTGCGAAGGAGCCTAGGAATGATTATTTGGATTTTTCAGAAATCATCGGGCAGGAGGGAGCGAAGAGAGGCATAGAGATAGCTGCTGCAGGTGCCCACAATGTAATAATGATTGGCCCGCCTGGATCGGGGAAAAGCTCTATCGCAAAGGCGATGGCTGGCATTCTTCCCCCGATGACTACGGAGGAGGCAATCGTGACCAGCAAGATTTATTCCGTAGCGGGGTTGGGTGGATCGGAACCAGGGCTGCTGCGGATGCGTCCTTTCCGGTCTCCGCATTACAGCGCATCGCTTCAGGCTATAATCGGGGGAGGATATGGCGGGGACATACGGCCTGGCGAAGTTACTCTGGCTCAGAATGGAATCTTGTTCCTGGATGAGTATGGCCAGATTCCAAGATCTGTCTTGGAGTCGCTCAGGGCACCGATGGAGGATAGGAAAGTGACGATTTCCAGGCTGAAATCGAAGGTCGCATTTCCGTCTTCGTTCATGTTGGTAGCGGCATCAAACCCTTGTCCGTGCGGATATTACGGAGAAGGAGACAGGTGTACTTGCTCTGCTAGCCAGAGGATGAACTATCTTTCAAAGCTATCGGGCCCGATAATGGATAGGATTGACATTCACTTATGGCTGCATCCCGTTGACACGAAGAAACTTGTGAATCGGGAGAAAGGGGAGCCGTCGGCGTTTGTCGCCAAAAGGGTGGAGATGGCCAGGAATATTCAGAAGCGCCGATTTGCGGGGGAAGGCATATTCACTAATGCCGAGATGAACGAAAAAATGCTGGAGCGATTCTGCCCTTTGGATGCGGGCTGCAAGTCGCTGATGGAGCATCTGATAAACAGCCTTGGCCTTTCCGCCAGGGCATATTCGCGAATCATCAAAGTCGCGAGGACTATCGCAGACTTGGCAGGCTCTCAAAACATAATGCCGGCTCACCTCAGAGAGGCTGCCGGGTACAGATTCCTGGACAGGGCGAAAGATTAGTCTTCCCAAGAGACTGTCCTGGATTCGTCTTGGTTAACGGCGATTGAAACTCTCAGTGTTTCGTCTGGAAGTATATCCTCGATATTCTCTGGCCATTCAATGATGCAAAGCCGTCCGCTGTCGATGTAGTCGTAAAAACCCACGTCCAGAGCTTCTTCTATCCTGGTGATGCGGTAGAAGTCAAAATGATACATGGAATCGCCAGAGCCGGTCCTATATTCATTTATTATGGCGAACGTAGGGGAGCTGACGGCATCTTCTTTCACTCCCAGAGCCTTGCATATAGCAGTCGTGAATGTCGTTTTCCCAGCCCCCATGGGAGCGAAGAACGCTACGATTTTGTGGTTCCCGATCTCTTTCAGGAATTCCCCTGCCGCACTGTCAAGATCGCTGAGGTCATGTATGGTTATGCAATGTTTCATGTTCATGAATATATTATTGAGGCCTTAGCCAGGTTTCAGGGTTCTGAGGGTTGCGTCCCTCCCATATCTGGAAGTGCAGCTGCGTGTCCCCGCCGATCGTATCAACCGTGCCGATTGCCTGACTGGTCTTCACCTTATCCCCGGATTTCACGTAGACAGTTCCCAGCTTGCAATAGAACGAGAAATATTTCCCGTGCTGCACCAGCACGCATTTATTGTAGCCAGGCATCACGATTATTTGCTTCACTACCCCCTCGTAAACAGCCTTCACCTCAGTGCCAGGCTGAAGAGCGATTGAAACGCCGTTATTGAACGGCAGTTTGACGTTGGAGTAGACTGGGTGATAATGCTGGCCGAAATGATCTACTACCGGGCCGTCTGCCGGCCATGGCAGCTTGCCTTTGTTGTTCTGGAAGGCTCCGGAAAGCTTATAATCGATTGGCTGCGAAGGCTTTTTCCCACTGGCGGATGTCTTCCCGGAGGATTTCTCTTCAGTGGCCATAGCCTCGCGGATGATGCGCTCTATTTCCCTATTCAGAGCTTCGACTTCCCTTCGTTTTTGCGATAGCTGTTTCTGGTATTTCTTCTTATCCCTATTGAGCTGATTGACAACCTCTCTGGAATCATTTTCCTCGCCCTGAAGCTGCTTGACCTCAGCAGCATGCTGAGCCCGAACGACTTCCGCTTCAGCCTTCAGCATATTCAGTTCCTCAGTTTCTTTTTCTAGCTGAGCCTTCGCATCCTTGTATTTTTCTGCCTGCAAGTTCAGCTGCTTTGAAAGGTCTCTCAGGTAGCCATAGCGCCTGAAAGCCTGCCCCAGATCATCGCTTGCCAAGATGTACATGTACCAGATTTTAGCATTGCGGTTCTTGTAGGCGCTGCGCACCAGCTTGCCATTATAAAGCGAAAGCGTGTCCAGACGAGCCTGCGTAGCCGCTATTTCTTTCTCTTTCATATTGATGGAAGCATCGAAGGAACTTATCTTCCGGTTGCTCTCCTCAAGCAGCTCTTTCCTGGAAGATACCTTTTTCCGAATGAGAGATAGATTGCTTAGGGCATGGGAACTCTCTTTGGCATTCTCTTTCAGCTGCTGGTCTATGATGGCTATCTCCTTCTCCAGGCGAGCTTTTCTATCTTCCTGTGCTTTCGTATCCTGGGAATATGCCAGATTCCCGCCCCATGCCGCCAATGCAAGGACAAGGCAAATTTTCATGAATATATTGACGGCAGTTCTCATTGCCTATTCTTTTCCTTCGGCCTTAAGTTTCTCCGCCTGAGACTTGTAGACGTTTGCTAGTTCTTTCTCCCCAAGTGCCTCCAGCACTATGCTGTAATGCTCCAGAGTCGTTGCGCTCT
Source organism: uncultured Bacteroidales bacterium (assembly GCA_900316045.1). Lineage (GTDB taxonomy): Bacteria > Bacteroidota > Bacteroidia > Bacteroidales > UBA932 > Cryptobacteroides. The sequence continues at coordinate 1,932 of ONBM01000078.1, read as the reverse complement.
CTTTCCCGCCATAAATCATGGCATGCTTGAACACTGCCTTCGCCTCATCATTTTTCCCTAAAAGATGAAGAATCCAGCCGTAAGTGTCGAGGTATGTGGGATTGTCAGGCTCTCTGTCGATTGTCTTTTTGCTCATTTTGCAGGCATCCTTCAGTTTTTTGCCTTTCAGCGCAAGGTAGTACGCATAATTGTTCAGTACTGGAACATAGTCGGGATTGAGCTTGAGGACTTCCTTGTAAATCTTGAAGGCCTCCTTCTCATGCCCCATTTCGTGATAGGCATCGCCTAGCGTAGCCATCGCTGGAATGGTCACTGATGTGTCGCCATCATGTTTGTCTATGGTCTCTAGACAGTTCTTGACGATTCCTTCGTAATTCTTGGCATTGAAGAAAGCCGCGTTCTCTATCTCCACGAAATCTAGTACATTTGGGAAATCTGCCTTAGCCTTGGCCGTTTCCTTTAGCATGTCATCGAAATCCTTCTCTCCCCAGAGATATTGGATGTAATAGAGTCTGGCGGTGGCGCTCTCAGGATAATATTCAGAGTTGGATTTAATATATGACTCGGCCTTATCTTTCCTATCCGTGCTGTAGTAATAGCGCCCTGCAAGCATCAGAGTTGAAGAGTCTTTCGGGCTCAGTTCCAGCATCTCATTGATAGTCGTATCGAGCTGTGGCCTGAAATTCTGAAGGAAACGGGGCTCGCTACGCTGAAGCAGCATACTCATATACTGGACTTTCGATTGCGCAGGGGTTCCCTCCGATGCCATGAATTTTTTCAGGACGGCAAAATATTCATCGTAATCCCTTCTTATTCTATAAACTTCTGCCTTTCCTAGCACTGCAGGCATGTAAGAATCGTCTAACGAGATGGACTCGTCGTAGTAGCCTAAGGCTGCGGAGTCTTTGTATTGGGCCATTGAAAAATCGCCCATTTTCGAGAGAATCGCAGGTGAAGAGAAATCATCGTTGAATCTTTTCAGCTCTTCGAACGCCTCCTGCGGCTTATTCTGCTGAAGCAGGATGTCGTATTTCGTGGATGTGACTGCCTCGCTCTTTCCAAAAACGGTTTCTATCTGGTCCAGGCACGCCATGGCTTTCTCTAAGTCGTTCTGCTTCAGATAAAGGTTGACCAGAGAGAAATAGATGTCGGTTTTTTTCGGGAACTCTTTCAGAAGATTCTCGTACGAGGCAATCATCATGTCATCATTCCCGTAATATGAGTTGGCCAGCCAGTATTTGTACCAGAAATTCTTAGGGTCGAGCTCGGCAGCTTTCTTCAAGTACTCTTGCGCAGCTTTCGCATCGTTCTGCTTCAGCATGCACCAGCCGAGATAATAGTAAGCTGCGTCATTGCCCGGGTCCTTTGCCACAAGCTTATTCAAAATGCCGGCGGCGGACTTGAAATCACCGTCGTTTATTTTAGAAACGGCATCTATGACTTGGCTTCCGGCATCTCCGTTATATTTATTCACCTCATTCTGTCCTAAAGCGGAAGATAAGGAAAGAATTGCGCAAGATATGATAGATAACAATTTTTTTTTCATTCAGTTTCAGTTTGCTTTTGCCTATGCAAAAATAGTACAATCTGAATAATTTTAGTACCTTTGAGCAACATAATGACATATTAATAGATTTGAGTTTCGCAGGTAGCTAAAAAGGGGGCAAGTCCAAACCCGTGTGTTAAAGGATGAATGAGATCACCTTGGGACAAACGGTTCTCCGTGCGGCTTTCGGAGGCGATTGCCTGAAGTTTGACGGGAGGAAAAGCCAGGAAATACGTGAGAGGAAAATGAGTAGGATTTCAGACACCGGCACTCTGCGACCAATGCATGGGACACAGTCCGGATGCTTTTGCAGCGCAAACGTATCTTCTCCGGCACCTGTCAAGGCGGTTTGTTCGGTTCAGTCCGGATGCTTTTGCAGCGCAAAC
>ONBM01000077.1 GCA_900316045.1 uncultured Bacteroidales bacterium | reverse complement strand
GCCAATAAGCTGCTGAAACTGTCTTTCGCCATAATCAAAAATGATACGTTCTTTGATGAAAATCACATATCATCTCTTGCAAATTAACATAGTTCATCCAGAGCCCCTGACATACGATGCCTCTGTCTTCAAATACCCATGGATACCCAGTGCCCAATGATATTGATGTCCAAGCTATACGACACGTCTGCCATTCGGTGTCCACATCATACGACACCCTCGGTAACTTCCAGTACTTCGACATAGACGACAGCACCAGATGGAAATCCATGAAAACGGTCACAGAGGGGAGTTCAGGTGGATTTCTGTCGGGCGAAATGGCAGGAATGGGGAAAAAGAGGCAGGGGAAATCCATGAAAACGGTCACAGAGGGGTGTTCAGGTGGATTTCCGTCGGGCGAAATGGCAGAAATGGGGAAAAGACGCAGGGGAAATCCACGAAAACGACCACGGAGGGGAGTTCAGGTGGATTTCCGTCGGGCGAAATGGCAGAAATGGGAGAAAAGCCGTAGGGGAAATCCATGAAAACGGTCACAGAGGGGAGTTCAGGTGGATTTCCGTCGGGCGAAATGGCAGAAATGGGAGAAAAGCCGTAGGGGAAATCCACGAAAACGGTCACAGAGGGGCGTTCAGGTGGATTTCTGTCGGGCGAAATGGCAGGAATGGGAGAAAAGCCGTAGGGGAAATCCATGAAAACGGTCACAGAGGGGAGTTCAGGTGGATTTCTGTTGGGCGAAATGGCAGGAATGGGGAAAAGACGCAGGGGAAATCCATGAAAACGGTCACAGAGGGGCGTTCAGGTGGATTTCTGTTGGGCGAAATGGCAGAAATGGGAGAAAAGCCGTAGGGGAAATCCACGAAAACGACCGCAGAGGGGCGTTCAGGTGGATTTCTGTTGGGCGAAATGGCAGAAATGGGAGAAAAGCCGTAGGGGAAATCCACGAAAACGACCACAGAGGGGAGTCCAGGTGGATTTCTCTCAATCATCATGTGGCGACAACATCACCTATCATAGACACCTTCTCTCATTTACTCCATTACGAGGCAACGGCTAATCTGATCGGCAGGAAGATACCTGCTATTAAGCAAATCTTTGGCAATCAAGACTTTTTCATCATCAGTAAGCTGATAAACCGACTTCCGACGAAACCCAGGAACATATTCCTTATCTATCAGTTCACATATTACCTCATCACTCGGTCTCCGATCATCGAATTTACCATATTCATTTTTCATTATCCTGCCAATATCTTCCTTATCGCCACCAACCACCAGAGCCTCCATCCCCTCCAACGTGATCGGATCCATTCCGCAGTTATCCTTCATCTGCTCCTCCTTCCATTTTTCTCCGGATGCATCGCTGGACAGCCGAGTCATGAAGTAATCGAAAGACCGAGGAGATCCATAACTGGCCTCAACCAAAGCTATCTGAGTGAAACATTCTCTGACAAACATTCCTGCGCCGTCCATCACATATTCATCTGGAAATTCCGATCTGCGCGGGAGGCATCCAGCTATTTCGTTCCGAGAAGTTATAAGTGTGTCGATGCTATCCCAATGATATGCTTTTTTGAAAATATGCCTTATGGTGGAATATTCGTACGCAAACGGCAGAAGACATATCCCATGATGCATGCCATTTCTTAGAATATAGCTCCATGCCGTAAGCAGGTGATAGTGGCCTTCTAGTTTCAGGCAGAACGTTTCGAGTTCTCCAAGGCGACCGCTCCTGAAGTACTTCTCATTGAAATGACGTGTGTATCTTTGTCTTAGATTCCTGATGAACGGTCGTGGATCTTCTGTGCCGATGCCGAGATGGACGTGATTGGACATTTCTGTGTCAACGTACAATTTTGCATTAGTGCTATAGAGGGCTAGCGCAAGACAGTTGACAAAGGCAACGTGATCTTCGTGGTTTCTGAACATTGCTTCCTTTTTCGTGGAGAAGCACACGTGGTAAAAGTTCTCCATAATTGTTTAGACTTTTAATAGAATTTGATGGTATTTCTTTTAGTGTGTGTCAAAGGTAGGGAAAACTTTGGGGATTTCGAATCAAGTTTTCTAGAATTTCGAGAATATGGCAACAGGATTAGAGGGAAATCCACGAAAACGACCACGGAGGGGAGTCCAGGTGGATTTCTGTCGGGCGAAAGCGGGAGAAACGTCGGGGAAAGGAGCAGAATGCCGGCGTAGTGGGTAATTTGTCTATGTGACGGGAGGCATGGCGCCAATTGATGGGGAATTTTGTATCTTTGCCGTGCGAAGATGTGGGGAGAGCGAGAAAACGCAGAAAAAAGAAGACGTTGATGCGGCTAGAGAATTATTGAGCTGTAATGCTAGTATGGGCACTGGGATGCAGAGCTAGAACTGGGGTGCAGAGCTGGCAATGGGGTGCAGAATGAGAACTTGGGTGCAGAGCTGGCACTGGGGCGCAATAACAGATGCGGAAAATGAAAATAATCCAAATTATTTAAGAATATGAAAAGAATTGTACTTATCCGTCATGGCGAGAGCCAGTGGAACAAAGAGAACAGGTTCACGGGGTGGACGAATGTCGATCTTAGCGAAAAAGGCATCCAAGAGGCTTTCGAAGCCGGAAAAACTCTTAAAGAAAAAGGCTTCACGTTCGAAGTCGCCTACACTTCTTACCTCAAGAGGGCCATCAAGACTCTGAATAATGTCCTTGACGCAATGGACCTGGACTGGATTCCCGTGCACAAGAGCTGGAGACTGAACGAGAAACATTACGGAATGCTCCAGGGCCTGAACAAAGCCGAAACCGCCGAAAAATATGGCGACGAGCAGGTGAAGCTCTGGAGGCGCAGCTACGACGTAGAGCCTCTGCCTCTAGACGAGAACGATCCAAACAGCGCCACCAAAGACCCACGCTACGCTGGCGTCCCAGATGAATATATCCCTCGCACCGAAGCACTGAAGCAGTGCATCGAGAGAGTGATGCCTTACTGGGAATGCGAGATATTCCCTGCCCTGAAGCAGCATGACAACATCGTGGTCGTTGCTCATGGCAACAGCCTCCGCGGCGTGGTGAAGCGCCTTAAAGGAATATCCGACAACGACATCGTCGGGCTGAACATTCCTACGGCCACCCCTTACGTGTTCGAGTTCGACGATGACCTCAAGCTCGTAAAGGACTACTATCTTGCTGACCCTGAGGAACTGGCGCGAAAGCAGCAGGCAGTTGCCAACCAAGGCAAGGCAAAATAATCACAGCTGATTTTTTTCAGAAACGGCTTCTGCAATTCAAGCAGAAGCCGTTTCTGGTTAAAGGCGGGAAGAATGTCATTGTAACCAAATTGTAACATTTCTGAAACAAGTCGGTAATAAATATTCAAGAATTTTGTAATGTATTTAAGCAAAGCAATTTAATATCCAGCAAGTTACTGAATATGAGCATATTCCTTTTTTTCGTACTGTTCCTTTTCTCGCTGGCAGTGGTAGACCTGATGGTCGGGGTCAGCAACGATGCAGTGAACTTCCTTAACTCTGCCATCGGAGCCAAGGTGGCATCATTCAAGACAATAATCATCGTGGCGGCAGTCGGAGTCTTCATCGGAGCGACTATGAGCAACGGAATGATGGAAATAGCAAGGCACGGAATCTTCCATCCAGCGATGTTCTCTTTCAAGGAACTGATGTTCATTTTCCTGTCGGTTATGATTTCCGACGTAATCCTGCTAGACATATTCAATAACCTTGGGCTTCCGACCTCGACTACTGTCTCAATGGTATTCGAACTCCTCGGAGGCACCACCATATTCGCCATAATGAAGATGCATGGCGACCAGACCGGATTGGGGCTTGGTGACCTGATGAACACCGAGAAAGCGATAGAGGTAATATTCGGCATATTCATTTCGGTTCCAATTGCATTCTTCTTCGGTTCTATCATCCAATACCTCTCAAGGCTCCTGTTCACATTCACATATTCATGCAATAATATGAAATGGAAGATTGGCATCTTCGGCGGAATAGCAGCCACGGCCATCGTTTATTTCATGATATTCAAGGGGATAAAGGGGATGTCTTTCATCAGCTCAGGCACAATGGGATATATTGAAGCGAATACCCCGATGCTAATGGGAATATGTTTCATTGCGTCAACTCTCATAATGCAGGGGCTGTATTTCCTGAAAGTAGATGTGTTCAAGGTACTGGTGCTGCTCGGCACGTTCGCTCTTGCCATGGCATTCGCTGGCAACGACCTGGTGAACTTCATCGGAGTGCCTCTTGCCGGATACGCATCCTATCAGGATTTCATGGCACATCCGGGCGCAGACCCTTCCTCCTTCTTGATGGCATCGCTGGACTCGCCCGCCAAGACCCCTGTCATATTCTTGATTCTTGCAGGCATAGTCATGGTCATCTCTCTGGCCACATCCAAGAAAGCCCGCAACGTCATCAAAACATCGGTGGATCTCTCTCGCCAGAGCGAAGGGGACGAGATGTTCGGCTCTTCCAGGATCGCCAGGGTGCTGGTAAGATTTTCAGACAGCGTCAGCAATTTCTTCAGCGATGTTTTCCCGGACAACGTCAAGGCCTGGGCAAATAAACGGTTCGACGCAAGCGACATCCAGCTCAGGAACGGAGCTGCATTCGACGAAGTCCGCGCTACGGTCAATCTGGTCGTAGCAAGCCTTCTGATAGCATTGGGAACATCTTGGAAGCTGCCTCTCTCAACGACTTACGTGACGTTCATGGTAGCCATGGGTACCTCGCTGGCAGACAAGGCCTGGGGAAGAGAGAGCGCAGTCTATCGGATCACCGGCGTGATTTCAGTAATTGGAGGCTGGTTCATCACGGCTGGAGCCGCCTTCATCTTATGCTTCACTGTGGCATGGCTGATTAATCTGGGCGGTTTCCTGGCAGCCTGTCTGTTCATTTGCATGGCCGCTTTCCTGCTGATTAGAAGTTCAGTCAAATACCGCAAGAGGCGGCAGGAAGAGAAAGGGGATGTCGTATTCAACGAACTAATGAGAAGCACCGACAAAGAAGAGGTGCTGAAACTTCTCACCAAACACGTGAATTCTACCCAATGCAATTTCCTTGAATATGTCAACACGACCTACAAGCAGATAACTGACGCATTCATCGCCGAGAAGCTGGGGCCGCTGAGAAGCGCAAACGAAACCCTCAGACGCAAGAGGGAGGAATTGAAGAACACTCGCCGCAAAGAGATGGTAGGGTTACGTAGGATAGATGCCGATATCGCAATGGAAAAAAGCACCTGGTTCCATCTTGGAAGGAATTCCTGCGAGGAAATCCTCTACTGCCTGAGGCGAATCGTAGACCCTTGCGAGGAGCATGTGGATAACCACTTCATGCCGATGAGCAAAGAACAGGTGAAGGAGTTCATTCCACTCCGAGACACGGTTCTGTTCCTGCTGAAACGTGCTTCCGAAATTCTTCGGAGCGGCTCTTACGATCAGGTTGAAGAAGTGCGCCACCAAGGCGAAGAGCTCAAAGTCTGCCTTGAGCAAACCAGGGACAAGCAGATGATGAGGATGCAGACCAGCAAGGAGAATATCGCCGTAGGCTATCTATACTTGAACATATTGCAGGAAACCCGGGAAATCGCATCTTCCGTCAGGCACCTCCTCCGCTCAGCCAAGGGCTTCAACGAGGGGAATTGACCTTCAGTCATTTATATCCTTACCTTCGTCAGGATATACTTCTTCAAGTCCCGGCTTTCGGAAGACTGAATATAAATTCAAGGCCACCGGTCTGGGCAAGACGGACTGAAATGCTGCCGTGATGCAGCAAGACCGCATTCTTTACGATAGCCAGCCCAAGGCCAGTGCCACCCATTTTGCGGGAACGGCCCTTATCCACTCGATAAAAGCGCTCGAACAAATGCGGAAGATGCCCCGCAGCTACACCCACTCCGTTATCAGCGAAGCTGAACGTATAATAATTCTCGTCCTCGGAAAGAACTTGCACAGTTACCGTCACTCCCTCACCGGCATAGGCTATGGCATTGTCCGTTAGATTCCGGAATATGGAATATAGCAGCGAATGGCTGCCTGTGACCACGACCTCGGGGCCTATCAGCGTTCGCACAGTGATATTCTTCTCTTTCAGTTTCTGGGCGACATCCGACAGAATCGTATTAAAAAGAGTCAGGATATTCACAGGCTCCCTCTCATAGCTCCCAGGAGCATCATCCAATTTATTCAATGTGGAAATATCCTGAAGCAGCGATGACAGCCGCTGGCTTTGAATGAAGCACCTTTGGATGAAATGATTCTTTACCTCTTCATCCATGCCAGGATCGGAGACTATCGTCTCAAGGTAGCCCTGGATGCTGCTGACAGGCGTCTTTAGCTCGTGTGCCACGTTCTGCGTCAGTTGTCTCTTAAGACGGTTCTTGTCCTCCTCGGCATTTTGCAGCTGGTCATACATGCTCATCCTCCCCTCTTCAAGAGACTTCTTGAGATGGGTGAACCGCTGTCTCACCATTATTAATGCGAAAATAAGGAATATGACAACGGCGAGCAGTAAGATTATGATTACGGTACTCATTCGAAACAATAACCGAAGCCATGCCTGGAAACTATTTTCTCTCCATATCCGCCGATTTTCTTCCTCAGCCTCGTGATGCTCACGTCCACTGTTCTTTCGGTGACAATGACGTTCGCAGGCCAGATGGCAGAGATAAGGTCGCTCCGAGAGAAGACCTTGCCAGGATTATGCGCCAGAAGCTTTAACAGGTCATATTCAGTGCGAGATAAAGAAACCGGCCTTCCATCCACTTTAACAGACTTTTTTTCATCGTCGATTTCTATCCCGCCAGAGGCAGAATCACTCCTTGTCCTTCGCAGGACGGCCTTCACCCTGGAAATAACTTCCTTTATTGAGAAAGGCTTGGAGATGTAGTCGTCTGCGCCAAGGTCCAAACCATTCACGGCATCATCCGCAGTATCTTTCGCAGTTATGAATATGATAGGTATATCCTTGGTCTGGGGCTTCTGCTTCAGCATTTTCGCAAGGTCGAATCCGGACATTCCTTCCATCATCACATCCAAAAGAAGGAGATCATACGAATTCATGCCCTTCTCAAGAGCATCCTCTGCAGACTGAGCCGTAGAAACTTCGAATCCGGCTTTCTCCAAATTGAATTTGAGAATCGCGCAGATGTCCAATTCGTCATCGACGACAAGTATCTTCATCTTATCCATGCAAGACAAAATTAAGAAAAATGCCGGACTTAGTCAAAGAATAAGCCCCCATGAAAATGTTACATTAATGTTACGGCTCAGTTCAATGCATCTGCGCTGACTGGAGCCGAAATCTCGCTCTCAGCATTTTCCTTCGAAAGAGCTGATACATAATATACTCCAGTAGAAGTCAGTTTGAAGCTAGTCGAAGAAGATGTGCCTGCAAGATTAGCTTTCTTCTTCGAAGAATCTAATTTATAGATAGCATAATAGGCGGCGCCTGATACAGAAGACCATGTGAGCGAAGAATTCGAAATTCTAACATCGTTCGGTTTATCAGGCTTATTTTCGGTTCCCCTGCCCAAATACGGCAAGAGAACCTTCTCGCCGAATTTGCCCTTGATTGCGTACGTGATGCCAATTTTGTTCTCCATTAGGGACGAAGTGTTGTATAGCAAGGCCCCCTCAACTTTGCTTTTGGACTTTGCTTTGGAATATAAAGAACTGAACAAAGAGACAGAGAAGCCATCTTTATTGCCATACATATATATTCCGTATCCCACCATGAGATGAGATTCTCCAGAATTCTGCGCAAACCGCATGACAAACTTTCCATAAAGCCTGATTAGCAATAGTGTTAAAAAAATTCATGATTAAATAAAGACGAATTAGTTAAAACGTTTTGCAAATATAGTGATAATCCTTAAAGTTCAAAAATAGGAGACTAAAATATTTTAGAAAAAAGTAGAAACGTGCAGTATTCTTAAGCACAGGATTCTGGACTTGAAACGGAGAAACATCATGACAAACCTTAAATATAGAGTAAAAAAAGAGGCCCGGGCAGGTCGAATAACCTGTCCGGGCCCCCGAAGCGCGGCGGCTGCCTACTCTCCCAGCTGGTGTGCCAGTACCATCGGCGATGACG
>ONBM01000075.1 GCA_900316045.1 uncultured Bacteroidales bacterium | reverse complement strand
CAACATACACCGGCTTGTCCATTGATGAGAACAGATCTATTACGTTCTTGTCGCAATGGTCTTCATGAATATGGGTAATGAACAGCCCGTCGCACCTGCTCACGATCTTTGCCATCAGAGAATCGGGAATGAGTGTACCTTGCCGCCCGTTCAGGTCAACGGCTATGATGCCTGCCTGCGACCGGATGAGGAATCCGTCATTGTATATTTTGTATATTCTGACATCTTTCTTAGAAGGAAGAGGCTTCTTCAGATCGTTCAGCACCCGGTCCATGCGAGAGGCAATGAAATCCCTCACCAGTTGGCCGTCATCGTATTTTGTCTCATGCAAGACAGCATCCAGCAACGTCAGAGCCTGCCTCCTTTCCAATGAATATTTTATAGATGGCGGGCATTCGTCAAGCGTCAGGTTGACCAGGTCCAAGATGACCGTCCCTTGCGCATTAAGATAATTCTCAGGGCTGCCCCAGTACTGCAACCGGTTCTTACCTGGCTGCGAGTACGCAACCATGCATACGATAACACCTGCCAACACGGCGAAGAATCTAAGACTTCTCATAGTTATCAAACGATATTCCAATATCAATTTATCACCATGTCGAACTGGTCGCACTTGCCAGTGCGGTGGGCAAATTGCTTAGTCGTCGGGGATATTCCGAACAGCGGGGAATAGGTCTTTACCTTGATGGTTTTTCCGTCCGGCATGAACTCCAGAATCCTCAGCCATCCGTCTCCGCCGTTGCCTTCCCAGCCACCGCCCAGAATCTGCACGTTGAACATCATCTGATGGACGTCCTTCCCAGAATGATTTTTATCCTTGCGGTAAGCCACGCTTTTCTCGAAGCTGCCTGGCTCGCCGGTGTGTCCGCAGATGACGAGCCTGATGTTGTCGGAAGGCTCCACCAGCTTCTCCCAGATATCCTGCCCATAGTTGCGAGGCTGAATTTTATAGTGTTCGTCCTTAGTGCGTTCGGCGGTTTCTTCCCTCAGGAAAGAATGAGTCATGAATATGACTTTGTAATTCTTGTAGGTGCCGCTTGCGCAAAGGTTTCTCGCCCAGGAGAGTACAGTGTCTCTCGGTGCCCACTCCGAAGTAATCACGAGGATGTCTCCCCAATTCTTGTCATGGAAAGCGTACGCTGAATTTTCCAGGGAGACTCTCCCTTCCCTGTTCGGAATGGCAGACACCAGGCAGTCGGCGAGCTTGGAATTCCTCTCGAATGTGAAATATTCTGGGAAATGAGTGAATCCTTCATCCCCCCTGACGTATCCATATTCATGATTCCCTGGCGAAATGATGTAAGGCACCTTGCCATCAAGACGCTCCATGCAGTGCGAAGCCCATTCCCACATCTGCTTACTAGTCTGATTCAGCATTTTACGGTTGCGGACGATGTTCTCGTTCTGCTCTACCAAATCGCCAGTGAGAAGCACGGCCTTGATATTCAGGTTGTCGATGTTATCTGCGCACCAGACCGTGCAGAGCTCAAACAGAGGCTGGTTGATGTCATATTTTGTGTAGCCCTGAGGATCCCCCATGAGGACCATGGAAAAAGATTCAGGGTCAGTCAGGTGCTGCTGATCGGCACGATCCTGGGCATTCGCGGTAATGGCAACAAGCATGGCCGCCAGTCCCAAAATAATATTACTCTTCATAATAAACATTTAAAAATGTTGCCCCAGTTACCCGGGGCAACCATCACATTAAAATTAATTGTACCACCCTGTAGTCTGCGTGAGATTCGAATTCATCTCCATCTCTTTCGCCGGTATTGGCCAGCCGTTCTTCAGCTGCTCTCCCACAGACTGATTCTTGTAGGTCGTCTCGCCCCATACCTGCATCAAGCCGTTTGAGTTAATATCTCCGACCAAGCCGGAGGAATGATCGCGGAATTTCAAATCGTACCACGTTCCCCAGCGTAATTCATTGAAGAACATAGAGTCCTCGCCACCAAGCTCGACATAGAACTCATATCGGATTCTCTCCCTCATATCATCTTGTCCCTTCACAGCAGTGGCAGGATAATCAGGATCATTCAGTAGCACATGGCCGCAGCGTTTCCTAACCATATTCACATAAGTGATAGCCTCGTCTGTCCTTCCGAGTTCATTCAAGCATTCTGCCCTTCTGAGAAGGACTTCTGCATATCTCCAAAGGATTATATCCTCAGGGTAAACCCAGCGAGTCGTGCACTCTTCCCCTTCCGTGACATACTTCCTCCATAGGTAATACACCTTTGAGTTAGTATCTGTACGGATGTCATACGGGGCGCCAGCATCCAGTATGTAAGGCCAGCGCAGAGTCCAAATGTGAGCCCCTACTCCAGACTCATATCCATAATAGGTCGAGTACGGAGTTATGATTTCCTGCATCAGGCGAGGATCACGATGCTCGTATGCGGCGCGGATCCGTGCCTCGTTTCCTTTGTCAAGATATTTGGACATGTCAGCACCATATTCCTGCATGTTCTTGTACCTGTTCTCATTGAATTTGGTGGTCTCTGTCGTGCCATAGGTTCCATTCTCGCCATTGACTAGGCCATCTCTTAGGAAAAAGACGACTCTCTGCTTCGGTGTCATGCTGCTCCAGCCAGGGCAATAATCGTCCCAATTGAATTTAGACCCATCCTCGTTCTCGAACCGCTCGACATATGCGGGATTAGGCAAATAGTTATTCCAAGCAGAGCCACCCGTACAACGGTTGCCATAATTAATGCCTCTTGGATTGCCCTGCCCTGACATCTCGACGCACTGAACAGAGAATATCATCTCGTCGCACTGCTCGTTGGCAGGTTTGAAAAGCTTGAAAAAGTCATCGTTGCCCTTCGCCCCATTACTAGGACTGAAGAGAGCATATCCGAGAGTTCCAACTTTCTCGAAATCCGCAAGTGCCTTCTGGTAATCACCTAGGAATTGGTAAGCCTGGCCTCTGTAGCAGAGGGCGGCGCCGTGGGTGACTCTTCCATATTCACTGCTTCCTGAGGCAATCTTATCAGGAATGTTCGTGTCGTTTATCACGTCAGTAAGGTCCGAAATGACCTGTTCCCAAACCTCTGTCTCCGTGGAGCGAAACTTTTTCGCATCCGAGGTACTTACGTTTTCCGTATAAATCGGCACACCCTTCCAGAATACGTTCAGATAAGTATAGCCATAAGCTCTCAAGAATTTACATTCGGATTTGTACCTGGACTTTTCCGCATCGCTCATACCAGGAACCTTGTCTATGTTATTGATCACATCGTTTGACCTGTAGACAATCGTATAGAACATCTTATACAAAGACGCCACCATACCGGTAGAAGGTGTCATCGAGCCAGTGATTGCCGGAGAATTAGATCGCCAGTTCATGTCTATGTCCATGACCGAAGAGTAGACGTCAAAAGGAGTGGATCCAGCCGCACTCTGCGAGTACTGGTAATAAAGCTGATTATAAACCCCGGTCACGGCAGCTTTAGCTAGCACCGGACTCGACCAAACGTTTTCTCCTGAATACATGTATGTCGGCACAGTGTCGAGCAAGTCACTCTTGCAGCCATTCACTGCAAGAAGCATGAGCGAGAACGCAGCAAGAAGCACTATATTTTTGAATACCTTTTTCATATCTCTTTATCAATTAGAATGTTACATTAACACCAAGAGCGAATTGACGCATAGTCGAGTAACCGACGGTCTTTCTCATTTCCGGATCTTGCCCAGAGAACCCTGTGAACAGAAGGAGATTCTCGCCAGAGGCAAATACGCGCAGCCTGTTTATGAATGCCTTCTGAGTCAATGTCTGCGGAAGAGTGTATCCTATTGTTAAATTTCTAAGCTTAAGGAAGTCACCTTTCTCAAGATGCAACGCAGAACCAGCAGAACTCTGCGAGCCTGACAGATTAATGAGCCTAGGCTGTTTCGAAGTAATATTCGTTCTCGGATCTTGCGGATTCTCAGGATCGTAGAAATAGTGATTGTTCGCAACCTTATCCCCGATGGTATAGCCATAAATTGTCTCGCTGCCATTCCTACCAGTTTCGTAGTAATAGAGCTTGAAGCCCGCCGAGCCACCCCATGTCATGCTGAAATCTATGCCTTTCCAGTCTGCCGTGAAAGTTAGACCATAATTATATTTCGGCTGGGTAGAACAATTCTGGAACTCATTATCGTATGTATTCCCATAGATACCGTCACCGTTAGCATCGGCATAGATATATTCACCGTACCAGAGGCCATTCTTGCCGATATTGTTTTTAGGCTGGAACGAATAGCCAGCATCCTGCATGGCCTGAAGCCATTTCATGTCATATTCTGTACGAATCATGCCATCTTTCGGCCCTCCATTAGGAAGCACTTTCCCATCTGCTCCGAAATATTTACCGCTACCTTTGTAGACATTGAGAAGATACCACTCATTTATCATATGGCCTTCCAGAACCCTGGTGCCGGAGCCAGTGGAGACATCTCCGATGTTAGTAGAATATTCAGTGTGATCGTCATTCCATCCTCTCTGAAGCTTACCCTTATATTTGCTCACCCTGTTTTTGTTGAACGAGAAATTACCCTTGACGCTGTAATTAAATGATTCTCCGATGCGGTCTCTCCAGCCAAGCTCAATCTCGACACCATTGTTCTTTACTTCTGCTATATTTGCCATTGGAGCAGTAGCATTCCCGAATATCATAGAGATGTCAGGGCGATACAAAATTCCTGAAGTGTGCTTGTCATAGACATCAATCGTTCCTGTCAGGCGGTCACCAAGGAAACCAAAATCAACACCAACGTTCGTGACAGCTGTCTCTTCCCATTCGAGGGAAAGATTGTTGATTGCTGTCACGGCTATGCCAGAAGCTATGGACTGTCCGAACGAATAGTTCGTGGAAGAATATAATGCCTGCCAATCGTAATTTCCAATCGAGTTGTTGCCAAGCTTACCCCAGGATGCTCTCAGCTTCAAATTGCTAAGCCACTCATTTTTCTTTATCCAAGGCTCCTCGCTCATTCTCCAACCTGCAGAAAAGGAAGGGAAGAAGCCCCAGCGGTGTCCAGATGCGAATCTAGAAGACCCATCGTACCTGAAGTTGGCCTCGAAGAGGTATTTGGATTTATAAGCATAATTTGCTCTTCCAAAAACAGAGCGAGCCCCATATTCAGTGCCATATCCTGTCGAACTGTAAGGCGTAGAGGCGGCATTGAAGTCGTTCACGTTCGCATCGGTAAGGCCGCGTTTGTTAGCATTAGTAATCCTGTAATTGTATTTCTGCTCCTCATATCCGACCATTGCAGAAACATCGTGAGTCTGAGCAAAGGTCTGGCTGTAATTGAGGATGTGGCTCAGTTTGTAAAGCTTATCCCGTGTGTAAGTCATGCTAGTGTATAGCTCGGACGGATCCGAAGCTCCAGTAGAATACGCATCTTTGGAGAAGCTATACTTTCCGATAGATGCGTCCGACGATTTCCTTTCCTGACGTAGATCCCTGTAATAAAGGTCGGCATCATACGAGAAATGCCTGAGGAATTTAATGCGAGCATACCAATCTGTGTAAAGCTGAGTATATTTATCGTACCCCGTCAGTCCTGCGGCATCCCATAGAGGATTATGCGACTGAGGATCGTCTTCTGGGCCTTCTGGCGCACCATATTTCCCATCATAATACGGATAGGTGCAAGGCAGCATCTTGGTAGTGTTCAGAGAATTGAAGAACCCATCACCGTTACCGTCAACATAGCTGACATCATGATTGGTGACATGACCCCAAATGCGCGAGCCTACCCTCAGCCAGTCCGTAACGTCCGAGTATAGGTTGATGCGCCCTTGGAATCTCTCATATCCGGTGCTTCTGACGATTCCCGGATTCTTTGTGTATCCGAGGCTCATGGTGTAACCAGACCTCTTCTCCTTTCCACTGATAGAAATGGAATGCTTCTGCATCCACTGTTTCTTGTAGATTTCATTCCACCAATCTGTGTTCGGGTATGCCACATAGTTCGGATACCCTGATGCTGCCAGTTCATCGGGATGTTGTTTTGCATTATTCCAAAGATCAATGGTGCTCTGAGGGAATTGAGGATTATTGCCTGCATTCTCATATGACTCGTTCATCAGCTGCATGTATTTCACATAATCAGATACCGTATGAATGATTTTGAGTGGCTCATTATACGAGAAAGTGGCATCGTAGCTGACAATTATCTTGCCATCGGAAGATCCGTTCTTAGTAGTAATAAGGATTACGCCATTGGCTCCTCGGTTGCCATAAATGGCACAAGAAGCCGCATCCTTAAGCACAGAAACATTGGCTATGTCGGCAGGGTTAACAGAGCTGATGCTCTGCTCCATTCCATCGACAAGAATGAGAGGAGACGAAGAGTTCAGCGTGCCGGTGCCTCGGATGTTGTAAGAAAAACTCTCGGAATTAGGAGCGCCAGAGCCCTGCATTACCTGCAAGCCCGGAGTTGCGCTCGAAAGAGCCTGCGAAGCATCGGTGATTGGCCTGGACTGAGTCTCTAGGCTTTGGAAATTCACTGATGACACAGAACCTGTCATATTGACCTTCTTCTGAACGCCGTATCCGACCACAACTACCTCGTCAAGAGTCGTCTTATCTATCTCCATGCCAATTGTCAGATTGCTCGTCTGGGAAGACAGCGTGAACTGAGAATCTTTGTAGCCAAGCATGTTCACCACGAGCACGTCTCCGCTACGCCCACGGATGGAAAATTTTCCCTGATCGTCAGACAAAGCCGTCTCGTTGTTGGTTTTATTAACGATAACTGCACCGGGCACAGGACCATTCTCATCTCGTATGATGCCGGAATAAACAGAATTGCCATCCTGCTGATTCTCAACGACAAGTATTATCTTGCCTTGATAAGCATGATGGGTTCCCGTTCCGGCCAGAATCTCCGTCATGGCCTCATCCACCGTACACTGAGACTTCACATTGACCATTTGCCCAACATTGAGCATGGCCTCATTGTAGGCTATCGTGTAGCCGCTCTGCTTCTCAATGTTCGAGAAAGCTTCTCTGATAGTCATTCTGCTGGAAGAGAATGACACCTGGGATTGGCTGCTGACTGCCCAGCAAGGGACAGTCATGACCAAAGCCAGAAAAAACAATGATAAGAGTTTGTTCATTTTTACTAATGATTAGTGAATTAAATTATGTTTCTACGTCTTTTATTCTATTTTATGAATATATCCCCTTCCTGATTTGCTCGCCATTTCATTCCCGGTACGAGCTTCGAGACTGCATTCAGAATGTCTTTCAGGCCTTCCTCATGAATGAATTTCGCAGTGATCACGCTGTCATCGTACTTATTCGTGGCAAGATATATCTTCACTCCGAATCGCCTCTCTATCTCTCTGAGAATGTCGCGAATAGGAGCCGAATTGAAGCATAGCATGTCTGATGCCCACGAAATCTCCTCCTGCGACGAAATGCCTTTTACCGTCACCTCTCCCGTGCTTTTGGCTATGCTCCACTGCTGATCAGGGCTTATGACATACTCTCGGCCGTCACTACGGCATAGCACAGAGACAGTTCCTCTACATAGAGTTGCGCTCTCATTCTCGTCATCGCCGTATGCCGACACGTTGAATTTAGTGCCATGTACTTTTACGATGAAATCAGCTGTGCTGACTTCAAATGGCTTTTGCTCATCATGGGTGACATCGAAAACAGCCTCGCCGCTGAGGTATACGTTTCTTTTAGAACCTGCAAATTTATCCGGGTAAATGATGAGGCTTCCTGAATTCAGCGTTATCTTAGAAGAATCCGGGAGGGTGACATTCTTTATCTCCCCCGCCCCTGCCCTAACTTCAAGATATTCAATAGGCTCAGCCACTGCCAAAGCCTTCTGCGGTCTGTAAATTTTATATGCATAAATTGAGAGGAAAGCAATTGCCATGATTGCCGCCGCAGTGCCTAAGGAATATAAGAATATCTTCCGCAGCTTTTTTGAATGTATTCTATTCCCATTCTGGCCTTCAATCTTCTCTATGCGCCTAACAACCTTGGAATATGAGTCCCTTATCTCCGATTTAGAGACCTCATCGCCACTAGAATGATTCCATATATTAAAAAAGTCTTTATCTGTCATGTCGATAGTGCTATCATGATTAAGACACGCAATCGACGCTCAGCACCCAAAGAAATTTCCAGATCTTAACTTAAAAAAATAATGAATATGACAACGAGCAATTCCGCCATTGCTCTTCGTAGTTCCTTCCCTGCCAAGTTGATATGATTTTCGACAGTTTTCTTCGAGACATTCATCTGCTCCGCAATCCGATCATTTGGAATTCCGATTATTCTGCTCATCAAGAATATGCTGCGACGCTTCAGAGGCATATTCGATATCACTCTTCCCACGATCTTTAGTTTCTGCTTAGCAGAGATAGCATCTTCCAAGATTCTGTCATCTTCAATATCTGCCATTCCATGGACTTCCCTCGCCGCAGAACGGAGATAATTCAGAGCAACATTCTTCGACATCCTGTACAGGTAAGAATTCAAGGAACGCACTTCAGGGAGGATGTGCCTCATCGTCCAGACTTTGACGAATATTTCCTGGGTAAGGTCCTCGCAGACGATAGGATCACGCAGGAAGCCTGTCAGGAAAGACTTCGTCTTCCCATAGTACTCATAGTACAGGTCTTGAAATGCACTCATGTCCCCCTCGGAGCATGCACTTACCGTTATCCATAAGCATTGCAAAGATATTAAATACCCAGGATAAACAGCCGGACAAAATGTTAAGAAATGATAACAATTTTAAAACATGACGTCGACGTAAATCGGGAGGTGATCGGAGGCTTTCGTGACGTCTCCTTTACGGAATGTCGCAAGGGTGTGCGCTGAAACCTTGCGAACATGGGCTGAACGCTTATAATGGAATATGTAGTCGATGCATTCGCTTGGCTCGGCAGAGGAGAAGCTTAACTCTCCAGATGATAGCATATTCCAATCTTTCAGCAATGCAGCTATGACTTTCGAATCGGTCTTTGCGTTCATGTCGCCACAAAGAAACACTGGTTTCTGAGAATCCTTGAAATGTGCTGACATCCATTCGTTAATAACTTTAACTTGGCCAATGGCAGCACCCTCATTGGCATAGTCAAGATGAACTGCTCCGATGACATATTCATCTGTCTCGACGACGGCAACGGAACGTGGCTCTGAGCCAGCACCCTTTGGCAGCGCTATGACATATTCATTGAGTATCTTGCATTTCTTAGGCAGGATGACTCCGTTGCCATAGGAGCCTCCGGCGTAAGGCATGGCGCGGCCGAAAAACCACTGCCAGCCCATCTTTTCTGCAAGAGCGGCAACCTGGTTTATTCCATGCCTGCTGTTGCAGCTGTCCAGCTCGTTGAGCGTCACCACATCAGCCCCGGCCTCTTTCACCATGTCAGCAATCATCGGTATGCTGCTGCCCATGAATTTTCCAAACGCCCCGACATTGTAGGAGACTATCCTGAAAGCGCCTGAGTCCTTCTCATGCGCTGTCTTGCTTGCGTTGCCACAGCCACTCAGAAGCACTGACAGTGCTAAAATGCCAATTATCGCTTTTCTCATATAATATAATAATAGCATGGATATGCCGCTTATGCGAAACCCATGTGCAATTTGGCAATAATCGGCAAAAATAACAAATGCCACACTTGAAGTCTGCTCAAATGAGATCTACTTATTCAAACGATTGGAATATCCATTCTCAAAGCCTTTAGCTCAAATTCTTCAATCTGCGCAAGCAACGAAACAACGATAAGAAAACGTTTTATAGGAAAGCCTTCAAAATGCAAGAACAGTATTTCATGAAAAAATTTCAAACGTTTGCATTGACTTTTGAAAAACTATTTCTAAATTTGTCGCAGGCAAGCAGGCTAGGAGTCTCTTGGCTAGTTATAACTAACCACATTATGAACAATTTACGAAAAAGCATTTCTCTTATGGCTGCCGTCACGATGATAGCAGCATGTGCCAATACCGGTAAAAAAGACATCATCGGCGAAAACATTCAGAATGCCGAAGTCCAGCTGAGCGCTCTCTGCGAGGAGTCGCAGAAAGATGACACTTTAAGAATTCCTCAGAAATATCAGAATGGGAAAGTGGATTTCGTTTCTATCTATGATTGGGTGAGCGGCTTCCCCGCCGGAGAATTCTGGTACATGTACGACCTCACTAAAGACGAAAAATGGGCAGACGAGGCAACGAAGTTCACAGAAGTCTTGGCGCCCGTGCAATTTTACACCGGCAACCACGACGTCGGTTTCATGATAAATGACAGTTACGGGCTGGGCTTGAAATACAAAAACAGGGAAGAATATGTTCCTGTAATCATCAACACTGCCAAATCCTTGATTACCAGGTACAAGCCAAATGCAAAAATCATCCAGTCGTGGAACGCCAATCCGAAGAAAGGCTGGGTATGTCCTGTCATAATTGATAACATGATGAATCTCGAACTGCTCTTCAATGCCACAGAACTTTCGGGCGATTCCACATATTACAGAATAGCCGTCGAGCATGCAGAAACGACAATGAAGAATCATTTCCGCAATGACTACAGCACGTGGCACGTGGTTGATTACGATCCCGAGACAGGCGCTGTGAGAGGGAAATACACTGCGCAAGGATATTCAGACGAATCCGCATGGGCACGCGGGCAAGCATGGGGCCTGTACGGCTATACTGCAGCCTACAGACACACTCATATTCAGAAATTCCTGGACCAGGCAGAGAAAATCGAAAATTTCATATTCACGAATAAGAATATGCCGGAAGATCTGGTTCCTTATTGGGATTATGATTGCCCGGACATTCCTAACACGCCTAGGGATGCGTCTTCAGCTTCCATAATGGCATCTGCTCTTTACGATCTATATTCCATAACAGGGAAGGAAGATTATCTCAAGAAGGCTGATAAAATAATTGAATCGCTTTCTTCCCCTGCTTACCGGGCAGAACATGGCACGAACGG
>ONBM01000069.1 GCA_900316045.1 uncultured Bacteroidales bacterium | reverse complement strand
AGAGCGCGAAGACTTTATTTGTCTTGTTGCAAATCCTCTTCGGAGGTCCTCAATATAAAACTACAAACTGCGCAATGGACAGTTGTTAAGGATTGACTACTTAATACGACAAAGGGTCGCACGGGATTGTTCCTCTGCGGCCCTTTTTTAGGGGGCTCTGCCCCCTGAGAACCCCCGCGGCTCCCGTCCTTGTGGCATTCGCTTGGCTAGCCGCCTTGCGAATGCCCGTCCTCCGCCGGTCGCCCGACGGCGACATGGGCTCTGCCCCCTGAGAACCCCCGCGGCTCCCGTCCTTGTGGCATTCGCATGGCAAGCCGCCTCGCGAATACCCGGCCTCCGCCGGTCGCCCGACGGCGACATGGGCTCAGGATTTATCTGAAGAATTTGTGTACCCAGGTGGGATCGATTTTGGCGAATCCGGAGTCTGGTTTTATCTGAGGATTGCGACGTATGATGGCAGCGCAGTCCTCATAGACGTTGAAACCAACATTCAAAATATTCATTTTCCCATCCTTAGGAAAACTGAAAATGATGTCATGATCAGCCCCATCAATCTTGAAAAACTTCAACGAAGCACCGCTAAAATCGGCCTTTTCTTCGTTATTCAGGTTCAGCTTGCTCTCTACGCTCAAAGGATTCGGCATGCCCTTGTCCTGAAGCTCGTTCTTTGTGACATATTTGCAAAGCTCAATCGTAAGATCGTCCAGGCCGGAATCGAATATATTCACTTTCTCAATCAATGAACCCACATCCTCAACCCTACGCAGCACATAGTCACTGAGAGCTTCCTGACCAGTTAATTGATCCTCTAAGGCCGCAATCTGGCTTTCCTGCAATAAACCTTCAGGCAAGCACCAAATCATGATTTTCGCATCAGGATCATGGTACAACGTCATATAATGCGCCAGGTTGGATGTGCCGCAATGAGGACACTCCCAGACGAAAAGAGAGCCGTCTTTCACTTTTGGCTTCAGCTCAGGATTATCACTGACATTGATTCTATCCCATATTTCTATATCATGCCTTTCTCCGCAACTGCGGCATGCAGCAGACACTTTTGCTGGCATATTCATAGCTATTGATGGCTAAAACCAATCATTTCTTGTCAATATATTTCCATAACCAGTACATCAATGCTCCCCAAGCGAGGAACAGCGCCATGTAGACCCAGAAGGGGAGCTTGGCAGCGAAATGGGTCTTTTCGGTATATTCCTGGAATTCAGGGATGTCGGCGTAGTAGTAGGCTCCAGCGCCGAAGTCCAAGCTATCCTGCAGCCCCAGTCCCTTAAGCATGATATAAAGTGCCGTGACGATGCTTACCACCCCAACGAAAATCGTCAGAATCTTACATGCCCTCCTGAAATTTATCGTACCTGCGTTCATTTTTTCTGCTGGCTAGTCGAGGACCGGAACAGGGAAAACGACGCCGGAAAGCAGGAACCACACGGCGAACAAGGTCAGGCCGATGTTGAAAGTCTGGCCGATTATGTAGAGCCATAGAACTTTCCCTCCCTGCATCTGCCTGGCTATTTCCTTGAAATTGGTGTCTAGGCCTATGCTGGTGAATGCTAGCACGAAAGCCCAATTCTTGTATTGATCCAGCACCTTGTTTATTGCATTCACGCTGTCCCCGCCGAAAATTGGCTGAATCAAGAAAGACGCAATCAGCGAAGCGGCGAAGAAACCGAGGATGAATTTAGGGAACCTGGTCCAGATTTCACCGGCGCCAACTTTCTGAACGCCTGAATTTTCAACCCTGGTGGCAAAGAATATTGCCACGAAGAAGGCGATGAAGCCTATAAGAATATTCTGAATCGACTTCACCAGAACCGCTGCCTGCTGAGCCTCAGGTCCTAAAGCAGTACCCGCAACCACCACGGCTCCTGTTGAGTCGATTGTGCCTCCTATGAGAGAGCCGCCCATGAGCTGATTCATTCCGGCTGCCTTGATGATCATCGGTTCAAAGACCATCATTATGACAGTGAATATTATGGATATCGAAACGGCAATCGAGAGGTCGTTTTTCTTTGCGTTGGAGGCAGCGGCGGTTGCAATCGCAGCGGAGGTGCCGCAGACGCTGGTCGCAGTCGAAAGAGTGATAACCAGTGGCTTGTTGTCGATTTTCAAGATTTTGGTTCCGAACCACCACATGAATATGATTACGATCGGGGTTACTATCCAGGCTATTCCAAGGCCGTAAAGCCCGAATTTGGCTATATTTGAGAACAATACCGAGAAACCCATCACCACAAGACCTGTCTTTATGTAGAATTCTGTTTTGATGGCTGGCTTAAGCCAGTTCGGCACACCGACCGTGTTGGAGATGAGAAGACCTATCAGCAGAGCCCAGAATGCCCATTCCAAGTAACGGTTGAGGGTGAACTCGGCACTTACCAGGCGGACGAAAAGAGCTATGCAGAACAGCCCTATGAATGCAGGAATATATTTTTTCAGGCTTTCGCCTTGCAGTTTCACGCCGATGGAGAATAATATTCCGAGCGTCAGGAAAGTCAGTATGAACTTCCGCCAGAACACCCCGGAGGCGAGTTGCGTTCCCAGAGGGATGGAGCTGGTGGCAGCGGCCTCCCCGACCGACCATGTAGAGAATTTGACTGCTGAAAAATCGAATGCTTTTGTCAGGACTGCGATGCAGGCTATCACTATGATTATGAACCCGATCCAGATTGCTTGCCAGTCCTCTTTGCCCCAGAAATCAGGGGTCTTCTTCACTGTTTCCATCTAAATTTGAAAGATTTTAGTAAAACAACTTACTAACTGCAAATTTAGCAAAAGAATATTATTTGGCAATATTTTGTCGAGTTTGGCTGATTGATGTTCCATTCGCAAAAGGGGTGACCAAGAAGGCCACCCCAAATATTCATTATATTATTGACTATCAATAGCCGCTGTTCTGCTTGAGATTTGGATTCAGCGCCATGTCGGACACTGATATAGGATGGAAGTACATTCTGTCATTCCACTGGATTTTGTCGACCATCATATCAAACAGAAGGGTGTGTCCATCTTCATCTACTGTCCAATGCGAGGTGTAGCCGCTGCCTTTATCAAGCTGGACGTATTGGTATACCACATGGCCTTCTGTCTCGGCAGGCTTCAATGAAGGGTCTGTGTAAAAGAATACGTCAGGAGTGCCATCTTTGTCAAGATCTATGTTCTGGTTGAATTCCTTGACGTAAATGCCCTGCCATTTCATTCCAAGAAGGTTACCAGTTGCCCAGCGCTGCAGGTCGCTTAATTCGGAAGGTGCATCTTCCCAGACAAGTTCGATAAGGCGCTCACGGCGAACTTCAAGTATGGTAGGATCTGTAACTTTAGGAAAGAAGTTTGACTGGAGGTAAGTGTCGACCGTCGTAGGTTTTGCGCTGAGTCCGCCTGTAATGCCGCCGCGTGCGCGTAGAGCGCCGATGGTTCTAGCCCAGTCTTCGTCCGTAAGGGTTCCGAGTTCGGCCTTCGCCTCAGCGTAGTTAAGTAGAATCTCGGCATAACGCATCCAGATGTAGTTGTTCTCGTTCATGTACTTGCCATCAAGATCAGCATCATCCGTGCAGAATTTCTGTCCCATGTAACCAGTATATGTGACTTGCCAGTCAGGATAGGCAGGGCCGTTGGAGCGTACAGTGCCGGGTATGCGGATTGTCTGTCCTATGCGGGTATCTCGACCATCAAACTCCTCAGAGAATTCCTGAGTTTTGTAATCCGGATTGTCGGTGTAGCGAGAGCCATCAAGATTGAGGTAAAGGTTCATGAACTGACGGATTGGAGAGAAAGTATTTCCGAGGGTAGAGGCCGTGCAACGACGATTCTCTCCGTTGACGAGACCTTCGGATGCGTCATAAACGGTGGCTAGCATGGTCTCAGTGGAAATAGGGGTCTGAGTGATGAAGAGTTCCCTGTAAGACTTGCTTGTTCCCTTTCCTGTGTAGATGGCATATTTCCCACTATCAATGACGATTTTAGCAGCATCGGCTGCTCTCTGGAGCCATTTCTCTGAATCCGCTTCACCATGGTACTTGCGAAAAGTCCCCTCCCACAGGCAGAAACGAGATTGCTCACCGGCTGCCACAAGGCTTGTCACTACAGAAGCGGTGGAGTTGTAAGCCTCTGAAATGTTATTGATGGCAAATTGCAGGTCCTCATAGATATGTTCTGAGATAACTTCGCGTGAATCCTGAGTCGCAGTGAGCAGCGCATCATCTACGTCGAGAGCATGGTCAATCCAAGGAACATTATTGTACGTGCGGATCTTGTCGAAATAGAATACGGCTCTCCAGAATCTCGCCAGTCCATTGTAGTTGTTCCTGACGGATTCGCTGACGTTATTGTTCGTATTGTTATCGAGGAAATAGTTGATGTTGCGGAGGGTTCCCCAGCTCCAGGAACTTTCCTGGCTTGGCGTGTAGTTGTCGGTATAGAATGTACGGACGCCCATGTAAGCGGTGACGGCAGAATTGGCGGTGTTTCCCCATGTGGTCATTCCACTACCGAGCCCCGGCATTACATCGTAGAAGGAGTTCGTGTACATCTTGAGGCCGTTCTCGCTTGCAAACAACGCATTTTTGCCGATTTGTGCCTTCGGGTTTTCATTCATGTCGCATGCTGTTAGAGCCAACAACATCGCAGAGGCTATACAGATATATTTTTTCATTGTATTCAAATGTTTAGAAAGTTATGGAAATACCGAATGTCATTGTCTTCAGGATAGGATAGCTGTAGGTAGAGCCACCATCGCTCATGATAGGGGAAGAGTAGAGACCGCTGCTTATGAGAGACTTAGTCTCGGTATCCTCGCCGTTTATGCTGTTCACGTCGAATTGCTTGCTGTGCTTGTAGAGAGGAGACCAGCACCAGAGGTTTTCGCCTGAGAGATAGACTCTCGCTGCCTGCATGCGTAGTTTGCTTATTACAGACTTTGGAAGATTGTATCCTATTTGAATATTCTTAAGACGGATGTATGCGACATTCTGCAAGTACTTCGTCTGCGCAAGGTGAAGGGTGCGGTTAAACTGATGTGCGATGTATCCTCTGTACCTAGGCCAGTATGCATTAGGATTGTCCTCGGTCCACCATTTGCCGACCATGTCGGAAGGAATGTTGGAATAAGGACGGCTATATTGGCCCCAGAACATGGAGTTGTCGCCGCCTGCCCACCAATCCTGCTTTCCTACGCCCTGAAAGAATGCGCTTACGAATATTCCATTCCAGTCTGCGCTCAAATTGAAGCTGTAGGTGTAGCGAGGAAGGCGGTTTCCGATGACCTTGCGATCTCCGGAGTCGCCAACCTTGGAATTCCCCCAGTCTATCTTGCCATCGTGGTTGAGGTCCTTGAACTTTATGTCTCCTGGCTCCCATTTGTTTGCGTTGTTATTCATGACCCAGCTCTGGTCGGGTCCGGCTATCTGATTGCCTTCGGAATCGAAGTCTGCGGCGGTAAAGTAGCCGTCATTTACGAATCCCCAGATTTCTCCTAGAGTCATTCCCTTATAATAGTTGACATTGGTAGCATAGTATGTATTTGAACCAATATTCATTTCTTCGTTAGGGTAGCTGTCGATCTTCGACTTTGAGTCTGCCAGGGTACCCTTGATTTCGTAGTTCATTGGCTTGCTGCCAATGTTGATCTTGTCCTTCCAAGTGAGTGTGATCTCCCAGCCTTTAGTAGTCATATCTGCATAGTTGCCTTTTGGAGCGGAGGCCCCATAGACGGCTGGGAGCTGATTCCCTTCTACGTACATGTCAGTAGTTTTTCTGATGTAGTAGTCGGCATTAAGATAGAGCCTGTCTTTGAGGAAACCTGCATCCAATCCGAAGTTCGCAGTAGTCGAAGTCTCCCACGTAAGTCCTTCAGGAATAGGGGACGGAGCACTTGTATAGAGATTTTTCGAGCCATTAAGAAGCCTGTTCTGTTGAGCGATAGTGAACAGTTCTTGGAACTTGTACGCAGCTATGTTTCCATTTCCTAGTGACCCGTAGGAAACGCGAAGCTTGAGGTTGGAGATGGAATTGTCGTCGAGATGCCACCAAGGTTCTTGGGAAATTCTCCATCCGATCGACGCTGATGGGAAGAACTTCCATTGTTGTGAGGTAGGAAACTTCGATGACCCGTCGTAACGCCCGTTGACTTCAAGAAGATAACGGTTGTCATAGACATAGTTGGCTCGGAAGAACCCACCACCAATGCGCCACTTATAGTAGTCGCTGCTGATTTTGGTCGAACCGCTTGTAAGGTTAATGTTTTCGGCACCTTCGTAAATCTTGCTGTTCCTGTGCGCGAAGTTGTAGTCGTAGATTTCCTGCTCGTAGTTCATGCCGACCATGAGCTTGGCTTCATTTTTCCCGAATGTCTGCGCATACTGGCTGTAAAGGTTTGTCGCAAGGTAATTTTTCGTGGACACTGAGTTGTAGATGCCATCAAAGGAACTTCCCATGTATTTTGTCTTTCCATTTTGTTCCGTGGTGTAAGGGACAGGGGACTGGACGCCATTCATCCTGTCGTCCGTGTAGCGGAAGGTCACGTCGCCGTTGAGGGTGACGATGTCTTTGTAGAGGTTGGCGATGAAACTCGTGGTGTTGCGGAGCACTCGCTCGTTCGTATCCTGA
Source organism: uncultured Bacteroidales bacterium (assembly GCA_900316045.1). Taxonomy (GTDB): domain Bacteria; phylum Bacteroidota; class Bacteroidia; order Bacteroidales; family UBA932; genus Cryptobacteroides. Next base: position 3,225 of record ONBM01000069.1, on the reverse strand, counting down.
TAGTTGTTCTTGTAAATGAAAGAACCGAGGATGGTAGCTCCTGCCTGTGTGAGGGTTCTGTCAGGGTTGAATGGAACATTGACAGGCTGGCCTTCAGACTCTATCGCATACCATACTGAACCTTCGCCCACGTTCATCGGGTTGTGGTACGTCATGTTGCTGAACTCGAAGTTGTTAGTGACTTTGAGCCAGTCGGTTACCTTTATGCTGCCTTTTGCGCGGATGTTGAACATCTTATATTTGTCAGGGTCGTAATTGAATATTCCGTTCTGAGTGTAGAAACGACCGGATACCATAAAATTAGCCTTTTCTCCGCCTCCCTGAATGTTGATGTTTTGTTCTTGGCCGAAAGAATGGTTCTTGTACAGAAGATCGAACCAATCCGTGCTACCGTAATAAGAATACTTTCCGTTGCTTTCCGTGACGACACCGGTCGCTCCGTTGCGTAGGTTCTCAAGCCATGCGTCAGTGATTTTGAGCGAGGAGTGGAACTTGCTCGGAGCGGCATACTGCCATCCACGATAAGCTTGAAGGTAATATTCCGTAAACTCAAGCCCATCGGTGACGACATCTGGTACTACAGTAGGAGATTTCATAAGGAAGTTCGAGCTGTATGTCACCGATGTCTTTTCCTTATTAGGGTCTTTTGTCGTAATTAGAATCACCCCATAGGTTCCACGCGCACCGTAGATGGCTGCCGATGAGGCATCCTTGAGAACGGAAACGCTGGCGACGTCGCTAGGGTTCAGCATGGCAGGATCGCCCTCTACGCCATCGATGAGCACAAGGGCCGAGCCTCCTTGTCCAATCGATCCAGTACCTCTGACCTGATAGTCGGAACTACGATTCGGCTTGCCGTCAGCGAATGTTATCTGAAGGTTAGGAATGGCACCCTGCAGGCCTTGCGTGAGATTGGATACGGGACGATTGTCGAGGACCTCGCTTGTCACGACGTCTACTGCTCCGGTTAGGTTGACTTTTTTCTGCGTGCCATAACCGATGAACACAGCTTCATTCAGAAGCTGGGTATCGTCGGAAAGAACGACGTTTATTACGTTTTGATTGCCGATTTTGATTTCATGTGTCGTGAAACCTATCATGGAAACGCTGAGCGTGCCATTCGAAGGAACGCTCAAGGAATAATTCCCATCAATGTCGGTGAAAGTGCCTGTCATCGTTCCCTTTACAATGACGTTCGCACCGACAATGGCTTCTCCTTTGGAATCCCTGACAGTACCTGTCACGGTTTTTTTCTGCTGAGACTGAGGTGCTTCGTCAGAACCAGGGAGTTTAGATGCTGCAGATGTTTCCATGCACGGAATGACTGACAGCATCATTGCACATAAACAAGCCTTTAACTGAGTTTTTTTCATTCTACTCATAGTTTTACTTTATTAATTTGTGTTTTGTATATAGTCTAGCTATTAATGGCAAATCCTTGATAAAAAAGATTTAAATCTGCGCAGGTGGTTTCTGAGCTAAATCTAGCCCTGCAAAAATAATATTTTTGTGTAAAAAGTAGTTCATTGGAAATAATTTTGGCTGGGCTGGCATACTTCACCTTAACCGACAATGCCAAAGAAAGATGTGGGAGGCTTTGGCTTTCCCATGGTGAAGAATTGCCGTTGCTTTATGAATGTATCGACGGCATAATATTAAAATACTATGACGTTTTTGGCATAGCCTTGAATATGAGGGCAAGTTTTAGTAATTTAGTTAGAAATTGAACAGGATTAAGGTTGCTTAAAATAAGAACGCATTATGGATAGACGTGATTTTCTGACATCTTCTGCAGTGGTTGGCGGCGCATTTTGCATAGGAGGGATTCTCGGTTTTGGCGCAGCTTTCCTTAAAGGGAAAACACATCCGGAGGCTGGTAAGGTCTGGCGCGGATGGAAGAAGGGCCGATTCCAAGTTCATTTCATCTACACTGGCGTAAGCGAGTCTGCCTTCTACATATTCCCAGATGGCACGACGATGCTGTTGGATTGTGGTGACCACAACGCAATTGGCCGAGGACCGCTTGCCGTGCCCGTGTTGCCTAATAGCAAGCGTCATGCTGGCGAGTGGATAGCGCGATATGTAAAGCGGGTAAATCCAAACGGAGCAGATGTTGATTATATGATGCTGTCACACTATCATAGCGATCATGCCGGAAACAGAGCATTCTATGCGTCTAAGGATGTCCGTGATGGAAAAGACTATTATCTGAGTGGTTTCTCACAAGCCGCAGAGACTCTTAGTTTCAAAAAAGCAATAGACCGAAGCTGGCCGGATTTCAGCGACCCTCTTCCGATGCCTGATGACTTTGACAGCGGAGTCGTAGGCCACATGAAGCGCTTCTATGAATATCAGATGAAGCATAACGGCCTTGAAGTAGAGAAATTCCGCCTCGGTGCCACTGACCAGATTATTCCGCTAAGGGGAGAATGCAAAAATTTTTCGGTCAGGAATATTTGTGGCAACGGCCGTGTCTGCTCTGAAGATGGCACGGTTACCGATTTATATGCAGGAAAAATCGCAGCGGAGCATCCAGAATCATTGAATGAAAACGGCATGAGTCTCGGCATGATAGTCTCTTACGGCGACTTCAAGATGTACACAGCTGGTGATTTTTCGGACAGCTGGAAACTTCCTGACGGATCAACATACAAAATCGAGGATTCAATCGCCGACGTATGTACTCGAGTGAACGTCGCCAAAATCAATCACCACGGCCATTATTCAATGACGCCTAAACTTCTGAAGGTTCTAGCGCCCAGAGTCTTCGTAAGCTGCGTCTGGGACCAGCTGCATAATGTCGCTCCTGTGATGGAAATGTGCACTGACAGGTCTATTTATCCTGGTGAGCGCATCGTGTGTCCGACAATCATGCCGGCTGAACGCAGGGCAGAGGATGCCGGGGCATCCTGGCTCAATGATGTGGACCCTTCTTCTTTCGAAGCTGGTCACGTGGTCCTGAATGTAGAAGAAGGTGGCAAAGAATATTCAATTTCATACCTTACGGCGGACGATGAGTCTATGATAGTCCGGAGCGTGATGAATTTCACTTCTGAAGAATAACTCTTGAATATGCCGCTGGCTGCTGCTGTTACATTCGCCATCCTCATTGCATCTTACGGATTCTGTTCTGGGGGCCTGAAAAATTAAACAGCTGCCTAGGCTGTGTGCCTTGGCAGCTGTCCTGCTAGGGAGTAACGCCAGTCTTATTTCTGGCAGTTAGCT
>ONBM01000007.1 GCA_900316045.1 uncultured Bacteroidales bacterium | reverse complement strand
TCTCTCGCCAATCAGGAGCTTGGCTGGAAAGCGGAACGTCCCATCAAAGACACTCTCGCTGCCGCATGGGCATGGGAGAAGCATCTGGCAGGAAAATAAATCCTCAGGCTGGCTTAACTTCGCCGGCGGCTTTCACAAGACCGCTCAGTTCTTCGTACAGAGCATCGGTTTTCTCGAGCAGCTCTTTACGAATAGCTTTGTAATAGGCTGCATTCTTCTTTTCCGTTTTGGAATTAACCTTATCCCTGAGGTCGTTATAAAGATTGACGGCCTTACCAAGCAAATTCTCGACTGACTCCGATGCAGAGTCGGAATGAAGTGAAGCGAACAAGGAGCAATCCTCGATGAAAGCCCCTACGACATATTCAATGTCCTTCTTGATGTCTCTCAGATTCATGGCGTTCTGAATTAATTAGCTGTAAAGATACAACTTTTTTTCAGATTCTTCGACGCTTTGCTCCTCATAATGACATGTCCTTCCGAGCGAAACGTAGGAATCTCTATTCTGGGAATGCTCTCCGGATACGGATTTCGTCGAGAAGGAAGTCCTGAGCATTGTATGCAGCCGCCCAGATTTGGAAGGCTTATATTATATCCCAATGGTAACCGCTATCGAGGTTGTCGGCACTTTCAAAGTCACTGAGGGGAATCGGTGAAATCATAGGTTTCAGGAAATCGAATCTCATAAACTGTCCATGCTTCCCAGTCATTGTAGCGAATACAACCATTTCCGACATAGGGGTCTTGTGTCCATCCCAAGTCTACCGATTTGCAAAAAATAGTGTTTCCACAGGAGAATAAACAGATCCTATAGTTATATTAGTGTCGGATTTGATTCGAACGAAATGCTTATTCTCCAGTTTGAATATTTCCCGAAGTCGGCCATCACAATCATGAAAATATAGATTTACCCCATCATCCTCAGTTATGATTTCCATATTAAAAGATTAGCTTCTTTATTCTCTTTCTTTAAGCCCTTGTGATGTTTGTACTCCCGCGTAGTCAAGCCGCTCCAGGTCTTGGTGATGATATCAGTTAGGGCTGCGTATTGCTGTCCTTGTACTCCGCTTCGCTCCCATTCGTCGGTAAGATCCTTTCGGACTTCGATACTCTTGATCCGCTGGTTGATCCATTTTTCCCCGTACCCCAGCCGTCGGTAATCGGCAACAGCCTGTTCAATAGACAGTTCTGGATCCTGAATCTGGTCAATACGATTGGATGCGACCTGGGCCATCCATTGCTTGAATGGTTCTGCCTTGGGGGACGGAATCGATTGGATCAGCCGGAAAAGTTGCTCCTGATCAGCAACATCCGTAATACGCATTTTGCCGTCAGCCGCTGTCAGTTTCAACCCGTGACAATTTGTCACGGTTTCATTACCCTCTTTTCTGAGCCGCTCTTTCAGTTTTCTCCAATATGCTCCCGGATCAAGACTGTCCGTAAGAACAGCAACTACATCAACAATAGAAAAATACCATTTCTCTGCCTCATCGTCCCACACAGTGCGGACTCTCTTCTCTTCAAAAAGCTGTATTCCCTGTTTCTTTGTCATTGCCATCAAATCCTTTTAAATCAAGTTTAAAGATACGAATAACAATCATTTGAAGCAAAAGAAAAGGTCACTGCGCTGTGACCTTTTCTAGTATTCTGTGACATCAATGATTACCATTCTTTATGACCTATCTTGATGTCTATCAGATTCATGGCGTTCTGAATTAATTAGCTGAAGAGATAGCTAAAAATATTCATTCCCTGAAAAGCGCCTTCACCAGGGCGGGAATATCAGCCGCCTTGACGACGGAGATTTTCTTAGGCTTGAAGTCCGAAGAAGAGAAGGATGAAATGAATATTTTGCCGAAGCCCAGGCGTTCAGCCTCCATCACTCTCCTATCGACCTGGGACACGGGACGTATTTCTCCGCTGAGCCCAACCTCTCCCGCGAAACAGTAAGTCTCCTGTATTGGAAAATCGAAATTCGAAGAAAGCACGGCGCTCACGACTGCCAGGTCGCAAGCAGGGTCGCTCACTCGCAGGCCGCCGGCCATATTCAGGAACACATCCTTCTGAGCCAATTTGAAGCCAGCCCTCTTTTCCAGCACCGCCAGAAGCATATTCAGCCTCCTTGCGTCAAAGCCAGTCGCCGACCTTTGCGCCGTTCCATACACGGCAGAGCTCACAAGCGCCTGGACCTCAAACAAAAACGGCCTGGTCCCATCCATCATCGCACTGATCGCCGTCCCGCTGAGCCCGGCCTCGTGCATAGGAATCAGCAGCTCGGAAGGGTTCTCGACCTGCCGCAGCCCATGGCCCGTCATCTCGAAAACGGCAAGCTCGGAAGTGGAACCGAAACGATTCTTTATGCTGCGAAGTATCCTATAGGCTCCCCTATTTTCCCCTTCAAACTGCAGCACCACGTCAACTATGTGCTCCAAAATCTTAGGGCCGGCGATGTAGCCTTCTTTGGTGATATGACCTATTAATATTATAGGAATCCCTGTCTCTTTCGCCAGCCTGAGCAATCTGGACGCGACCTCCTTTATCTGGGTGACCGACCCTGGAGCCGAATCTGCCATCTCGGTGAACATGGTCTGCACAGAATCAACGATCATCAGGTCTGGCATTAGCTCTCGCGCCTGCCCGACAATGTCCTCTATCGATGTCTCGCTGTAAATCTGGCAGTTAGAGGCATCGCCTTCCAGCCTGTCAGCCCTCATCTTGACCTGCCTTTCGCTCTCCTCGCCCGTGACGTAGAGCGTTTTCAAAGACGGGTTCGCCAGCGGTATCTGCAAGGAGAGAGTTGACTTCCCGATTCCGGGCTCTCCGCCAATCAGGACTAAAGACCCGCGAACCATTCCTCCGCCGAGGATTCTGTCCAGCTCATTATTGTTCAATGAGATTCGGTCATCAGCGCCAGAATCTATTTCGTTCAATGGGCGAGGCCCGTGCCCGCTGACAGGCATGCCGCCCCTGAACTTGCCTCCGGACTCGATCTTCTTCTCCACAATAGTGTTCCATTCCCCGCAGGCAGGACATCTGCCCATCCACTTCGGATACTCGTTTCCGCAATTAGTGCAGAACCAGACCGACTTCTGTTTTCCCGTTACTGCCATATTCAATATTCTTCTGAACGTCACCCGAAAATGCTCCGAAGCGATGCGTCCTCAAATATACAAAAAAAGCAGCATCTAGGTTTTAACCCGGACACCGCAAAACAAATCCCGCAGGATTTAGAATGAAGAAGAGTGATTATTTCGTAGTATCAGCAGATGCAACTGTATCTACTGGCGCTGCTACGCTGTCGGCAGCTGCTGGAGCAGCCTCCTCAACGGTCTCCTGTGCAGGAGCTTCAGCTTCACCATTCTTTGCGTTCTTGTTTCCGCAAGATGCAATCATTGCTACCATAGCGACGATTGCGATTGACATTAATACCTTTTTCATAATACTAACTAACCAAAAATAGTGTTTGCTTTTTCTGGGCGCAAAATTAAATATATTTTTTTAATATGCAATAATTTAATAACATTTTATTCAACGCCTCTCACCTTGGCAATTCGCATTTTTCGAAGTTCTTGATCTTTCCGCTTATGATTTCAAAGCGAAACGCCATCCTTGGCACTTCGGCCGGTCCCTGGCGGCCACAGGCTCCCGGATTCATGAAGAGCATGTCGTATTCTTTATCCCTGAACACTTGGGGTATATGGGTGTGACCACAGACGAATATGTCAGGATGAATGGTGTCTATCAGCCTCTTCGCCTCGAAGTCGTAAACGAGTTTGGCCGGGGTGTAAGCCCAATAACTTCCTCGCCTAAGCCCGATATGGATCATTAGGATTCGTAAGCCTTCGCAGTTAAAAGTTTTATATAACGGGAATTCCTGCCGCACATCCTGCCCGTCGCAATTCCCATAGACCCCTACGAGCGGCTTGAAATCAGCTATTTCATGGGCGCATTCGAGCGTCCCGAAGTCTCCCGCATGCCAAATCTGGTCTACCGGCTTCAAGAAATCTTTCACCGCATCATCGAAAACCCCGTGAGTGTCGGAAATGAGTCCAATGTACATGGCTAAAGCTTAATTATGATATTCTTTTTGTAAAGCACCCACTGAATGCAGAAGATCACGAAAACGAAGATCAGCGCATACGCCAAAGAAACATATTCATTGCCTCCGAAATATTTTGACGGAGAGAAGCCAAAGAGCGAGAGGGTCTTTGCCAAGACTCCGGACAGGACGAAAGCGGCTAGGGCATTCATGCCCATGGCCTTAAACGGAACGAAGCCTTTCTCGCAACCTTTAATGTCAATCACCCATGCGAGGCAGCCCAGAACCAGCATAGCCCAGCCGCCGGCATAAAAGACATATGAAGCCGACCACAAAGGCTTTGAAATCGGAATCCAGATGCTTAACACCATTGCAAGGGCCAGGCAGCAGCACCCGTAGAAAAACATTCTGCTCACCACCGACAGGCTCGCAGGATCGTCCGAAGCTGCCGTCTCGCTTACGTCTAAGTCCTTGTGCGAATGCAGAATCATGAAGCCCACGAGATAACCTAGAAGAACTGTGCACGCCCTGGTCATAGTTCCCAGCAACCCTTCAGGATCGAAGTTGGTCCCATTGTAGCCATGGTAGCAATGATTTCCACCCACAAGCCACTCATCGATGCGCATCGAGACGTTCCCTTCGAGGGTGAACGACCCAGGTTCCCTGCCGAAAATCAGCAAAATGGCGGTGTAAACAGCGCATAGCACGCCCACTGCGCCAAGCAGACGCACCGGCTTTTTCAGCCACACTACCAGACAGCCTCCAAGAATATATGCCAGGCCGATTCCTTGCAGCACTCCGAAAATTCTCTTATGCTGGAGCCAGTAAAGGTAGTTCTGCCCGAAACTCCACTCCGGATCATGAGTGATGGCAGGGAAAAACGGAAAAAGGTTCAAAGCGAGTCCCACCAAGAAAATCAGAATGCCTCGCTTGATAATGTGTTTGTAAGCCTTCCCGTCATTGCCCTCGAATTTCCGCAGCGAGAATGCCATTGCACAGCCGACGCAAAACAGGAAGAACGGAAAAACAAGGTCCGTAGGCGTGCAGCCCACCCAAGCCGCATGGCGCAGAGGCGGGAATATATGGGACCAGCTGCCAGGATTATTGACGATGCACATAAAAGCCACGGTCATGCCCCGCAGCACATCAAGAGAAACGTATCTTTTCTTCATCGGCATAATTCTCATATAGGATGGCTAAATTTACGACTTTTTAAAATATTCTTTAACTTTGGCTTCATAAATATCTTTCTTTAAGGCAAATCAGCATGGAGATTTTCTACACGAACATGGTGGATGGGCGCGAAGCAAGGCTGGATGCGGAAGAATCTACGCATGCGGTGAAGGTGCTCCGGCACAGGCGTGGGGACGAGATAGCCGTCGTGGATGGTTTTGGGAATATGTTTCATTGCCGCCTGACGGACGATTCGCCCAAGGGAGCGGTTGCGGAGATCCTTGAAAAGGTGCCTGGATGGGGCGCTCATCCATATTCATTGAATATGGCGGTTTGCCCGACTAAGAACATAGATCGCTTCGAATGGTTCTGCGAGAAGGCCACTGAGCTTGGAGTGGACGTAATCACACCGATCATCGGGGAGCGTTCTGAAAGGAGAGTCTTCAAGCCGGAGCGTTGCAGAAAGATTGTCCTCTCAGCCATGAAACAGTCCCTCAAAGCTAAGCTTCCAACTGTGCTAGATGCCGTGCCGCTAAAGGACTTTCTCAGCCAGGATGTCCCTGGCCTGAAACTCATCTGCTACTGCTTCGAAGGTGATGCCCGCCGCGAATCCATCACCGATGTTCTAAATGAATATGCCACCGGGTTCAATGGCATCGACTCCGCTGACGCCACGGGTTCCACGGGCCATATTGGTTCCTCCGACGCTGCTAGTGATGCCAGTGCCGACGCTGCCAATGCCGACGCTGCCAATGATGCCAGTGCCGCTGCTGCCAATGATGCCGGTGCCGCTGCTGCCAGTGATGCCGGTGCCGCTGCTGCTAGCACCACAGCCAGCCCTTTCCCCGAGACTCGGGACGAGCCGAAAATCACGATTTTAATCGGCCCGGAAGGCGATTTCTCACCAGAAGAAGCTAACCTCGCAGTGAGCCAAGGCTATATCCCCGTCCACCTCGGCCCCTCACGCCTCAGAACAGAAACGGCAGCCGTAACCGCAGCCACAGCCACCTACCTCCATTTTGCAAAACCCTAACGGACACCCAACACCGCCGCCTACTTCCATTTTACAAAACCCTAACAGACACCCAACACCGCCGCCTACTTCCATTTTACAAAACCCTAACGGACACCCAACACCGCCCAGCCGCCTACCTCCATTTTGCAAAACTCTAACAGACACCCAACACCGCCCAGCCGCCTATGCAAACTTCCGCAACACCATCATTTGTGGGTAGCCGTATCCATTTCCCTCACATCATTCCGGACTCGATCCGGAATCTATGCTCGTTGAAACTAGATCCTGAAACAAGTCCGGGATGACGGGGTGGGGTCGTTCGTGGTGCCGTGGTGGGTCGTGCTGGATGATGGGGTGGGTCGTTTTTAATGTATAGCGTTGGTCGTACAGGATGAGCGAAGTGGAATTTCGCAAAGTGCTGTCGGAACATGTCCTTCCGAAGGCTCTGCAAAGGGGTGTCGGTCGACAACGTGGCTCTTGGGAGGCCCCGATGTCTAGACATGCCCTTCCCTGAGCGCTTCCGTGCAGCCTGCCTCGACAGCGTTTTGCGAGACGCTTCTTCCGGAGGGTTTGAATATACGTATGCAATTCTTTATTGCTTCAGCTTCGACAAGGTTTTGTGAAACATAGAAGATAGGTTATGATTATTCACAATCGTAGGCAACGGTGACATTCATAATAAGCGCTGAGGAGACTATTCGCATTGCCAACCCCCGTTCTGGAGACTGGGTGGGCGATGCAGTACTTCATTAGAAGCCAGCCGGTGGCACTATACCGTCGCCCATAAATGTAAATGTTCTCGTTTGAACCGGAGTAAGCCATGGGAATATTCCGTCTATGTCCGGAGGATTCTCGTCGCCGTTGCCGTCAATTATGGATCAATACGGCATCGTTCCGAGGCCACGGCTTCGGCAGGCAGTTCCGACACAAGCACCGACTAGCGAGCCAGCGCAAGGGCACGGCCGCCTCTGGAAGGGATGTGCTAAGTAGCTCGTTGTGTTTTTGCCTCGAGAGGTTCCGTGCCTCCGGGGTGGCTGTAATCAAAGTGGCGTGTAAACACCCAAGATGTCATGTAGGGTGTTCGCATGGCTTGCCACACTGAAGAGCCTTGTTCATGGGATTGGTTAGCTCGGAAAAAGCATCCGGACCGGACTCCAAGCTTTGGTCGCAGAATGACAATGGAAAGCGCTTTAAACCTTGGACTCAATCCGGAATCCATGTACGCATTTCCCAGTCATCAGGACTCGATCCGGAATCCATGTACGCATTTCCCAGTCATCAGGACTCGATCCGGAATCTGGGCTCGTTTATCCCGTCATTCCGAACCCGATCCGGAATCTAGACTCATTTATCCCGTCATTCCGGACTCAATCCGGAATCTAGACTCATTTATCCCGTCATTCCGGACTCGATCCGGAATCTATGCTCGTAGAAACTAGATCCTGAAACAAGTCCGGGATGACGGGGTGGGGGCGTGCAGGATGATGGGGAGTATAGTTAAGGATGACATGGTATATTCTTTAACACAGGGTTTGGGACTTGACCCATTGCGCTTTCACAAAACGTTTTTAGCTTAATAAATACAACTAATACGGAATTTATTGTTTAATATTATAAAAATTTTTGAGACTAATATTCATTTTTGTTATTTTTACGGCACTTAAACTATTAACTATACATTAAATCACTATGAGATCACAAAAGATCTTGAATTATGGCCGATTGATAGCGATAGCGTTTGCCATAGCAATAGTACCTTCGTGTTCGTTTGACAATGAAGATCAAATAAGGTCGCCCGAATTGAATGCGATCTGCGAACTGTCATCGTCTGACGCTGAAGCTATCTTCAATTCTGAGATTGAGAAACTGTCGAACTCAGAAGAGCCTTCTAAATTCGGAGACATTTTTCTAAGTCAAGGACTTATTGAGGCAGATTGGTCCAAATCAGCTTCATATCGCGGAACACGTACAGGCATCGATAACTGTGAGGCTCCGCTTTTTTCTGAACAATCGCTTATCTTTTACATGCGAGATGAGAAAGGCGGCAGGATTAGCCTCGACAGTCATCAGCGTGTGGTCGTCGTCAGAAACCCGCAGACAGGGAATGATGGAGCCTATGTGATGACTATCGTGGCCGACGATTCCTATACAAAGACACACAAGAGGATTCGGCTCGAAAGGGATTTCCGCAACGATGGCAGGCTTCACGACTTTTCCGGGCTAATTATTTACACAAAACTTTCAGGGAAAATAGTACGCGTAGACAGAATCATTGACGGAGAACCAGGTCCTTGCGTTAGCATGCTAGGCATTAAGGACAGATCTGATATTTTCAAGCGCAGTATCTCTTTTAAACGCATCATGGACGGATTGCAAGTTCGAAAGATTCATAATGCGTTGTTTCCGAAGAGGAATTATTCGTTCAGGTCAGACTCAACATGGTACTATGATGAAATAGATAGCACAGCATATTGTTATGGTGATTCCACGGCATATGGCGACGGTGATAACCCTTGGTGGTATTTAGATACGGCCTTTTGCTTTGGGAATTCTGACGTACCCGCCCTGATGACCCTAACCCAGATAACCCCTATGAAAATGATCAGTCGCAAGATCCAGGGTCTTGCGGCGGTGGTGGTGGCAGCATAGTTATCCCAGGAGCGACGATGGCCGAAATTTGGATTATATTTTGAAATGTTATAATCAATTTTACGATTAAATAATAATGAATCATGAAAATAAAGTTATTCTCATTAATCATCTTGTCTTTGACACTGGCGATGGCCTTTCCTCCGCCAGCTTCCTCTCAGGACTACTATTCGGGGAAAACGGAGATTGCCTGTAATGGAGAGGTCTATAAAATATCTCGCGCTTCAAAAGGCCTTTACCTGAGCAATAAGAAAAACCACCTTATCGATGAGCTTCGATATAAGGTTGGCTCCAATCCCGTGCGGTATTACAGTTACGCCACCGGGATGGGGACTCCGGCAGACATAGATTACGACAAGTACGACGAAATCGTGAGGAAGGTGTTCACGGATGAGGAGATTGAGAAATACTCACGCTATGGGTTCATCATCATAAGGTACTGCGTCGACACGCAGACAGGGAGGACGCTTGAGGTAGAATTCGTTTCCTGGTACAAGAAGGGCGTGACCGGCAACCCGTACAACGCCATACCGATAGAAAAGTTCTACGAGCTGGAGAAATTGCTGAAGGCTGAGATGGTGTGCTCCCTGTCCGACGAACTGAAGAAGGAGAAGCAGTCTCATGGCTACACAACAACCGACCTGTTCTAGTCCTTTAGCCAGCTGCAATCGAAAAGATGATGAGGAGAAGTTTTAATAATATATTCGTTGGCAGAACAGCCTGAAACATATGATTATGACACTAAATGCAACCAGATGCCTTTTGCCGCTCTTGTTCGCCACATTCTTCACGACAGCTGCTTCCTCACAGGACTACTATTCGGGGAAAACAGAGATTGCCTGTTATGGGGAGGTCTATAAAATATCTCGCGCTTCAAAAGGCCTTTACCTGAGCAATAAGAAAAACCACCTTATCGATGAGCTTCGATATAAGGTTGGCTCCAATCCAGTGCGGTACTACACTTACGCCACTGGGATGGGGACTCCGGCAGGCATAGACTACGACAAGTACGACGAAATAGTAAGGAAGGTGTTCACGGATGAGGAGATTGAGAAATACTCACGCTATGGATTCATCATCATAAAGTACTGCGTCGACACGCAGACAGGGAGGACGCTTGAGGTCAAATTCATCACCTGGTACAAGAAGGGCGTGACCGGCAACCCGTACAACGCCATACCGATAGAAAAGTTCTACGAGCTGGAGAAATTTCTGAAAGCGGAGATGGTGTGCTACCTGTCCGACGAACTGAAGAAGGAAAAGCAGTCCCATGGTTACGCAACAACCCATCTGTTCTAGAGAACCTCTCTTATCAGAACAGAAACAGCGGCCGTAACCGCAGTCACAGCCGCCTACCTCCATTTCGCAAAACTCTAACGGACACCCAACACCGCCGCCTTCTTCCATTTTACAAAACCCTAACGGACACCCAACCCCACCAGCGCCTAGGCAAACTTCCGCGACACCATCATGTGTGGGTAGCCGTATCCATTTCCCTCACATCATTCCGGACTCGATCCGGAATCTGGGCTCGTTTATCCCGTCATTCCGGACTCGATCCGGAATCTAGACTCTTTTATCGCCGTCATCCAATATTTTCAGAGAGATAATATAGGATGACGGGACCGTACGGGCACTGTAAAAAAGCCTATTCACAATCAACAAGTCACGAAAGGCACACGTACGGTCTGCATGACGAAATAGGAACCGTGCCATAACCACTTATCAACAATTTAATACCCAATTGTTTACAAAACGCCATCAGTACGGTCCAAATCCCCGCGGTTCTTCGTCAAAGTAATGAAACCGAGCACGCTCTACGATGCAATAAACTATTATTCAATAGCTTGCACGCACAGCTGCGCCCGGTTTGAAGTTGAATTATCCCGATCAAGTTGCATTATTCCGATCTGGCAGCCTTTTAGTAGCCGATGGTGAAGCGTTCCTTGTGGTGAGCAGGTTTCTCTAGCTCGTCAACCATTGCCACAGCATAGTCCTGTACAGAGATATGGCTGCTGTTGGTCTGAGGATCAACTATGAGATCATCCTTGCCGAGGCGGAACTTGCCTGTGCGGGTCCCATTTTCGTCAAAGGCTCCGGCAGGTGAGAAGAATATCCAGTCAATATCTTTCTCCTTAGACAGCTCGTTCAGATAAAAGTCCCCCAATGGACGCACGCCATCCATTATCTCAGCAGGGATGGCACCAGAGTCTACCACGCGCAAACCAGGTGCACAGAACAGCGTGCCGGCACCACCAACTATCAAGAGGCGTTTCACGCCTGATTTCTTGGCTGCCTCTACGATCTTCGGGTAATTGGTCTCGATAAGATGCTTGATGTCAGGATTAGTCCAACCAGGGTTGTAAGCCGAAATGATTGCATCCTTGCCTTCCGCCAGCTTGGCGATAGCGTCTACGTCGGCAACATCCTGATTTACTACTGTCAGATTCTTGCGAGGGGAAATCTTTGAAACATTTCTAACCACTGCAGTCACCTCATGACCTCTGTTCAACAACTCGTTTAAGATTGCGCTACCGACAAAACCACTTGCGCCGATTAATAAAACCTTTTCCATGATACTTTATTTTTAATGTGTATTACTTTATTGACGGCCTAATTATTACTTACCAAAAGTTACTTTATTTCTTTTCGAGTGCAAAGGTGCATCAATAATATAAATTCCGCAAGAAGGCACTTAAGAGTTATATAGTAGCCTCAAGGTAACTATTGCTTACCTTCAATTAGTTAAAGAAAAATATTTTTATGAATACTAACCATCATCCTGGCCATCACCTCACAACATTGTTGTATCATCACGAAGCCTCGGGCGTGCAAAAGGCTCGATTTGCACACCGTTACGGGGTTAGCGGTCTCGCGGTGTGTAAAAGGGTCGATTTGCACACCGAGACGGTGGTAGTGGGTCGTGCACGTTGACGAGGTGGTGCGTGCAAGTCCTGATGGGATTCAATACCAGAGCTTCGGCAGCGGACCCATGGAATAGATGAGATCGCCGCCGGAGGCGATGTCGGAATATTCAATGTAGCCTGTCGCGACGGGCTTCCCATTGAAAGTTACGCTCTGAATATATTTATTCTCATCGCTAAGTCCATCGGCCTTGATGTGAAGAGTGCCTCCTGAGACCTTCACCCACATTTCTTCGAAATTCGGAGCTCCGAACCAGAACTTAGTCGAAGCAGGTTCCACCTCATAGAAGCCCATTGAAGACATGATGTACCATGCGCTCATCTGTCCGGCATCCTCGTTGCCGGCAAGGCCCTCGCAAGAGACATTGTACATCTCTTTGTAAACCCTCCTCACATAATCGGCAGCCTTGCCAGGAGCGCCAGCCATAGTATAGAAATATATTATATGATGGCTAGGCTCATTGCCGTGAACATATTGCCCGATCAATCCGGAAATGTCTGCGGACACGTTCTCGCCCTCTATCTTCGAATCTGCGTTGAACAAAGTATCCAGCCTTTCCACGAGCTTCTCTTTAGAGCCATAGAAAGCCACCAGCCCATCGAAATCCTGAGGGGCAAGCCATGTGTACTGCCAGGCAGTACCCTCTACGTAGTCCTGCTCGCGATGATTGGAATAGTACGGATTGAAAGGGGTCCTCCAGCTGCCGTCCGACATTCTTCCCCGAGCCTGAAGCGTCACCGTGTCCATGTAATGCCTGTAGGAATGGCTTCTTTCTCGGAAGAATCTGGCATCCTCGGCCTTCCCAAGATATTCAGCAGCATTAGCCACGGCGCCATCTGCTATGGCATATTCCATGTCATTCCCTATTGACTCATTGTAGAGGTCGGAAGGAATGAAGCCATATTCCTGACGCAGGCCTTTTCCCCTTTCGGTTGTCATCGCCGTGGTTTTCAGAGCAGTCCATGCAAGATCCTTGCTGAATCCATCGAAACCTTTCACCAGAGCATCCGCGACGACTATTGACCCAGGATCCCCTACCATGCAGTCAGTCTCGTTGCCCCAAAGATGCCACACAGGCAGTCGGCCCTGACGGCAGAATATTCCTAACATGGTACGCACCATGTCATTCTCTTTTTCCGGATGGATTATGGTCATGAGAGGCATTTCAGCCCTGTAGGTGTCCCAGAGCGAGAACACCGTGTAGGCAGTAGTGTCAGCATCGGCATCTGAGAACGTAGCTGGCTCTATCATGCTGTGATACAAGGCAGTATAGAGGACTGTCCTGGCATCGGCATCGGATGTTTTCACCCGGACCTTGCCAAGTTCATCATTCCAAGCCTTCCTGGCAGCCTGGCGAGTGCCGTCGAAATCCCAGCCCGGAAGCTCCTTAGACATATTCATTTCAGCCTTTTCCATGCTGACCGGAGAAATGGCGACCTTCACCATGATTCGCTCCCCCTCCGTGGTCTTGAAGCAGGCACGCCCGAAAGCCTTTTGCGACGAAGCCTCGGCCTTATCGTTGCCGTCCTTTATCGGCGAGCCTTTTTCATCGTAGAAATCAATGTCATCGAATGGCTTGGAGAATCTTGCGAAATAATACAGTTTCTGGTCTTTTGCCCAGCCATGGGAAAAACGCCAGCCCCTCAGGGTGCTATCGTTGACCACTTCTATTTCAGAATCGTATAATGCGTCCCAGCAGCCTCCGTTCACTAAATCCATGACGACTGCGGAACTGTCCGAGGCAGGGAAAGAGTAGCGGCTGAACCCTACCCTGCATGTAGACGTCATCTCAGCGGTTATCCCGTAACGAGTCAGAGGCACGCTGTAGTAGCCCGGCTCGGCTACTTCCTTAGAACGGTCTGCGAAAGACCACATCCCGGAAGCCTGGGCGGAAGCAATGGCCTCGGCGGAAGCATCTGAAGGCTCGATCCCCCTGGCGTAAATCACTGAACCCACCACTGGCATCAGAGTGACATCGAACAAGTCTCCGATTCCAGTCCCACTCAAGTGCGTGTGTGAGAAACCAATTACGGTGGAATCGCAAGCATGGTAGCCAGAGCACCAGTCCCAAGATTGAGGAATGCTGGTCGGGCCAAGCTGAACCGCGCCGAACGGCACGCTAGCGCCTACGAAAACATGGCCGTGGCCGCCTGAGCCGATCTTTACGTCCACATAGCTAGCAAAATCTTCCGCCCCTTCTGAAAAAGTGTTTGACTGGCAGCCTGAGACTATCGCCATAGAGGCAATGGCAATGACGCCCGGAATGAGAAACGCCACCTTACGTAAAGCTTCGCGATTATAATTCATGGTTATTCATTTGAGTAAAGCGAATTTACGAATCTTTATTGAATGAATCGATAATTTCGTTAAATTTGTGGAGACTAGAAAAACGATTGCGATGGGATTCTTTAATTTTCCTGGCCAGCAGGATCACAGGACTTTCAATTACCGGCCTATCTACTACGATAAGGACGAGGAGGAGCGTAAGCGCATTTTTGGCAAAGTGGACGGATCTTTAGAAAAAGAGAAAAAAGAAGGGAAATATGTGCCAGGGAGCTACATTAAGGGCTCTCTAAGAAATGGCAATTATGAGAGAAGGCGTTCTTCTGGCAAGTTCCAAACTATAATTGGGATTGTAGGCCTGGTCCTGCTGTTCGTCATCCTCATTTATTTCACGAAATTCTTCTCGCTGCTATAGTTCTTGAGTCAGGCTCGGGATGACAAGAGGCGATGATCGTTCATGCTGAAATTGGTTCAGCATCCATAATTGAAATACCATGGACTTAAGGATTCTGCCAGGAAACATAGCGAACATGATAGCCGCCGGGGAGGTTGTGCAAAGGCCTGCATCGGTGGTCAAGGAATTAGTGGAGAATGCAGTTGATGCTGGAGCAAGCCAAATCACAGTGATAATCACCGACTCCGGAAGAACTTTGATTCAAGTAATCGACGATGGCTGCGGAATGGCTCCAGACGATGCGGTGCTTTGTTTTGAGCGTCATGCGACATCGAAAATCTACGATGCCGAGGACCTTAATAACATAATGACTTTCGGATTCCGTGGCGAGGCGCTGGCCTCGATAGCCGCCGTGGCGGAAGTAACCCTGAAAACCAGGACTGCCGATGAGGGAATCGGCTGCCAAGTGGAGTTCGCTGCATCAGAACACGTTTCAACAACTGAAGCTGCAACCCCGAAAGGCACGAATATCTCGGTTCGGAACCTTTTCTACAATGTGCCGGCCAGAAGGAAATTCCTGAAATCCGACAATGTCGAGTTCCGGCATATAGTGGAAGAATTCACGAAAGTTGCCCTCACTCGGCCGGAAATCGCATTCACTCTGATGCATAATGGCAAGAACATCTTCGTCCTGGGCAAAGCCAAATCGACAAAATTCAGGATTATGGACCTGCTCGGCCAGAATGTCGTCGGGGACATCGTGGACGTGTCTGCCGAAACCTCTGTCGTAAGACTTTCCGGCTTCGTGGGCCGGCCAGACTCGGCCAAGAAAACCCTAGGCAATCAGTTCTTCTTCGTGAATGGGAGATATTTCCGAAGCCCCTATTTCCACAAGGCCGTAATGAAAGCCTACGAGGGACTGATCCCAGAAGGAGTAACCCCCTCATATTTCATATTCATGGAAGTTGACCCTCATTCGGTCGATGTGAACATCAGCCCTACCAAAACAGAGGTCAAGTTCGAGGATGACACCTTCATATTCCAAGTCATCCTGGCCGCCATTAAAGAGACCATCGGCAAAAATTCCTTCGCCGGAGGCATAGATTTCAGCAACCCAGAAGCCAACGACATGCCAGTCCTGGGGCAGCATTTCAATGAATATAAGCCAGATACGGCCCCGCAGATGCCTTTCGACCCTTCTTACAATCCGTTTGAGCCGATGCTAGCAGGAAACGAAAAACCGATGCAAAGCGGGCATAATGAATATGCCGCCGACGGTGATGCCTGGCACGGAAAGCCGAGCGACTACGTCGATAGGCGACAGGATTATGGGAAGTTATTCGAAGACAAGACGGTTCCAACCACGCAGATTTTAATTCTTCAAGGAAAATACATTCTGACGCAAGTCAATGACGGAATCATGGTCGTGAACATACGCAGGGCTCGAGAGAAGATAATTTACGAGCGCATGCTTTCTGCCCTGAGAAAAAACCAGCACGTGACCCAAATCAGCATGTTCCCCGTAAAAGTTGAAGTTGGAGTGGCTAGCAGGTCTCTTTTCGATGAGAAATCGGAACTGCTGACTTCCCTGGGCTTCGACATTACTCCTTTCGGAACCGACACGATAGTAGTCAATGGAGTTCCTGAAGGCTTTTCCTCCGAGCCCGGAAAAGTCGAGAAAATGATTTCAGACCTCACCATGATGCTTGCGGACGAAAGCCTGTCGCTTTCCGGCACGCTAGAATCCTCTATTGCCGAAAAATTCGCTATATTAGGAGCCTCGAACGAGAACGCCGTCACTTCGCCCATCGAAGCCCGCAAAATCGTGGACTCACTGCTATCGTGCAGCAGCCCGGAACTGACCAGCAAGGGGCGCAAGACAATGGCGATAATTAACACCACGCAAGTGGAAAAACTATTCTGAACATTCCGTTATGTCAAGATATTACTACGACAACTCAAACCCTCTGGCCTCAATCCCGCCAGCGACGCTCAACCTTCTCATCATCAACATAATAATGTTCGTTGCCACGCGCCTCAACGAGAATTTCATGATTGGCACGTTCGCAATGTTCTTCCCCACCTCGCCTTTCTTCAGGATCTGGCAGCCAATCACATACATGTTCATGCACGGAGGCTTCGCTCACATATTCTTTAACATGTGGGCTTTGTGGATGTTCGGCGCCGCCCTGGAAAGAGCCATAGGCACGAAGAAGTTCCTGATCCTATATTTCGTGGCAGGACTAGGCGCCCTGCTGATACACACTGGCTTCCAATACGTGCAAATCGCAACGGGACTTTCTTCTTATACCAATATCGCCAGGACGCCAATCCTGGGAGCTTCCGGAGCCCTTTACGGCGTGCAGATCGCTTTCGCCATGCTTTATCCAGATTCTGTGTGGACGCTGATTTTCCCTCCGGTTTCGTTGAAAGCGAAATGGTTCGTCCTCATATTCGTGGCGATTGAACTGTTCTTCGGCATAACGGGGACTGCTGAAGGCGTGGCACATTTCGCTCACCTCGGCGGCATGCTGTTCGGCTGGCTGCTGATATTATATTGGAAAAAGACCGGCAGATTATTCCGATACTGACATGGCTAAGAAGAAACAGGGGTGGAGCATGATGGGGATCGCGGCAAGAGTTCTTATGCTCCTGTCGGCAGGTCTTCTAGCTCTTAGCTATGTTTCCATGCTAGTGAACCCTGCCAAAGCATGGTATTTCACTTTCTTCGGCCTTCTGTTCATACCTTTCATCCTGCTGAACGTCATAATGCTAATCTGGGCGATTTGCAGGAAGTCAAGAACTTTCATCATCCCTCTGCTAGCTCTGCTCCCTGGCTTGCTGTTCATCGGGAGGTATTTCCGCTTTGCGTCGGGAGGAGCCGGCAAGGGAGATGATTGCATCAAGATAATGACATACAACGTCGGGAAGTTCTCTCTTGGCAAGGGTTATGAATATTCCGAAAGCCTGGACTCGATAACTGCTCTCGTAAGGCGCACCAATGCCGACATCGTCTGCCTGCAAGAGTTTAGTTCAGAGCATCTGAATGATGTTCCGAAGCTGCTCGAAGCGCAATTCCCAGACTATTTCTCTTGCTATTACATCAACATGAATGCAGGAGGCGGCTCGGGCAACGTTACCCTGAGCCGATTCCCAATCGAGTCTCGGGGGCACTTAGATTTCGAAGAAAGCGCCAACCTCGCAATTTACACTGACATTCGCATCGGGGAAAGGAGGATAAGGATATATAACTGCCACTTCCAGAGCTACAGCATTTCTCTGGCAGCCCTCGCAAGGAATTGGAAGCATCGTTCAGTGATGAGAGAGACTGAACACAGGATGAAAGCCTCCATAATCAAGAGGCCCCGGCAAGTGGAGCAGGTGCTGTCCGACATTGAAGATTGCCCTCTGGAGTCAATCGTTCTTGGAGATTTCAATGACACGCCCATGTCCTACACTTATCACCGCCTACGCAAAGGCAGGAAAGATGCGTTCGTGGAGGCCGGATCCGGCTTCGGGGCGACATATTCATTCCTTTGGCCCCTCATCCGCATTGATTACGTCCTATTCCCGGCCGATTTCAAGGGAGTATCATATTCCTGCAAACACGTGAGATTCTCTGACCATTATCCGGTAGTCACCGAAATCAATCTCCCCATATGAGCTCTACTAAAGAACCCTTTTCGCCTCAGCCTCCGATGCATTTCTTGAATTCCGGGATCGTATCCTCCAACTTCTTTCCCTTGATATAAATTCCAGCCGTGCCACCAACGAAGATAGAGGCACCGAGTCCTGCCATGTAAGCAGCCCTTTCTGCGCTCACGCTTCCATCTACGCTGATTTCCACTCTGTCGCAGCCTCTTGCGTCCAGATATTCGCGAGTCTCCCTTACCTTCTCCATTATCCCGTCCACCATTTTAGATCCCGCGAAACCAGGATGAACCAACATAAGCGTCACCGTGTCCAGGCATTGCAGGTTCCTTTCTAGATTTTCCACTGACGTCTCAGGATTCAGAGCCAGGCCGAACAAAGCGCCGGAGGAGTGGACATTCCTTGCTAATTCTGAATAGTCTCTCGGCTTGCCAGCCTCATCATTCAGCTCGGCGTGAGCCGAGAATATATCTCCTTTCCTCAATTTCAGCTTGCCGAACATCAGCTCCGGGTCGGTCACCATGAAATGGCAATCTACAGGGAGGTCAGTAATATTCTGAATGGCAGAGATGAAATCCGGCCCGAAAGTCAGATTGGGCACGAAGTGCGCATCCATAATGTCCATATGCAGCATGTCTGTTCCCAGATTACGCAAGAGGCCGATTTCTCTCCCCAGGTTCATCAGGTCAGAACACATGACCGAAACGGAAAGCTTATTCTGATATTTCATGTCCGCTAAATTTATTTGTCGTATCCGTCACGAGCGGTATTCCAAAGAAGGGCGAATCCTAAGAAACCGAGGAGTGACACTATTATCATGGTCACGAATACCCACTTCCAGCCGAAATTGTCGGAAACGACACCAAACCCCCAGCCCGACACAAGCACGCTCAGGTAGCATATCATCCCGATGAGCCCGTTTGCCGTAGATGCAGCTCTGTTCGTTGCCTGCTGCGACGCTATTATCCCGCACAGAGCCTGAGGGCCGTAAATGAAGAATCCGGCGCAAGCCAGGATAATCAGGAGAATTAACGGATTCGTCTTTTCTGGCAGAAGGAAGAACGCCGTCACAAACAAGATGACGCCAAGCATGCAGAAGAGGCAGGTTCTCTGAGCCCTTCCCTTGAAAACTTTATCGGAAATCCATCCCGCAAGAAGCATCCCGCACACGCCGAAGCATTCGAAGATAGCAACTGTCCATCCAGCCATCGCAGGGGACAAGCCTCTCGATTCCTGCAAAAAAGTAGGGCCCCAGTCCAGAACAGCAAACCTCACGACATAAACAAAGAAGTCCGAAATAGCAATAATCCAGATGATTGGGTTAAACCAGACCTTTTCTCTGAGGAATTTCTTAAACGCAGCAGGACTGTCATTATCGTCAAGCTTCGTCTTCGTGCCTTCGAGTTCCGGCAGTCCGACAGATTTCGGAGTGTCTCGAAGAGTCAATATTATAAATATTACGCCGAAGACGGCGATGATAGCCGGCACCCAGAAAGCCCATTGCCAAGCACCTACATGCTGAAGGGCATTGTTCAAGAAAGCTTCGGCTTTCTCTGGCGGCAAACCCGCAACTGCATCCTTCGTGTTCTCTATGACTCTCGCTCTCATTTCGGGGTCCGCTGAAACATCGGTTCCGGCATGTCCCATGAGCCATCCACAGAGAACAGAGACGATGAAAGCCCCTATTGAATGGGATGTGTTCCAAAGAGACATTTTCGTGGCGAGCTCGCTCGGAGCCACCCAGTGCGTGATGAGCCTGTTGCAAGGAGGAAATCCGCAACCTTGGAACACGTTGTTGAGGATCAGCAGCACGGCGAAAAACACGACCAGCCCTCTGACAAAGGCAGGACCCTGCGACAAGCCGGTCATCGAAGTGACGATAATCGCCCCGAACCCGAAAAGAATGTTGACTATGGCACTTCCAGTCAGGCCGATCGCCATATGCCACCGGCCGTTCGACCTGTCTGCGATTATGCCGTTGACAAACCTGGATGCCCCATAGATGACCCCGATCAAAGTCATGATGATTCCAAAAGCCGTCTTAGTAATCCCATATTGAGCTGTGAGTCCGGGGATTGCGAATGAGAAATTCTTTCGCACTACATAAAAGATGGCATAGCCAATCATTGTCCCTATGATGGTTCTCCACTGCCACCTATTGAATTTATTAGTCTGTTCTGGTGTCATACTTTCGCTTATTTACGATTAGCATTTCGTTTTAGCGCCGCTAAATTACGGTTAATTTCATTTGCAAGCAAATAAATGAGCAAATCATAACTAACAAAGTAAAAATATTGCCCTCCAAGAAAAAAAATTTCCAGAGCAATGACTATTCATCCATTCCGAGACCTGAATAGCCGGTCTGTAAGGTCCTGCAAGAATAAACGTGCGTGACTCCTGAATCAGGAATAGTCTGAACTGCCCTGATCTCCCAGTTTTTCTCCTGCGCAGGATTCCCGGAAGGAGCCTCAACCGTCCAGTAGTGCAGGGTTTTAGGCTTATAAGAGGCATTATCTATTCCCCTGCCGTTTTCATTTATGAAGAAAGAAACCGCATTCCAGTCATTCTGACGCCTGGTCACACGTTTCATAGGATAAACCTTCCCGTCTTGGATGAAGTCCACCTTCCAGTACCTGTCGTCATCGTACCATATTGATGCGATGAATTTTCCTTTCAGGTCCTCTTCCCATTGGAACTCGTAACCTTTTGAGCCTGTATATACCTGATTCCCATCGAATACCCTCATTTGCACGTTGGAGTCCGAATTCGTCCATACAGGCTTGACATCCACTATCGATGCATCTTTTACCCTAAACTCCGCAAAGCCATTAGGTGTTCCATCCGTGCAAATGTTCGCATGCCACCATGCGCCACAAAGCGCCCCGAGAACATGCTCGGTGACAGGCTTTCCGCCTTTGCATACATATTCATCGTGGAAATATACGAATGGGTGATGGGTGTGCCCTATCAGAATGTGAGCATTCTTGAAGACAGTCATCAGCGACAGCACATCACTGTAATGACGGTCATGATTCACATACAGGCCGCCTTGCTCACGTCCCTCGGCAAACGGAGCATGAGTACAGAAAACCAACAGTTTCTGGTCTTTGTCCTTCACTTGGGCTATGTCCGCCTTCAGCCATTCCACCTGCTCGTCCGTGAATCCTGCCGCATAAACGCAATTCGTGAACGCCTTTCCTGGCTTCTGAGGCCGAGTCTGAAGGAACACGATGTCGTCCATGCAGATGATATGGGCATCCCCTCTGTCAAACGAATATTCAGTCGGCCCGAACCATTTCACGTAATTGTTCAAGGCATCATAATCACTTTCGGAAACATTATAATGATCGTGGTTGCCTGGCACGTTGAACACTGGCATGCGTCCATTGCTAGTCTTGAAAGACTTGAAGTTCTCTGCCATGGGCTCCCAGATGCTCAGATTATCGTAAATGATGTCTCCCAGCCCTACGCCGTACACGGACATTCCGCCGGCTATTTCTTCATTCGCTGCTCTCTCAATGCCGGGAACGGCCTCTTTCAAGAACCTGGAGACATGGAAATCGGTCTGGCACTGAGGGTCAGACAAAGCGAAGAGGGTGAATTCTTTCTCTGGAGAGGCCATCTTTTCAAGACTGAAATCATGCCTGTCCAGTTTCTTGCTTTTGTCTCTGTATGCAAAAAAAGCAGGGCTTCCGTCAGCATTTTGAGCTATCTTGAACTCCGAAGGCGTCACATACGTGATGACCCTGCATTTCGGACTGGCTGCCATCTGGTAAACGCCGTGTTTGTCTGTCCTGGTGTAGGAATATCCGTCTGAAACGGCTATCCCTTCTATTCCTTTCCCTGTTTTAGAATCAGTGATGACTCCGGCAATCGTGCTGTTGCCGGATATTTTCGTGCCATTAATTTTTTCTGCGCTGGCACTCAGGCAGATTGCGGTAAAAGCTGCCGCAAAAAGTAAGTATTTTCTCATGTGTCGCTACAAAAGCATTTATTAAACTTCTTCTGCATCCAAAGCATCAGAGGCAACCTGAGCATGCATGGCCTCCTTTGCAGCCCGAGCTGCCAGAATTGCCTCATGCTCTGCCTTGGCGCGCTCAACCGAGACAGATTTCTTCAATATGAAGCCAGAGCCCAGATATTTCGTGCGCACATCCTCGTCGGATGCCAGCTGTTCTGGAGTACCCTGCTGAAGAATCGTTCCCTCATAAAGCAGGTACGCTCTGTCTGTTATGGCCAGCGTCTCGCCGACGTTGTGGTCTGTGATGATCACGCCTATGTTCTTATATTTCAGCTTAGCAATTATGAACTGAATGTCCTCGACGGCGATAGGGTCCACGCCTGCGAACGGTTCGTCCAGAAGGATGAACTTAGGGTCGATGGCCAGAGCGCGCGCTATTTCGCAACGGCGCCTTTCCCCTCCGGAAAGCTGGATTCCAAGGCTCTTGCGAACCTTTGAGAGATTAAACTCGTCAATAAGGTTCTCCAGCCTCTTGTTGCGCTCGTCCCTAGTCATGTCGGACATTTCCATCACGGACATTATGTTATCCTCAACCGACATCTTCCTGAACACCGATGCCTCTTGGGGCAGGTATCCTATTCCTTTCTGAGCCCGTTTGTACATAGGAAGTTCCGTGATGTCTTCATCATCCAGGTACACGCGCCCACCGTTAGGAACTATCTGACCGGTGATCATATAGAAGCTGGTGGTCTTTCCTGCGCCGTTTGGCCCCAGGAAACCCACTATCTCTCCTTGGTTAATCTCCATGGACACGCCCTTCACAACCGTCCTTATGCCGTATTTCTTTACAAGATTATCGCAATGAAGTTTCATATTCGTAAATATTTACTTTGTCTCCAGCCCGAAATCTTTGATGAGGTTGCCAACTTCCCCATTCTCTTTCATTAGGGCTTTCGCCTTCTCCTCATCGGTGTATGGAGCCATTTCTTTCTGTTCAGTCGGCTTCACGTCCACATCCAGGCGGAATTTCGTCGAGCCTAATTTTTTCTGCAAATATCCTTCCAGCGCATGCAGCTGACGCTCCCGTATCCAAGTCTGCTGGGCGACGTTATCCACGTTGAAAGTCAGAATCTTGCAGCCATCCTTCTCTGTCATGGCATATTCAGCATTCTGCAAAGTGCTGCTAAGCCTCGGCTGCTTGGCACAATATTCCGGCATCTCTTTCCACGCTTCCACGACAGCCTCTTCATCAGGCATTTCGTCCTCTTCTCTAATTGCGGAGGAAGTAACTTTTTTTTCGCTTTCCTCTTGAATAGAGTTTAAGGACAGCGAAGCTCCGGATTTAGCGACTTTCCTCCTTGGTCTCGGGGCTGGCGTTTCTGAAACGGACGCAGCCGGTGCCTGTACAGGCGACGCCGGCTCCGGCTCGGAAGCAGCCTTAGCAGGCGGCTCCGAAACAGCAGCGGAAGGCTCAGCTATGGCAGCAGGAGCCTTTACAGGGGCAACGGCTCTGGGCGCTACGGAGGCATTCGAAGGAGCCTTCATCAGAAAGCTAAGCTTCATTAATGAATATTCAATATGCAGCCTGGGATTCACTGCCATTTTATATCCCGCCTCGCACTGCGTCGTGGTAGTCAGAGCGTCAAATAAAAATGCCGTCGGGCATCTGTCCGCCTGCTCGCGATACCTCGTTTTCAAAGACACCGGCAATTCAAGCAAATTGTCAATCCCCCCGTTCTTAGCCACCATGAGATCTCTTAAATGCGAACTCAAAGCAGCGACGAAATGAAGAGCATTGAATCCCTTCGACAATATCTCGTCGAACTTCTCCAAAGCTGTGCCATAGTCCCCGGCCAGAAAAGCATCAACCAGCGAGAAAGAATATTCATAATCAATGACATTCAGATTCTTCAAGACCTCTGAATATTTCACGTCGGTTCCGCAGAACGCTACCGTCTGGTCGAAAATGGTAAGGGCGTCACGCATGGCTCCGTCCGCCTTCTGGGCTATCACATGCAATGACTCGTCGTCTATGCTGACATTCTCCTTTGTCGCTATCATCCTAAGATTCCTCACTATGTCCGGAACGCTTATCCTGTTGAAATCGTAGGTCTGGCAACGGGAAAGGATGGTAGGCAGGATTTTGTGTTTTTCAGTCGTAGCCAGAATGAATATGGCATGTGCCGGAGGCTCTTCCAGGGTTTTCAGGAAAGCATTGAACGCCGCCGTGGAAAGCATGTGCACCTCATCTATGATGTACACGCTGTACTTCCCCACCTGAGGAGGAATCTGCACCTGATCCATCAAGTTCTTGATGTCATCCACGCCGTTGTTCGACGCAGCATCCAATTCATGAATGCAGTACGAACGCCCTTCCTCGAATGACTTGCACGACTCACACTCCCCGCAAGGATCCATGTCTTTCGTAGGATTAGCGCAGTTGATCGCCTTTGCGAAAAGCCTGGCCGTAGTCGTTTTTCCAACCCCGCGCGGACCACAGAACAGGTAGGCATGAGCCAGCTTGCCCCTCTTGATCGAATTTTTAAGGGTCTGAACGATGTTGTCCTGACCTATGAGCGTCTCAAATGAATCAGGACGGTATTTTCTAGCTGAAACGATATAGTCTGACATAGCTTACAAATGTACATAATTTATTTTGTATATTTGCTTTAAACCAAGCTTACTGAAGAACATGAAAAGATTCAGGATAATACTTGCTGCCACATGCCTAATTCTGTGCATCAACTGCTTCGCTCAAGGACAGATAACCACCAGACGGGAAAAACTCAAAGATTTCTCCTCGAAGACCACTAAAGTCGTCATCCCCGACGATGATATTCTTGCTGAAGCCTTAAGGGAGGGCGTCACCAGCTCTTGGACCATCACGCCTTATGAATTTTGCTCTCAGGCTGAGTTCGACAAAGACAAGACCAATGGCAATTTTTATTTCCTGCTCATAGTGAATAACAAACAGAGAAAGGAGATAACCCCAGGCATAAAAATGATAACTCTGGTGAAAGGCGGTGAAGGAGCGGACAAAAGCATTAACGACATGCTGGAAGTAGTGTCTTTCCCTCTCTGCTCTGCGACCGAGTCCACAGGCAGGGAGATGATAATAATTCCAGCTATTCTCACGATAATGCAAAAGCATGCCTCAAGCCTGACAGATTCAGAGCTAAAGGCTTATATGAGCGTGAAAGTCTCTCCGAAAGACATGAAGACTCTTTCAAAGAAAAGAGTTTATATAAGCAAGGACGACCTGGCCCCTCAGGTTAATGTGTCTCGGCTGAGCAAGCTCAACCCAGATCTCGTAATCGAAGAAGAGGACTACGTAGACAGTCTCTTCACGGAAAAGGCTTACAATTCCTGCATTAGTTACGTCGTAGCTCCAGAAGAACCCATGTCTGGCTCATTATGCTATAAGATGATAATAGAAGCGGACAATTACAAGCTGCTCTACTATAAGAAGCATAAAATCACTGCCAGGAACGGCATAGGTTTCCTTCCAGGCGACATAGAGAACATTAACGACTTAATGAAATAATGATCATAGGTAAGGCAGCCTGCGGGCTGCGATATGCCATCAAGAAAAGCGGGGATGCCGTCGGATATTGCTCGCTGACCATAAAATGCGGCTCGCGAGACGAGGAAGGCTTCCACAACGGGATAGCGCATTTCACCGAACACACCATATTCAAAGGCACTTCAAAGAAAAGTGCCAAGACAATAAACTCTTGCCTGAGCAGACTGGGAGGAGACTTGAACGCTTACACGTCCCGCGAAGAAATCGTGCTACATGCCACCGTGCTCAAGGAAGACGTGGGCAAGGCCGTCTCCCTGCTGCTGGAGCTTGCGACCTGCCCGACTTTTCCAAAAGAAGAAATAGAACACGAGAAAGGAGTTGTCGTCGAGGAGATAAAATCTTACAAAGACTCGCCCCCAGACGATGTCTGCGACACTTTTGAGGAGAATCTGTTCAATGGGCACCCTCTTGGAGGAAGGATACTTGGGAATGCCACGAACGTAAGAAAGATAACCTGCTCGGAATTGCACAGATTCGTGGAGGCCAAATTCACTCCTGGCAACATGGCACTGGCAATCGTCGCCAACGTAGAAGAAAAACAGATGGAAGAACGGCTTCTGAAGTTAGCGGAAAAGGCATTCGACGGGAACTGGAAGGCCAGCCCCGAAAGGACATTAAAGGAAATCACAGCCCCCAAGACATTCAATATCAAAAGGAACAGAGGCACTTATGAGGTTAATGCCGAAATCGGCAGCATCGCTCCGTCTCTCTACGATGAGAAAGGGCGATTCACCACTATTCTTCTAAGCAACATCCTGGGAGGGCCATCCTCCAATTCCTTGCTCTACTATTATTTAAGGGAGCGCAATGGCTGGGTTTATGGGGTCGACACTTACTACACCCAATATTCCGACAGCGGGATACTTGCCATCACATTTGCTTGCGAGAAGGGAAACATTGACAGGTGCGTCGAAGGAATATGGAAGATAATCTCAAAGATGCAGGAAAATGAATATCCTGACTCGAAGCTTCGAGCTGCCAAAAGACAGCTGCTCGGGCAGATGGTGATAAGCTCTGACAATGGTGAGACTCAGTGTCTTTCCATGGGCAAGAGCCTCATCACATACGGGACCGTGCATGATGATGAATATGACAGAGCGATGATAGATTCTATCACTGCGCAGGATCTTCGCAAGGCAGCAATCCAGATATTCAATCCGGAGAGGACTTCCTCTCTGATATTCTTGTAGCTTAGTAATATGTAAAAATGCAGACACCGGAAGAAAGATACATCCAAGCTCACTCGACTGCCCAGGGAGAGGCTCTGGAATGGATAGAAAAACAGACGAACATCCGCACGAATTATCCCAGGATGCTTTCCGGGGCAGTCCAAGGGCGTTTCTTGACGATGATGGCCCAAATCTCCGGAGCCAGGAATATTCTGGAAATCGGCACGTTCACGGGCTATTCAGCGGCCTGCCTGGCCATGGGACTGACTTCGCCAGACGGGCATGTGGACACGATCGAGGTCAATGACGAGCTGGAAGACCTGATTCGAGAGGGCTGGTCCAAAGCTGGCGTTTCCGACAAAATCACTCTCTGGATCGGGAATGCAATAAATATTTTGAAGGAGCTTCCAGGGCCTTTCGACCTGGTTTTCATCGATGCCAACAAAAGGGAATACTCTGAATATTATGAATTGATGATAGATAAGATTCCTTCTGGCGGGCTCATCATAGCTGACGACGTGCTGTGGGATGGAAAGCCTTGGCAGGAGCCTCAGCCGCAGGACAAGCAGACACAGGGAATAGTCGCTTTCAATGACAAAGTGGCCGCTGACACACGAGTAGAGGTCGTCCTGCTCACAGAGCGCCATGGACTCAGCCTCATCCGAAAGAAATAAATCCGCAATATTTTCTTTAAATTTGCGGTTGACATGAAGACTAATAATATTCTTAAATATATTAATGCATGAAACTCAAGAGCTTATTTTTGACAGCCGCCATCGTTTTGGCCGCTGCATGTTCCACTAACACCGGCGCCCCGACTGCGATAAAAGTTGATGTTCCTGCCCGCCCGGCTGGGCAGGAGGATGTAATTGGCCTCACTGTCCCTGCCATGGACACGGTCAGGGTTGGTTTCGTAGGACTCGGAATGAGAGGGTCCGATGCCGTAGTCCGTTATACTTACGTTCCCGGCGTGAAAATCGTCGCTGTCTGCGACGTGGAGCCTGACAGAGTAGAGGCTTCACAGAAAAACCTTGCGGGAAGAGGTTTCCCGGAAGCTGCCGGATATTCTGGTGACACAGTTGCTTACAAGAAACTCTGCGAAAGAGATGACCTAGACCTTGTCTACATCTGCACAGACTGGTCTCATCACGTTGAAGTCGCATTATATGCAATGGAGCATGGCAAGAACGTAGCAATCGAGGTTCCTGCCGCCACTTCCATGGAAGAAATCTGGGCGCTCATCAACATGTCTGAGAAAACTCGCCTGCACTGCATGATGCTGGAGAATTGCTGCTACGATTTTTACGAGCTCTCTTGCCTGGCGCTCGCACAGGCTGGCATGTTCGGCGAAGTCATTCATGTGGAAGGCTCATATCTGCACAACTTGGATCCATTCTGGGATGCATACTGGAATGATTGGAGACTTAAATTCAATAGGACACACAAAGGCGATGTTTACCCAACTCATGGCCTCGGCCCTGTCTGCCAGGTGCTGAACATTCACAGAGGCGACCGCATGAAAACTCTCGTTGCAATGGACACGAAGTCCTTCAACGGCGCAGCCAGAATTGAGAAAAAAACAGGCAAGAAATGTGATGACTTCCAGAATGGAGACCAGACCAACACTCTCATCCGCACGGAAAATGGCAAGACCATGCTCATTTCCCACGATGTCATGACGCCTAGGCCGTACAACAGAATGTATCAGATTGTCGGTACCGAAGGCTATGCCGCCAAATATCCTATCCAGCAAATGTGTTTCAGGAATTCTCAGCTTCAGAAAGCAGACCCTGCAGCCACCTACGACAATCTGGAAGACGAGAAGACACTTTCTCGCGAGGAGATCGCTGACCTCATCGCCAAGTATCCGAACCCTATACTGACTCCTGAGCTTGAGGCTCTTGCTAAAGAGGTCGGCGGCCATGGCGGAATGGATTTCATAATGGATTACAGGCTCATCTACTGTCTCAGGAACGGGCTTCCGCTCGACATGGATGTTTACGACCTCGCCGAGTGGTGCTGCCTAGGCCCTCTCGGGGCTATCTCCATCGAGAACGGCAACGCTCCGGTTGAAGTCCCGGACTTCACCCGCGGCGGCTGGCAGAAGACTAACGGCTTCCACTACGCTTTCGCGAAATAATATTCGATAATGCTCATTAACCAGAAGAGGCCAGCGAAATTGCCGGCCTCTTCTGGTAAACAGGTCATATTACCCAATGACGGAACCGTTGTGGAGGGTTTCTTGCGGGGTAATGAAGCGCATGGCACCGTCGCCTTGCTGGGCCATCAGAATCATGCCTTTCGACTCGATGCCGAAGATCGTTCTTGGCTTCAGGTTAGCCAGAATGCAAATCTGCTTGCCGACGAGGTCCTCCGGGGCATAGAATTTAGCGATTCCGGAAACGATAGTCCTCTTGTCTATGCCTGTGTCAATGCTCAGCTTCAATAGCTTATCAGATTTCGGAACCCTTTCGGCGGCTAGCACGGTCGCAGTGCGGATGTCCATCTTCTGGAAGTCATCAAAAGAGCATTCGGCTTTCTGAGGCTCGACTTCATTGGCAGCCTCCGCCTTCGCAGCTTCTTCGTTTGCGGCTTTAGCAGCGTTCAATTTAGCAATTTGCGCCTCGACTACGCTGTCCTCAACCTTGCTGAAAAGAAGTTCCGGCTTGCCCAGCTCGTGGCCTTCTGGCAGAAGATCCTGACTGCCAAGCATTTCCCAGTCAAGAACGATTCTGAAGGCATTCTCGTTGCTTCCGGCTTGTGGTTCGGACTGAGAGGAAGGCAAGGTATGCAGGGCACGGCCTTCGCCGGCCTTGTAGAAGTTCACCGTAGGCTTTCCTTCGCCTGCGCGATGATCGTAGCCTGCCTTTACGCCTACGCAAAGCATATTGCGAAGCCTCTCGGCAGCGAAAGGGGTGAACGGCTCGAATGCCAGGGCAAGATCGGCGCAAATCTGCAGCGAGACATTCAGGATGGTGGCGCAACGGGACATATCTGTTTTAGCCACCTTCCATGGCTCGGTGTCCGAAATGTATTTATTCCCGATGCGGGCGATATTCATAGCCTCCTTCAAAGCATCCCTGAAATGGAATGTCTCTATAGCAGCCTCCAAATTCTTGCGGCACTGGGGAATCTGCGCCAGGGCCTCCTCATCGATTGGCTGCAGAGCTCCGCGAGGAGGGACCTTCCCACCGAAGTATTTCTCGGTCAGCACCACGGCCCTGTTCACGAAGTTCCCGAATATGGCGACCAGCTCGCTGTTGTTGCGAGCCTGGAAATCTTTCCAAGTGAAATCGTTGTCCTTCGTCTCAGGGGCATTAGCACAAAGCACGTAGCGAAGCACATCCTCCTGCCCTGGGAACTCGTCGGCATATTCATTAAGCCATACTGCCCAGTTGTGGGAAGTCGAAATCTTGTCTCCTTCCAGATTCAGGAACTCGTTCGCAGGCACATTGTCCGGCAGAATGTAGTCCCCATGCGCCTTCAGCATGGAAGGGAACACGATGCAGTGAAACACGATGTTGTCTTTCCCTATAAAATGAATCAGGCGAGTGTCTTGACTCTGCCACCACTCTTTCCAAGACTTCAGCAGAAGCTCCTGAGTATTGGAAATATACCCGATTGGCGCATCGAACCAGACATACAGCACCTTTCCCTCTGCCCCATCAATCGGCAACGGGATGCCCCAGTCCAGGTCACGGCTCACCGCACGAGGCTGCAAGCCACCATCCAGCCAAGATTTGCACTGACCGTAAACGTTTGTCTTCCACTCCTTGTGCTGTTCCAGAATCCAATCGCGGAGCCATGGCTCATATTCATTCAGAGGCATGTACCAGTGCTTTGTCTTGACCTTGATCGGAGCCGCCCCGCTGAGCTTCGACTTCGGATCTATCAGTTCCTCCGGACTCAGAGTGCTGCCACACTTCTCGCACTGATCCCCATACGCATTCGGATTGCCACACTTAGGGCAAGTCCCGACGATGTATCGGTCAGCAAGAAATGCCTTCGCCTCCGGGTCAAAGAACTGTTCCGTCTCCTTCGTGATGAATTTGTCGTCATCGTACAGCTTCTTGAAGAAATCCGAAGCATTCTTCTCATGCACCTTGGAAGTGGTTCTGGAATAAATGTCGAAATTAATTCCCAGCCTGGAGAATGAGTCTTTAATTATTCCGTGATATTTATCGACAATGTCTTGCGGAGATACGCCCTGAGCCCTTGCCTTGATCGTGATAGGCACTCCATGCTCATCGGAGCCACAGATGTAAAGCACATCTTCCCCCTTCATTCTAAGATACCTCACATAGATGTCTGCCGGCACGTACACCCCAGCCAGATGCCCGATATGCACTGGTCCGTTGGCGTATGGCAGAGCGCAAGTAACCAAAGTCCGTTTAAAATTCTTTTCCATATTCATTAATATATTATATCCATCAATAGTTCACCCCTCTTCCAAGCTTTTGTTTCACAGCTAGCTGCAGCTTCTGCAGGCGGATTATTTCGTCCATCACCTTTGGCTGGCCAGACTCATCCCCCTCTTTCTGGAGAGCCTCAAGCTGATTCCTCAGATCCGTCAGCCTGCGGTCCAGACGGCAGGACTGGAACACCAGTATGGCCTTAGGGACATATTTCACGAGCCACGAGTCGTGCGACATCAGAGAGTCACGCAAATCTTTGACTGACAATTTGTAGCGCTCATTATTCGAGAGCTGTGCCGTCACGAAAGCCACCTGCCTGTCCTCGCCGTCAAGCAAGTGGCGGACAATAACCTCCTGAGAGTAGCCGTCGTAATATTCCTTAGAATAGGCATTCCAAATATTCCTGTAAATATCGTTTGTAAACTCTACATTGTCATCCTCAAGAGCCTGGCATATATAATCAAAGACAGTCGGAGCCTCCTCTTCTTTCTCATCTGGCATATCCGTCTCGAACACCAGCTTGGAAGTGCCATCCGTAAGCACGAAATTCAGCAGTCCCCTCTCGCCTTTCCCCATTATGGAATCGTTCTCCAGAGCCTCCACGCCATCGGTAGAAGTGAGGATTGCCGCCTGAGGTTCATCACTGCTAGGTTCCGTCCTCGCATAAGGCACATTCGACGATGCCCTTGCCGCAGATTCTATGTTCTTGGCGACAGACGAATCCACCCTGCCTGAGAGAGCCTCCCTTCTAATGCCGAACTTCTCGCTCAAAGCATCCAGATAAACTTCCCTCTTCACCATATCAGGAATGGATGCAATAGAATCGGCGATTTCATTGATCACCGTCGCGCGCTTGACAGGGTCTCTCTCGGTACCCTTCAATAAATATGTCGCCTTGAATTCCAGGAAATCCTGCTCTGCTCCCGCAAGAAAGTCTTGCACTTCGGCAAGCGTGTGTTTTCTTGAATATGAGTCAGGATCGTCTCCGTCTGGGATTAGCACCACCCTCACATTCATTCCTTCACGAAGGAACATGTCTATTCCCCTCAGCGCCCCATGTATGCCAGCATCGTCGCCATCGTACATCAACGTGACATTGGAAGTGAACCGCTTTATGAGCTGAATCTGCCCCTCAGTCAAGGATGTGCCGCTGGAGGCCACCACGTTCGTGATTCCTAGCTGGTGCATGGAAAGAACGTCCAGGTACCCCTCGACCAGGTAGCACTTATCCTTATCCCCCATTTCTTTCTTAGCATGCCAGATGCCGTACAGAGACTTGTTTTTAACGTAAATCTCCGATTCCTTGGAATTCACATACTTAGCATAAGGCTGGCCTTCCTCTTTCTTTTTCAATGTCCTGGCCCCGAAGGCAATCACCCTGCCGCTAATCGAATGCACGGGGAAGACTACCCTATCGTAAAACCTATCGTGCAGCGAGCCATCGTTATCGTATCTGGCGCAAAGACCAGTGTCCAGAAGATATTCATCCTTATAACCAGCAGCTTTAGCCGCATCAGTGAAAGAGTGCCTGTCAGACGGCGCCCAGCCTAAGCCGTACTTCTCGATTGTTTCATCCTCGAGCCCCCTGGAGTGGAAATACGCCAGTCCGACGTTACGCCCCTCTTCCGTCCTCAGCTGCTCATGGAAAAACTTGCTGGCATATTCAGTGACGAGCAGCATGCTCTCCCTGCGCTGTCGATTGGCAATGTCCTCCGCAGTCTCTTCTTTCTCGTGTATTTCAATGTTGTATTTCTTAGCCAGATACCGCAGGGCTTCCACGTAGCTCATGTGCTCGTAATCCATCACGAAGCCCACTGCAGAGCCCCCTTTATGGCAGCCGAAGCAGTAATATATTCCTTTGGACGGGACAATGTGGAACGACGGCGTCTTTTCGTTATGAAAAGGGCAGCATGCCCAATATTCCGAACCTCGGCGCCTCAACGATACGAAATCCCCCACCACCTCTTCAACTTTGGCAGCGTCCAGAATCTGTCGTACCGTCTCGTCAGGAATCATTGCTCGTCCACGGTGTCGTCCCCTACTTTATGATATTCAGTCTCAACAGCATTCCCAATGCCAGAAGTGTCCATTCCGTCTTTCTTCGTCTCCATGGTCTTGCTCGCAGGGCCGAATTTAATCTCGTATACCGTCTTTGCTTTGTTCATCCGCCATGTAGAAATCAGGTCCGAAACCCCATAAATAACCAGCAGGCAGCCGGCGACAATGCTCATCACCC
Source organism: uncultured Bacteroidales bacterium (assembly GCA_900316045.1). Taxonomy (GTDB): domain Bacteria; phylum Bacteroidota; class Bacteroidia; order Bacteroidales; family UBA932; genus Cryptobacteroides. Next base: position 8,642 of record ONBM01000007.1, on the reverse strand, counting down.
TGATGCCGAACGGATTGAATAGCAGCAAGATGCCACCTATGATGCAGAATATTGACAAGATCAACGTGGCGAAGCCTGCGCCTATGAGGCTCATCGCTCCCGACAGGGCCAAGAGCTGAATCGCTCCAAAGATGATCAGCAATATTCCGATGAAATACACGATGAGATTCGCGACCGCCTGAGGATAAAAGAAGAGAAGCAGGCCGAACACGATATCCACGATGGCATTGGTGAGCATGAGAGGCATAGCGCCATCGTTCCGCTTCACGATTCCCCTGATAATGGAGACCACGCCGGCTGCGATAAGGAAAGCGGCGATGATTTGCACGACAGTGATCGTAGCTTCGTTCACGACTATCATCACCAGACCAATGGCGATTGCCACCAGCGCCCTTAGGACGCTGTTAAAATTTGACTTGTACCCAAATGTGATGAACATATCTTTTCCATTTCAATGAACTACAAATTTAAGAATTTTTGCTATATTCGTGAATATGATTTATGATACTCACGCTCATAGCCAGTTTTCATTCGACGGCGAACGCACCACTGTAGAGAAAAGCACGAAAGCAGCAATAGAAAAAGGATTGGGAGGAATATGTTTCACCGACCACTGTGATTTCTATGTCCCACCGATGAAGGCTGATTTCGAGCCCATAGTGAACGAAGAATTCAACGTGCCTGCCCAGCAAGCCGAGATAGACAGGATCCGCGGGCTGATCCTCGACGGGAAATATGGCAGGACGGCAGCAAAAAAATTCAGGTTGCTGAAGGGCGTAGAGATAGGACTCTACAATTCCTGCAGGCCTAAGATAAAGGAATATGTCGCCAGCCACCAATTCGACGAGATAATCGCTTCGGTGCATTACTTAGATGACGTTGACCCATATTGCGGAGGAGTTTACTACAAAGGGAAGAACTGGAAAGAAGCATACGGGCATTACTTGGAAACGATACTTAAGGAGGCTAAGTGGCTAGGCGAAGGATTCGACATAATCGGCCACTTCGACTACGTGGCTCGCTACGCACCTTACCCAAAAGAAAGCATAACGTATCACGATTTCGCCGATTTATTCGATGAGCTGCTCACTTTCCTCGCCCAGAACGGGAAAGGACTGGAAATCAACACGAAAACATACAAGAAATATGGACTGAGAACCCCAGAGCTGGACAGAGACATACTCATCCGCTTCCTGGAGCTAGGAGGCGAGATTCTCACGCTCGGCTCAGACGCTCACGACACGGAAAGAATCGGGGACAAATTCGATTACTACGCCCAGTTCATAAAATCTTGCGGTTTCCGCCGCCTGGGGCATTTCGAAAACCGCAAAGTCAAGCTCGTGAATATTTAATTGGCTATTTCGCAAAGGAACTTTATGCGCACCAGCCTGATTTCCATCTCCTCATAATCAGGTCCTAAGACTTTCATTGCCTCCTCGACAGAGTCCGAGACAGCCTCTTCCTTGAAATAATTATAAATATCCTCTATGACATCTTCGTCCACATTGGCGTTTATGTCATAGTTCAGGTCCAGCTTCGTGCCCGAAGCCACGATTGCCTCTATCTCATTCAGAAGGTCTCCCATCTCCAGCCCCTTTGCCTCGGCGATGTCCTCCAGCGGTATCCTGCGGTCTATGCTGGTGATAATATAAACTTTGTCCGCAGCCTTCGACGGGGCAAACTTCACGACGAAATCCTCCGGGCGAGTGATCTCATTCTCGTCCACGTATTTCTTTATGAGGTCTACGAACTCCTGGCCGAACTTATTAGCCTTACCAGCACCGACGCCCTGGCAGTTCTGCAATTCGGCAATACTGATAGGGTAAAGGATTGACATGTCTTCCAGAGCCTGATCGCTGAATATTATCCAAGGCTGCAGATGAAGATTCTTAGAAACATCCTTACGCAAATCTTTTAGCATTGAGAGCAGCGTGGCATCTCCGCCTCCGCCGCCTTTCATGTTAGAGGCTATTGCAGCCTCATCATCATCGGCGTCATCGGTATTATTGCTCTGGAATTCCCTCTCTTTCACCAGACGAATCTCGTGCGGCTTTGCAGCGAACTCTGCGCCTTTCTTCGTCACGTAAATGAGGCCGTAAGACTCTATCTCCTTCTCCAGCAGATGTTCAACCAGGCCCTGATGAATGACCGATGTCCAGAACTTCTCATCGTGCTTTGCCCCAGCCCCGAAAAGCTCCAGCTTATCATGCTTATAAGATTTAATTAGAGCATTTGACTTGCCGGCTAAGATTGCCGCCAGATGCTCCATCTTGAAATGCTCCGGCAAAGATTTTATCAGCCTAATTACCAGGAGCATCTCCTTCATGCCATCGAATGTCGGTTTAGGATTCAGGCAGTTGTCGCAAGCCCCACAGTTATCCTGAGCGTAATCCTCGCCAAAATAGTTCAGGAGCAGCTTCCTGCGGCACTGGTTCGACTCAGCATATGCGACGGTCTCTATAAGAAGCTGACTATTGATTTCCTGCTCCGCAATTGGTTTGCCATGCTTGAGCTTTTCCAGCTTCTCGATATCTTTATAGCTATAATAGGCGATGCAGTCCGCACCCTCTCCGTCTCTACCTGCGCGGCCAGTTTCCTGATAATACCCTTCGATGCTTTTCGGGAAGTCATAATGAATGACGAACCTTACGTCCGGCTTGTCGATGCCCATGCCGAAAGCTATGGTAGCAACGATCACGTCCACATCCTGCATCAAGAACCTGTCCTGGTTCTCTGCCCGAACCTTTGCATCCAGGCCGGCATGGTAAGGAAGGGCTTTTATGCCATTAATGTTAAGAAGATTGGCCATCTCCTCCACCTTCTTTCTGCTAAGGCAGTAGATAATCCCTGACTTCCCGGGATTTTTCTTGATGTATTTTATTATGTCTTTCTCTGGCTCAACCTTGTCCTTCACCTCATAATAAAGGTTAGGGCGATTAAATGACGACTTGAATATGTCAGCCCCCGTTATCCCCAGATTTTTTAATATGTCGCTCTGCACCTTAGGCGTAGCCGTTGCCGTGAGGGCGATGATAGGAGCACGGCCTATTTCATCTACTATTTCCCTGATTCTCCTGTACTCAGGCCTGAAATCGTGCCCCCACTCAGAGATGCAGTGAGCCTCGTCCACTGCGTAGAAAGAAATCTTTACGTCTTTCAGTAATTCCACGTTGTCTTCCTTCGTCAAGGACTCAGGAGCCACGTACAAAAGCTTCGTGACGCCAGAGTGCACATCCTGTCTGACTTCCTGAAGCTGAACCTTATTCAGTGAAGAATTAAGGAAATGAGCTATGCCACCATTGTTATCGGAAACGAAACCACGAATGGCATCAACCTGGTTTTTCATGAGGGCTATCAACGGCGAGATTACGATAGCCGTTCCTTCCATCACGAGCGCCGGAAGCTGAAAACAAAGTGACTTGCCTGCGCCTGTTGGCATAAGCACGAAAGTATCTCTTCCATCTAGAAGATTATGAATGATTTTTTCTTGATCTCCTTTGAAAGTATCGTATCCGAAAAACTCTTTCAGTTTGGAGCGAAGCAGTTCAGAATCTACATTCATCCGGTCATCAGCTATCTTTAACAATATAAATATAGATTATCTTTTTCTTTTTATCAAGATTTTCTAAACTATTATTATTTAGTAATGTCAAGAATTTTTACGATATTTGCAGCTCGAATCTCCCAAAAGACAAGGGATTAATTGCGAAACTTATAAATTATAAATATCATGAAAAGTCTTAAATTCTTCGCAGCCGCAATGGTTCTAGTTGCCGCTGTGTCCTGCAACCCAGGGAAGAAGGCATCCAACAGCGGCGCTGGCAACGATAGCACCGCCGTCGCTCAAAGTGCCGTAAATCCAGCAAGCCTCAAACCTGCAAAATCTCTCGTAGATTCCGTCAGCTATCTGCTTGGCATCAACTGGGGAAGCATGGTCAAAGGTTATAACTTTGGCGACCTTAATTACAAGCAAGTAATGAAGGGAATCAACGATTTCGTCAATGCTAAGGGTAATCAGCGAGATACCAATTTCGCAAAACAGTTCAAGATTAGTCCTGAGCAGATGGGTGAGATCATCAACAGCTATCTTGAGAAAAGGCAGATGTATGTAGCAGCAGTCAACAAACTTGACGAGGACAAATTCCTTGAGGCAAACAAGGCCAAGGAAGGCGTTCAGGTAACGGAGAGCGGACTTCAGTACATTCTCCAAGATGCCGGCACAGGTGAACAGCCAGGTTCTAAGGACACTGTATATGTTCACTACAAACTGTCTAACAAAGACGGAGAAGTCATCGAGGAAGTTAAAGATGGAGACAAGTCTGCAATGCTGCTTCTGAACAGGGTGATTCCTGGCTGGACTGAGGGACTTCAGCTCCTCAAGGAAGGCGGAAAGGCCACTCTTTACGTTCCTTCAAAGCTTGGCTATGGCGAGCGCGGAAACCAGGGCATCGAGCCTAACTCTCCTCTCGTATTCGAGATTAAGCTCGATTCCGTAAAGCATTACGTAGAGCCAGCTCCTGCTGAAGATCCGGCTAAGAAATAATTGATTCTCAGCACATCAATTGAAGCCTGCCGGGTTCAATTGCCTGGCAGGTTTTTTGATGAAGCAGCAAACCTGAAAAATATTAATGAATATGCCAAATCTTGAAATAGATGGCCGTATTAGCCAGAAATTCAACGTCATCAGCGGGCAAAGCGCCAGAGGACCTTGGAAAAAGCAGGATTTTCTGGTCGAGTACCCTGATGGAAACTTCACGTCTAAAACTCTATTTACCGCTTTCGGGGATAATTTAGTCACCGAACTGGATAAATTCGCAGTGGGAGACCAAGTCAGGGTTTCATTCAACGTGCGTGCAAGGGAATATAATGGGCGCTGGTACAACGACATCCGCGCCTGGAGGATCTCTCCTGATCAAGGAGCGCAGGCTCCGCATCAACAGGCTGCGCCAGCCCAGCCACAGGCGCCAGCCCCTTCAATAGAGGATATGCCAGAACCTGGTTCCGGCGAGAGCGAAGATCTGCCATTCTAGAGGGGATTATTCATAAATCAATCCATTTGACCGATGGATCCTTGCGCCACCAAGTCATCTGGCGCTTAGCATAATGACGAGTATTCCGCTGAATGAGGCGCACAGCCTCTTCCAGCGGGATTTTTTCGTCTATATATTCAAACATTTCTTTGTATCCGACAGTCTGGAGAGCCTGGCGCTTGCGGTATGGCAAGAGGGAGCGAACCTCCTCTTCAAGGCCAGCCGACAGCATATTCAGAACCCTCTGATTAATTCTTGAATATAATTCTTCCTTCGGCCGCCTGAGACCTATTTTTTCAATCTTGAAGTTCCTTTCCCGCACGATGCCTGTCTTGAACGAAGAAAAAGGCTTACCCGCCTGGATGCAGACTTCCAGCGCCCTTATCACCCTCTGGCTGTTCTGGATGTCTATTTTTGAATATGTCGCAGGATCCAATCGCCGCAGCTGCTCTGCCAAGGCGCCCACTCCTTCTTCTTTCAGCTGCTGCCAAAGTTCGTCCCGAAGCTGCTGATTTCCGTCTGGCAAGTCATCCAGGCCTTTGCATATGGCATCGACATAAAGCATAGAGCCACCAGCCATTACGAGGGTCTCGTGGCCTTCGCTGAATAGCTTTTCTATTAAAGAAATAGCCTGGAGCTCATAATCGCCAGCCGAGAATGTCTCCGTAACCGGGACTGTCTGAATGAAATAATGCTTCACGGCGGTAAGCAGTGAAGCATCCGGGACAGCAGTCCCTATCGTCATATTCTTAAAAATCTGTCTTGAGTCGCATGAGATTACTGGAGACCCATATTTAAGGGCTTCTGAAACGGCATATTCAGATTTTCCTACGGCAGTTGGCCCGAGGACTATCAGAAGGCGCCGCTCCATGCTCTAGAGCAAAAGGTCTTCCGTGCCGTCGTAGACTTCCTTCCCGTCTTCATCGCCATCGTCCTTCTCGTCATCATCGTCCTTATCATCGTCTTCGTCCGAGCTGTCATCGCCTGAACCAGCACCTTCATCTTCGTCTTTGTCATCTTCCTCCTCCAACGAATCCCAATCTGGCTTCTGGCCAGGGAGATGACGCTGAGAATCAGGCAGATCCTCGAAAGCCACGTAACCGTTTTCAAACTCTATCGGGTTCGGACCTTTTGAATCTACTATCATCGGAATGCCACCGTTGCCCTCCCGGATGCTCTCCAGAGTGACAATGACGCTTTTCTTGTTCAGGACATCATAAAAATATATGAAAGACTTCACTCCGGCCTTAGCGGTCTGCTCAACAGTGACCTTATCCACAGTCCCATTGCCAAGATCAAAAAGGCCATACCTGGCAACGACTCCGCCCACATCGTCCAAAGCCTTGAACATGATGAGTTGATCCTGGGCGAATTCCATATCAGAACGCATTTGCTTATGGAAATCGTATAAAGTGGTGGAGCCACTCATCTCGTAAATTCTGTAAAAGCCCTTAATACCGGCCAGAGTAACCCTGTAAGAGTAAATCATAATCGTAATCAAAAGTAGTTTACAAAATTAAAAAAAATCCTAACCTTGTCAAATACCCGCTTCCGAAATCCCCTGTCCGGTGTGCGAATCGAGGCTTTTGCACACCGCGAAGCCCGAAGCACCTGTCCGGTGTGCGAATCGAGGCTTTTGCACACCGCGAAGCCCGAAGCACCTGTCCGGTGTGCGAATCGACCCTTTTACACACCGCGAAGCCCGAAGCACCTGTCCGGTGTGCGAATCGACCCTTTTACACACCGCAAAGCCCGAAGCACCTGTCCGGTGTGCGAATCGACCCTTTTACACACCGCAAAGCCCGAAACCCCGTCCCGGTGCGCGAATCGACCCTTTTACACACCGCAAAGCCCGAAACCCCGTCCCGGTGCGCGAAACTGCCTTAATGCGGTGCACGCAGTGCAAAGTGCACAGCCCGAAGCACCCCGCAAAACCCTCGCCCCACCTATCGGTGTGCGAATCAGCCCTTTTGCACACCGCAAAGCCCTCGCACAGAAGTACGTGAATTCATCTGGAACAGCATAGTGCCACCTGCTGGCTTATAATGAGGGACTGCGTCGCCCACCCGGCTTCCAGAACCGGGGTCGGCAATGGGAATATGTGTTCTAGGCACTTATAATAAATGTCACCGTCGCCAACGATTTACTTCGCCGACAAGCTCCGTCTTTTACTGAACTATTTTATAATGAATATCACCATTGCCTACGATTGTGAATAATCATGACCTCTCTTCAAGGTTTCACAAAACCTTGTCGATGATGCGGTAAAAGAATCTGATACGGATATTCAAACCGTTCTGAAGAAGCGTCTCGCAAAACGCTGTCGAGGCAGGCCGCACAGAAGTGCGCAGGGAAGGGCATGTCTCGACATCGAGGCCTTCCAAGAGCCACGTTGTCGACCGACACCCCTTTGCAGAGCCCCAGGAAGGACATGCTCCGACAGCCCTTTGCGAAATTCCACAACGCTCATCCCGCACAACCGACGCTCTCCTTTCTAAACACCCCCCGTCATCCTTGCGAATCTCTACTTCATTCAGCACAACCCACAACGACATCCCAAGCCTACCATACCGCCATCCTGCACTTGTTTCAGAATCTTCCTCCACCCATCCCGTAGTCCGGAGCCGATTCTATTCCTACGTTTGCAATTGGCGGGCGGCATCATATAACAGGATGGCAACATTCAGCGATTCCATCTCTACGTTTGCAATTGGTGAGCGGAGTAATGGTTGCTGAATTCAGGCAGCATTCAACGATTCCATCTCTACGTTTGCAATTGGTGAGCGGAGTAATGGTTGCTGAATTCAGGCAGCATTCAACGATTCCCTTTCTGCGTTTGCAATTAGCGGGCTGGCATGTTTGCATTAGAAAGCGCTACGCAACATAACGGCATGCCCTACCCAGCTTCTAAAAGCACCCCTGGGCGGGCGCAGTCTCATTACGCTGCGCTGCAATGAATAGTGCCACGCCCGCTATTTGCACGGATGAATCCTTCAAGCTCATAATTGTTTGTTTGCACGGCAAAAGTATCCGGATAGGGACCCAAGCATTTGTCACAGGATGAACGAATGGAGCTTAACTGTGCGAGGGGGCGTTTGAATAGGATGGCGGTTAATAAGCGATCACTCAGAAAATTCACTTCGCTCGTGTATAGGGAAGAACGATGCGCATGCAATCTCTTCCTTTATCTCTGTCGTGTTCAGGTCAGATTACATATTTCTGTCATGCTTCTGGCAATCGCCTCCAAATGCCGTTCGGAGGGCAATTCGTTACAAGGTAAGCACGTGCATTCTTAAATAGCGGATTTTGCACGTGACCCATGAAAAGGAGAAAGCGAAATGCGACTTTTGACCGCCTCGGATCTCGATGGTTTTGGACTTGATTCAAGTAAAGGGGGCTTGATCCGACTCTTCTTCAAGGGCAGATGCTTTTTCGGCTGCTCAAACAGGGTTGTACATCTGGCCTAGGAAAGGGGTGGCTGTCCTGCGCAACGGTCTATTTCTGGGACTGGACGACACAGTCCCTATGTTTGTAACCCAAATAAAAATGGAGTGAGCTTCCCAGAAGCTCATGAGGAGCGCTCTCAGGGGTTCCGACCCCTGCCGCTAAGGC
>ONBM01000074.1 GCA_900316045.1 uncultured Bacteroidales bacterium | reverse complement strand
GGTCGTTCGACGGGTGTTCCAGACACCCCGGAACGGGCTATTGTTGTTGTAATGAATTGAAAATTATACAGTTTTTAAGTTTTTAACGATATATTGTTAGTAACGGCCCTACAAAATTCACAGAATCAATAATTACCTTCGTGGTATCCTGCACGACGACGGCAAAACTATTGAACGGCTTATAAAGCACCACATCTCTAGCCATCTCGTCGGATCGCATGCCGTAACCCTGCATGAAACCATCGTTGGAAAACAATCTCACGTAGCAGTCAGTGAATATTTCTTTTTTCCCCCTGTCCCAGTACAGAGTGTCCGTTTCCATGGTTTCTTGCTTGATGATGTTCTGCACCACGACGTGACCGAAAGCAGACCACTTCTCTTCGTTGGTTCTCTTCTTAGAGTAATGTTTAGCGTTATCGGATTGAAGATATGTTTCCAGAACCCCATCCTCGGCATAGGCAAAGACCTCAAGCCCCTTAGGGAAAAGCTCATAAGAGACAGAGTCGTTATCGTACCTTTCCATCAGGCCAGCCTTAACCCTCATCTGAATGCCTCCATCATCTGTCTGCACAAGATACATGCTGTCGACAGTCTGGACAGGGGTTTCTTTCAAGTCCAGCTTCTCTGCCTCAGACAGTTTTCCTTTACATGAAAATACGATGAAAGCAACTGCACAAGCAGCTGCTATCATCGTAATAGTATGTAATCTTGTTTTCAAGACTGAATGTTACCTTGTCCTGACTGTAGTAGTGGCGTGCATGCCTCCGCAGTTTACTGTATAGCTCTGACCGTCAATCACGTCGTACATGAATGCATCAGCTTTCTCTGGATAGTAAACGCTGTACTGGCCTATGAGTTTGTTGCAATCCTCTGTGAGGGAAGGATCTGCAGCCTTTGCTTTCTGCAGGTAATCAACAGCAACCCAGTATTTAGACCTTTTAGCGACATCATCACCGCTGCAAGTTACGGAACCCCAAATTGTTCCAATCAAGTAATATGCCTTGCCCTGAGTGCTAGGATTCAGCTCAGCAGCCTTCTTCGCATAATCGAAAGCAAGAGCATTACGTTTGTTCTTAAGGCCGAATGCAGCAAGCTCGACGCAGTATTCACCTTTCTTGCTAGATTCAACATCTGCGGAATTGATAGCCTGTTCCATATATTTGACGGCATTATCTACATCGTCATGAGAAGAATAAAGCCTGTAAAGGTAATATGCTGAATTGGCTGATGGTTCTTTTTCGTAAAGCTTAGTCACGGCTTTGAGGAACAAATCGTTGTCCTGGCAGCCCTCGGTAGAGGCCATCATGGAAACCACTGTTTTGATTGTCTGCAAATCATCAGGATTTGCCTCGAAACGAGGTGTGAACAGCGCTATGAGATTGTCGCAGCTCGCCACCTGGCTTGTAACGAACAGACCCTGAAGGTCAGATTTCGCTTTCTCTGTCTCTTCTCCAGGAGCGGCCTTCTCCAGCAGAGCCAAAGAATTCTGATATGTGCTAATCACGACATCCGGCTCTATCTTCTTGTCTTTATAAAGATCGATGGCTGCTTGAAGGTCAAGCAGAAGCACGTTAGGAACTGTTTTTTCGCCATTGAATTCAATGATTTTGTTGTATTCATTGAACAGTTTCTGCGGATCTTTGATGTATTTGGCAATGTAAAGACCCTTATTGTTGATAGCCGTCTCGGCATATTTCGGATAATACTGAGCTCTCTGATCCTGAAGCATGAGCAGAGTGTCAATCATGGCCTCTCTTACGGTGGCATCCTTTTCTCCTGCTATTGCATTCTGCATAAGAGAGCTACCGTGAATCAGAAGATTCTGGCTCGACGAAGGAGGGCAAAGCTTATAGGCCTGTCTCCAGTTTGGCAGAGCATCTTTATAATTTTTCTGTTTGTAATACTCTCTGTAATAAGACAGATACTTGATGCATTCAGCGCTATCTGCTCCATACTTACCCTGCGCAGAAACACTTAACGCAAATACGCTCGCGGCGAGCGCGATGAATACTAATGCAATTTTCCTTTTCATGGCCGTTTATCTTTCAATAGTTATCATTTTACAAAATTACTCATACTGTGGTTTCAAGAACCAAATGTCGAAAATATTAAGTCCGACGGTAAAGTTAATATATCTTTCTCTAACTTTATTACCGGACAGGGAACCTCTTTGACCGATGTCCATCCCGACCGATAATCCATTGCTCCATCTAAACACTGGAAATGTCGCACCAAATGTCAGGCCAAACGCATCAATCGTGTTGCCGTCAAGTTTGTAATATTCTCTATCCCAATAAGTTCCAGCACGATACGTTACCCTTTTCATATAGTAACGAATGTCATTCCTGTTAGGTACCAGAGAGAACCCGGCGCGAATCGACTGAGAAGCGGCAGCGCTGAACTTCGCATCACCTACGTTAGCGAAGCCGCTCACGTTCATGCCGCAGTGAGACCAATCTGATCTGATGTAATTGATTTCCGCCGTCCACTTGTCACCTCGCTTCAAAGAGAACCCGACGCCAATCTCCCCTGCTAGCTTTACTCCGTCGTCTTTGGAAAGATGATTGTAATTGCTTGCGAGAGTATCTACGATAGAGCCTATTGAAGCATACCTGACATCATTTATAGAGCCTCTCATTCTGGTCTTTAACCTATATGTCGCTCCAAAAGTGGCTCTCATGCTATTCTTCAGCTGCATCTCATATTGGGCTCCGATCTTTCCAGTGAAAGAGTGAAGCCTCATTTCGTAACCGCTGTAAACGTCCCTGATATCTGTCTTCTGAGCATCTACCAAGTTATCCTTGTTAATTTTCCCGAAGACATAATCAATTTCCGCACCGGCAGAAAATCCTTTGAATATGTCGATGCCGCCACCTATGAATGCATTGTTCAGCCCACCGGAACCAATAGCCTGATACGTGGTGCCTCCTGTGCTAGCTATAATGGCCGGATCGCTGTCATACGAAGTGATATCATAACCTATATTGCTAAAAGGCGTGAATCCAGCGTACATGGAAAACGACTTATAAACAGGAAAAGACATTATGATGTCGTACATGTTGAACGTGTTGTTCGACGACTTAATGCCATGCTGCTTATAGTATTTGTTCTCCGAGAACAATCCGAAATCAATCATCACCGCCTTCGTTTCTCTCTTAGTCACTGCAGCAGGATTCATGATGTTGAGGGCTCTCGCATCACGAGTGGCTATTCCTATTCCTCCCATAGATCTGTTGTACACAGTGCCTTGCTTCGAGATGTCTCCTATTCCGAACATTGAGTACGGGGAGAAGGTGTTATAAGCGTTATCCTGCGCCTTAGCAGAAAGCACAGGAAGGACAGACACGAAGGCTGCCAAAATAATTTTAAGCGTCTTGCACATATTCATCCGCTATTAACGCCAACCCCATTAATACTAGATTGCAGGCTACAAAGATGGCGTTTTTCATTCTTTTTGCAAAATAATTAGCGTCACCCCCAGTGAAAACAACTATTTTTTCAGGAAAAAGCGACAAGTAGCCGTTCAGTTCAAACATTATGCCTGATACAACCCCAGATTGAATAGCAGTTTCGACGGAATCGCCTATCTGCCTTATCGTTACAGGAGCATCTGCAAGAGGAAGATTCCTTGAGTATCTATTCAAGGCCTGAAATCTAGTGCGGAAGCCTAAGGAAATATTGCCCCCTGAATACTCCCCTTCTGGTTCTATCATATCGATGGTGAGAGTGGCTCCAAAGTCAACTACGAGGCAGCCACTCCCTTTAAAAAGATATCTTGCCGCAATGACAGAAGCCGCCCGGTCTGGAGACAAATATTCGGGAATGCGATGTTTCATGAATATGTCGCCTGCCGTTTGCGGATCGAATAAAATCAAATTTCCGCAGGATCTTCTCAATATGTCTTTTTCATTTTCATTAATAGCTATGGCAGAGGCTATTACCATAATCTCAGGCTTCTTTTTTTCCGTCAGGGAGACAATATATTCAATTACATTCTCTCCCTGGTAACGAAACATCTTGCCAAGCGTCATCCCGTCTGCCCAGGCAGCCTTCAGGGCAGTATTTCCTATTTCTATCAATAGATTAGGCATATTCTTAAAATCGCAAAACTTTTAAAGTTAGCAATTATTGCAATTTCGACAAAGTCATCAAGGCCTTATCCAGAGAATCTATGCCTCTAGTCACGATTTTCAGCTTGCCTTCGCTCTGTTTAAGATTCAGAGAATCAGCATGCTCATTAATTTTCTGTAGCATATTGCTGAAAGTCTTTGTCTTGTAGTACGGTGACATCTGATTTGAAATGAAGAACATGATCATCATTCCATTCTTGATGATGATTTTCTCGAAACCAAGTTTTCCGCCAAGATTCCTGATTTTCACTACGTCGAACAGATTGTCTACCTCTTCAGGAAGTTCTCCGAATCTGTCCTTCAGCTGGAACTTTATCCTGTCTATATCCTTATCGTTCCTAAGCGCATCCAGCTGCTGGTATATTCTTATCTTTTCGGCAGTTACGTCTATGTAAGAATCTGGAATCATGGCAGGCTGGTCCGTCTCTATCGTACAGTCTTCCACATAGGATTCCTCTGCTCTTCCGGAAGTGATGCCAGACTCCACTCCAAGTTCGGACATTGCCTCTTCTATGATTTTTTGATAGGTTTCATAACCCATATTCGTTATAAAGCCGCTCTGCTCAGCTCCTAAGAGGTTTCCAGCTCCTCTTATATCCAAGTCTTGCATCGCAATGTTGAAACCGCTGCCTAAATCCGAGAATTCCTCTATTGCTTTCAGCCTCTTTCTAGCATCATCTGTGATGGTTACCAGAGGCGGAACTATCAAATAGCAGAATGCTTTGATATTAGATCTGCCTACTCGTCCTCGGAGCTGATGCAAATCACTTAAACCTATGTTCTGAGCCTGATTAATTATTATAGTGTTTGCATTAGGAATATCCAAGCCGTTCTCTATGATCGTCGTGCAGAGGAGCATGTCATAATCCCCTTTAATAAAGCCTAACATCCTATCTTCCAGTTCTTTAGATTCCATTTGACCATGTGCCACGCATATTCTCATGTCAGGCACCAGCCTGTGCAGGATGTCATATATGGCAGGCAGCTCCTCAACTTTATTATGAAGGAAGAATACCTGTCCTCCACGGTTCAGCTCATAATTAATGATGCTCTTTATTTCTTTTTCATCGAAAAGAATTATTTCTGTCTGGGTCGGAATCCTATTTGGCGGAGGGGTATTTATTATTGAAAGGTCTCTTGCGCCAAGCAGGGAGAATTGCAGGGTTCTAGGGATAGGCGTCGCCGTAAGGGTGAGCGTGTCAACCGAGTTCTTTAACTGACGTAGTTTCTCTTTAGCAGAAACGCCGAATTTCTGTTCCTCATCTATTATCAATAAACCTAAATCTTTGAATACAAACTGATTGCTTAGAAGCTTATGGGTACCTATAATGATATCAACCTTCCCATCCTTCATTTTTTCTTTTATCTCGCTTATCTCTTTCGCAGTCCTCAGACGGCTCACGAAATCTATGTTGCAAGCGAAATTCTTCAGTCTCGCAGAAAATGTTGCATAGTGCTGAAGCGCAAGGATGGTAGTCGGCACAAGCACAGCCACTTGCTTGCCATCAGTCACTGCTTTGAACGCCGCCCTTATCGCAATTTCTGTCTTTCCGAAACCTACGTCACCGCAAATGAGCCTGTCCATCGGGCTAGGGTCTTCCATATCCCTTTTTACAGCCTTCGTAGCCGCTTCCTGATCAGGCGTGTCCTCGTACATGAATGAAGACTCCAGTTCTTCCTGCAAGTATCCGTCTGGGGAAAAAGCAAATCCTCGTGAAGCCTTTCTTTTAGCATATAACTGAATAAGATCTTTAGCGATATCCTTAATCTTAGACTTCGCAGAAGTCTTCAGCGCTTGCCAAGTCTTTGATCCTAACTTATTAATTTTAGGAGGCTCGCCATCTTTTGAACGGAACTTGGAAATCTTATTCAGGGAATGAACTGACACGAACACGACATCCCCATCCTTATACATCAGCTTCACTACCTCGTGCATTCTTCCCTTATCATCCTTCATTCTCACCAAGCCGCCGAATATTCCCACTCCGTGATCTATGTGAACGACATAATCGCCTATGTTAAATGCCGCTAAATCATTAATAGTAAGCTGTTCTGCCTTATCTACCGTACGACGCAGCGACACTCTGTGAAATCTGTCAAATATCTCATGATCTGAATAGCAGCAGATTTTGTCGTCATTATCTATGAAGCCAGAATGTATATTTTTGCCAGAGACAAACTGAGGCACTATGCCTCCATTCTGTGCGAATATAGATTTAAGCCTTTCTATCTGGGAACTCTTATCGCTGTAAATAAATACTTTATAACCGCTCTCTATTTTTTTCGTGACATCAGCGGAAAGAAGCTCGAAATTCTTGTTGAACGTCGGCTGGGGAGAAATATTGAAATTGATGGCTTCTGCATCAGCGGAGAGAGGAATATCTAGAAAAACCTTACTGAAGCCATTTAATTCCTTAAAAAATTCTCTTTCATGATACATGTCTGAAGAATCCAGCCAGAGCAAAGCATCCTTCGGGAATATTTCAGACAGAAATTCTCCGTCATTTTCTTCCGGCTTCGCAACGAAATCTGGAAAAATATCCATCTCTTCTCTTTCCTCTTTAGAGAGTTGCGTATTGCAGTCGAATATATGAATATCCTCTACCTCATCACCAAAGAAAGACAGCCTGAAAGGATCATTATAAGAATATGAGAATATATCGATTATCGAGCCTCTGATGGCATACTGCCCTGGAGCCGACACAAAATCAGCTTTTTCGAAACCCTCGCTCGTCAATATATTCCTGATATCATCAAAAGAAATGCTCTCCCCTTTTTTTATTTTTACTAGAGCTCCGCTCATCTTAGCTTCCTTCGGAAGCTTCTCTTCCAAAGCCTCAGGATAAGTTACTACGAATAGCTTTTCTTTATTTTCTTTATTAGAAATGAGTTTTCCCACGGCTGATGTCCTCTGAACGCTGAGGGAAGATTTATAATTGCTACGCTCTACTCCTTTTCCAGAATCTGGCAAGAAGAAAACAATGTCACCTTCAACTAAACTGTAAAGGTCAGAAGCGCAATATTCTGCGCTTTCTCTATCCGGGAGCACTATTACATTAGTTCCAGCTGCAGCTGACTGCGAAACTACGAACCACCTCGCTGAAAGAAACAGCCCCTTGCACAAGGCAGTGCCGTTATTTTTAATTTTTTCTGATAGTTTTGCAGCAGAATTGGAAGATATCAACATTTTCACTCAAATTCGGTTAATAACCTGTTCATAACATTGTGGATTCCGGCAGTAAAAAAGTTCATAAATTTCCTGCCTTATTTTTCAACAATCTTTCAATAACCTGTCACACATGATATGAACAGAAAAATGCTTTTATAAAAGTTTGATACAAAGATATATGACTTAGTTATCAACTTTTCAACATCTGTTAAATAACAAACATTAATAAATAAAAATCTATATTTGTAATTACTTAAATGAACCAAATGGAAGAATTCAATCCTCGTAATGCAAACGTCGACAAAGATAAAGATTTGGACGGAATTATCCGCCCGCAAGAACTAGATGATTTCACGGGGCAGAAAGAAATAGTCTCTAATCTGAATATTTACATAAAGGCAGCTAAAATGCGTGGAGAAGCGCTTGATCATGTGCTTTTTCACGGGCCTCCAGGCTTAGGAAAGACTACTCTCGCTCACATCATAGCCAATGAAATGGGCGTTAACATGAAAATTACCTCGGGACCGGTTCTGGATAAGCCAGGCGACCTTGCCGGACTTCTCACTTCGCTCGATAAAGGTGATGTCCTATTCATAGATGAGATTCATAGGCTTTCTCCTGAAGTCGAGGAGTATCTATATTCCGCAATGGAAGATTATGTGATAGACATTATGATAGATAAAGGGCCAGGTGCAAGGTCCGTGAGGATTTCTCTCAATCCTTTCACTCTTGTGGGAGCGACGACCAGAAGCGGGCTGCTGACCTCTCCTCTGCGAGAAAGATTCGGAATAAAATGCGCCCTTGAATATTATGATACTTCAGATTTAGTGAGAATAGTGAATCGTAGCGCTGGAATATTGAATATAGGAATAGATGCTGACGCTGCTTCTGAGATAGCTCTTAGGAGCAGAGGCACTCCAAGAATTGCAAACTCTCTTCTGAGGCGGGTTCGTGATTTCGCTCAAGTGATGGGAGATGGCAGGATAGATATTAATATAGCCAAGTACGCTCTGAATAAATTAAAGATTGACACTAGAGGTCTTGATTCTATTGACAATAAGATATTAAGAACAATCATAACCACATTCAAGGGAGGTCCTGTCGGCGCCAATACCATCGCTACGGCCATAAGCGAGGATCAAGGCACCTACGAAGAGGTGTATGAGCCTTTCCTGATTAAGGAAGGATTCATCGTGCGCACACAGCGTGGCAGGATTGCCACTGAGATGGCGTATCATCATCTCGGATTGGACGACGAGCTTGAAGCAAACAAAGCAGAGAACGGAACTCTTTTTTAAGCGGATATTTGCGATAAAAATATTGATGAAGCGCCAGCGCCTTTTGAATATAGCGCTGCTAAAAATGTTTTTATTTACGCAAATAATGTTATTTTTGTAGACCACAATTGCATATTAAAAGTTTAATAACACTAATATAGGGATTGTCGTTTAATGTTTTCAATTTGAGCGAGGCAGCGACTTGTCCCATCCGTTTTCTGCGTTCAGCTCATCAAATTTACGTTTTTATAT
>ONBM01000073.1 GCA_900316045.1 uncultured Bacteroidales bacterium | reverse complement strand
CTTCCCAGACTGTGCTCCTGTCCGGCAAACACTTTCCAGCGGTCAATTGTCTGCCGGTCCTCCGTCCGGAAGTGCCAGTCCGCCCCTTCGAAGGTGCTCTTCAGCAACTGGTTGGAGGGCTTGCTGTAGTGCGTATATTCCGCACCGACGGAAAGCCCGAAAGGAGCCCGGTAATCGGCCCGCACATTGTGCAGCTGCTTGTCCCGGTCGATCCGGGTGGTGGAAACCTGTGTACCGGTCGAGCTCAGATCCGTTCCAGACTTCCCGAAGTTCCCGTTATACACCAGGCTGGCCCGGTGATTCTCACCGAAGAAATAATCGGCACCCCAGCGGACCTGATGCGACTTTTCGCGCGTGTCCACCAGCTGTTTTTCTACAATATCGTGAATACTTCCATCGCTGAGCCGGTGCCGGGCCTCCAGGGAATTGTCGTTGTGCGTCTGCGCAAAGTCATAGGTGTAGATCAAATCCGTAGAGAACTTCCCTTTGGTATAGAGCAGGGAACCCCGCCCCTGGGCGCTGCCGGCATACTTGTTCGCATACTTTCCGTAAATCTCGCCCTGCAGCTTGCCCCGGTCCTCGGCGTTGTGGTTCAGGACAATGTTGATGAGGGCGCCACGCACCTGGTACTTAGCCGTAGCATTGGGGATGACCTCCGCCTTGGCAATCCGGCTCACGGGCGTGGATTTCAGCAGAGCGTTCACCTGATCGGCTGACAGGGTGGAAACCTTACCATCGATGACGACGGTGGCTCCTCTTCCTGCGACGGCAAAGCCGTCCCCCTGAGGCGTCACGCCCGGAAGCTTTCCGATTGCCTCGTAGGCATTGTCCGCCGGAGTCTTCTCCATAATTCGTTGCACATCATACACCAAAGCGCCTTTATCCACCTTGACGACAGGGATCTCACCCACGACCGTGGCTTCCGACAATTTCAAAAACAGACTGTCAGCTGCGGCGACAGACAATGAATCCGGATTCTGTGCCGCCACTCGGGCAGCAGAGATGGCAATACACACCAGCAATAAAATTCTCTTCATGTCGATAAAAATCAGGCCGTCCTTTCCGGCCATTATTTCACGCTGCTAAATTGCCATGAATCTCGGACAAACTGTGTTAACGTTCGGTTAAGAAGTGTTAAATAGTGTTAAAACGCTCTGTGATTCTGCAAATTCCGCTAACTTTGCGCTATGAAATTTCCGTCCAGACGCATCGTCATATTGCTGATACTATCTCTGGCAGCTCTCTTCGGCTACCAGATTTATTGGCTGTCCGGCCTGTACCGTTCCTCCATCAAATCGAAGGAATCCGAGATAAACCTCGCCCTCCAGAAGGCCGATTATGCCGAAATGATGGAGCGGCTGCGTACGGTCAGTGCCAGCGGGAGGCACGGATCACTTGACCTGGACACCGGCTGGTCGGAAGATAATGTCGTATCGCATGTGACGGTCCGCACCGATCCCATCGTAATCAACGAGGACGGCTCCAAATCTATCTCAGTCACAACCGTCCAGGTAGACCGCAATGCCGGGGAAGACAATGATAATTCCCAGTACGCCTACGCCATTAGCAATTCACAAGAATCTACCGACTACTACCAGCGGGGAATGCATGCTGGAGTGGACATCCTTGCCGAAGTGAATTTCCATAAGCTGGATTCATTGCTTTCAATGATGCTCGACGACTACGGGCTGAACGTACCGCACCGCCTGCAGATGCTCACCGACAGCACGATGGTCGCAACTATTTCAACCTCCGGCTATGAGCCGTCCGGCAGAGCCAGGAATTATGACTTCATCTACGGGAAAACGCTTGCTGACAAATACGAGCTAACGATTGAGCCCCTTACCGGCATTGTATTCAGGGAAATGTCCGGCGTAATCGCAGCCTCTCTGATTCTGTTCCTCATGCTAGCCTTCTCCTTCTGGTTCCTAGTCCATGCCATGCTCAAACAGAAGAGCCTGGAGGAAATGAAGAGCGACTTCACCAACAACATCACCCACGAGCTCAAGACACCTGTGGCAGTGGCGTATGCCGCCAATGACGCTCTGCTGAACTTCGAGGCCGGGAACGACCCCGCAAAGCGGCGTGAATATCTGGAAATCAGCCAGAGCCAGCTGAAGAAACTGGAAGGAATGATCGAGCAAATCCTTTCAATGAGCATGGAAAGCCGGAAAACCTTCGAACTCAGGAAAGAAGATATCACGCTCAAGCCTCTGCTGCAAACCTTGGCAGAACAGCACCGCCTTTCAGCAGAAAAGCCTTGCAGCTTCCATATCGAGGCAGAAGATGACCTGATTATCCACGCAGACCGCTTTCATTTCGGGAATGTCATTAGCAACCTCATCGAAAACGCCATCAAATATTCCGGAGATGCCATCAATATCATAATCAGGGCAAAGACGACTTCTGGCGGCGTTGAAATAAGCGTCAAAGACAACGGCATAGGGATAGCTCCTGACAAACAGAAGCACATATTTGACAAATTCTACCGCGTCCCCACCGGCGACATCCACGATGTCAAAGGTTATGGGCTGGGCCTCTACTATGCCAAGACCATGGTTGAAAAGCACGGCGGGACCATCAGCGTCTCCAGTACCCTCGGCAAAGGCAGCGAATTCCGGATATTCATTCCTCAGTCTTTCTGCTAATGCTGTCACTCTGAATATTCCCATTGCCATCATGAACGAAGCCAAGAATCTATGTCAACGATAAAAATACTGCTTGTTGAAGACGAAAAGACCCTGGTCCAAATCGTAAGCGAGACCCTCCGAAGCAAGGGCTTCGCAGTTGAGACCGCCTACGACGGCATTGAAGGGCTCAAACGCTTCTTTGAAGTCCATCCAGACGTACTGATCGCCGATGTCATGATGCCTAGGCTGGACGGATTCGAAATGGTGCGCCGCATCCGTAAAACCGATGACCGCACCCCTGTCCTCTTCCTCACGGCGAAATCCACCCCAGACGATGTCGTCACTGGCTTCGAGCTGGGAGCCAACGACTATCTCAAAAAGCCATTCGCCATCCAGGAACTCATCGTTCGCATAAAGGCTCTGATGGGGAAAGCCTACATGACGGAGCGGCAGGAAACGGAACAGAGTGAGTACCAGATAGGAGATTATCGCTTCTTTCCTGTCACCCAGGCCCTTGAATATATCCCCGATGGAACAACCATCAGCCTATCTCACCGAGAAACCGAAATCCTCCGCCAACTATGCCGCGCGGAAGGCGAAATCGTCCTCATGCAGAACCTACTCCTGGACCTCTGGGGCGACGATGATTTCTTCAACGCCCGCAGTCTTCAGGTATTCATCACACGCCTCCGACGCAGCCTCTCCAAAGACCCACGCATCCGCATCGTCAATGTCCGCGGCTCCGGCTACAAGCTGATCGTGGCGAACTATTGAACCACCGCTACCGGTCTACTGCCGCGCGGAAGCTTACCTGAACAGTAGCTCGAAGGTCGTGCGGGATGGGCTGGAGGCGAGTAGAGAGATGGTGCCGCCGTGCCTGTTCATTATCTGGCGGGAGATACTGAGGCCTATGCCGCTGCCATTGGATTTCGTGGTGAAGAAAGGCACGAAAATCTGCTCCTGCACGTCGGGCGGAATTGGAGCGCCGTCATCCGAGACGCGGACATGGGTCTCCCCCGAATTGTCGATGTAAGTGCTGATATCCACATGCCTGGAGCCAGCCTGAACGGCATTCTTGATTAGATTTATGACTACTTGGGAAATCTGGCTCTCGTCAATGTAGAGCATGATGTCCTTCGTCAAGGCCTCGTAAACGCACTCGGTACCCGCATCCCTGCATTGCTTGTCGGTCAGCCTGAGGACCTTGTTCATGAGGTCGTCCAGCATCACCGCCTTGCGAATGGGACGGGCGACTCCGCTCAGCTCCCTGTAGGTTTCTACGAATTTGATGAGGTCGCGAGACGAGGCAGAAATTGTCTCCAAACCTTTCTTGACATCCATTTCCTGCTCCTGTGGCGGCAGGTCGGCGTACTTCGACAACGCATCGCTCAGCGAGGCGATTGGCGAGACAGTGTTCATAATCTCATGGGTGAGGACTCGTATCAGCTTCGTCCACGATTCCTGCTCGTTACGTTGACGCTGACGTTCGAAAATCCAGCGTAACCTGTTAAGCGAGCGATTCAGCCTGTTGGATTCAGAAAAACGGAAATTCAGCTCGTCATCCTCTATGGCATCCAGCATGAAATCCACTTTCTTCCTGTCATTTCTGCGAACCACGACAGCAGTCGCTACCACGGCCAAGACAACCACGGCAGCAGCCACGACTATGATCAGCCAGGCATGCATCAAATATTATATTTGTTAAGCTTCTTGTAAAGCGTCGGCCTGCTGATGCTCAGAGCCTGGGCCACCTTCGTGAGGTTGCCGCCATACCGCTCCATCGCATCCCTGATGACCTTTTCTTCTGCCTCTTCCAGCGTTTCAGAAGCAGCAGCGGAAACATGTTCCTTAAGTTCGAAATCCTTTGGCTCCAGCTGCTTCCCATCAGCGAGAATCACGGCCTTCTCCACGGCATTGCGCAGCTCCCTGATATTCCCGCTCCATGAATATTCTTTCAGCTCGGCGCCCGCTTCAGCAGAAATGCTTTCCACCGAGCGATGGTATTTTTCATTGAATACTGTTATGAAACGCTCCGCAAGCGGGATAATGTCTTCCTTGCGCTCTCGAAGCGGCGGCAGTTCGAAATGCACTGTGTTGATGCGGTAATATAAATCCTCCCTGAAACGTCCCTCGGCGACGCTTTTTTCAAGATTAGTGTTCGTCGCGCAGATTAGCCTGATGTCGATCGGGATGGCCTTGGAGTCCCCTACCCTGGTAACGCACCTGTTCTGAAGCACCCGTAAAAGTTTTGCCTGCAGATGCAAAGGAATATTCCCAACCTCATCCAGAAAAAGGGTTCCCCCCTCTGCCTGCTGGAAAAACCCTACATGGTCTGCGTGCGCATCCGTGAATGCACCCTTCACGTGCCCGAAAAGCTCACTCTCGAAAAGAGTCTCAGGAATAGCCCCAGCGTCCACTGCTACGAAAGGCCTGTCTTTCCGCAGGCTATTGTCATGCACCTCCCTTGCCAGCAAGTCTTTTCCGGTACCGTTCTCTCCAGTAATCAAAACAGAAGCATCGGTCGGAGCTATCTTCGCAAGA
Organism: uncultured Bacteroidales bacterium; assembly: GCA_900316045.1. Lineage (GTDB taxonomy): Bacteria > Bacteroidota > Bacteroidia > Bacteroidales > UBA932 > Cryptobacteroides. Next base: position 3,742 of record ONBM01000073.1, on the reverse strand, counting down.
CTGTGACGTATGACTGCCATCTTCTCGCTGTCGCCCCAGTACATCACGGTAGCATCCGGCAGCGGCTCCGCCTTAGAATCAGCCTTCATCGCCTTGTCCCTAGCCGTAGACAAGGTGGAAATAAGCTTCTCGTTTTCCCAAGGCTTGGTTATGAAGTCAAAAGCCCCTCTGCGCATTCCTTCTACGGCAAGAGCTATGTCGGCGTATGCCGTGAAAAGGACGACCTCTGTCCGGGGAGATATCTGCTTAATCTCCTTGGTCCAATACAGCCCCTCGTTGCCATTATTGGTGCTGGAATTAAAGTTCATGTCCAGCAGCACGACATCAGGACGGAAGTTTTCAAGCATTGAAACCAAAGTTGCCGGAGAAGGAATAAGCTCAACGCCAGCAAAAAAAGGAGGCAGGAGCAGCTCCAAAGCTGCCCTTATCCCCTTGTTGTCATCGACTACCAGTATGCGCCCTTTCTTCATCATGAGCAAATATAATTATTTTCAGAACACCAGCACATCGCTTTCCCCGAAATTGTCGTATGAAGAGGTAATTACCTTCTCTCCTGGCTCAAGACCTTCCAGCACCTCATAATATTGAGGGTTCTGCCTGCCAATACGAATATTCCTTTTCACTGCCTTGCTTCCATCTTTTGTCAGAACATAAATCCATTTGCCGCCGGTTTTCTGATAGAAGGCGCCACGAGGGATGAGGATGGCAGATTCTGGCTGGCCAAGCTGAAGATTCAAGTAATATGTCTGGCCGGTGCGGATGTTCTCTGGCTGAGTTTCGGTAAACTTGAAGTCTGCCTGGAACTTACCGTCCCTCACCTCTGGATAAACTTTACGTACCTGAGCGGAGAATTTTTCGCCCTGCCTCTCGAATTCTGCCTCAAGCCCCGGGACCACCCTGTCGATGTAGTGTTCGTCAATCTGAGCTTCAATCTTATAGCTTCCCACAGAATTGATCTGACCAATTCTAGTGCCTGCAGGAATAGATTGCCCTAATACCGCATCCAGAAGGCCAAGTTCGCCGTCGATCGGAGACTTTATCGTCAGGTTCGCTTTTCTCCCGCGAATCAGCGCCATATTCTGGCGCATGTTGCTCAAATTGTCTTGCATTTGAGCGATTTCAACACTCCTGTAGAGGCTGTCCTGAACGGCACGGTCCAGCACCAGCTTGTACTTCTTCTGCGAAAGCTCGTAGTCCTCCTTAGCTTTGAGATATTCCTCCTTGGCTATTAGCTTATCTGCATAAAGAGCCTTCTGCTGCTCGTAAGCCCTCTTGGTGCGCTGGACCTCGATTTCAAGGGTAGCTTCATCCTGCCGCAAAGAAAGTTTCTGTTGTTCCATCTGAATCATGGTGTTTCGCAGAATATTCTCTTTCTCTGCCAGTTCAGCCTCTGAATTCAGTATCTGAAGGTCAAGGTCATCGTTGCTAAGCTCGAGGATAGGATCCCCAGCCTTCACCATAGCGCCTTCCTCAAGGATAATCTTCTCCACCGTGCCGCCTTCGCGAGGACTCAGCTGAATGGTTACCATAGGCTGCACCTGCCCGCTCACGCGAATATAGTCATTGAACTCGCCGCTCTTGACATCCCCGATGGTGAGGGTGTCCTTGTCTGCCCTGAAGGTTTTCCTGCTAGGGGAGGCAATTAGATAAATTATGAATATGAGGACGATTGCTCCTATCCAGAAAGGGAGCGCCTTGCGAGTGAAAGCCAATCGCCAGCCTTTTTTCTTTTCAATTATTGTATCCATATCCTTTTAATATTTCATGTTCAACATATGCTTGATATAATATTCATTAATATATTATATTAAAACTGATTAATATACTCCTCTCCTCCATAGTACCTGACCACGCTCTGCTTTATGAGATATTTGTAGAGGCTGTTGTATTTGTCCGCTTTAGCTTTCAGGTAATTGTCGGTCGCCGTCCTATATTCGATTGGCGAGATCAGCCCTTGCTCCAGCTTTCGGCTGTTGAGCCTGTAGGCTTCATCCTGCACTTCCTCTTTCCTGCTGGCCTGTTGCCATGCCGCCAACGCATCGTCGCTATCCTGAAAGGCCTTTCTCACCTCGGCATCGACATCGTGCCGCTTCTGGTCATACTCAGCCGAAGCTGTCGCCAAGGCGTGCTTTTTCCTTGCAATCGTCGAATATTTCGAAAGCCTATTGAAGATTGGCAGAGTCAGGCTCAGCTGGACGTATTCTCCTGCATTATTCTTAAACTGGCTGTGGAAAGGATCAGTCGAAGAGCCTTTGTAAGAGTAATATCTCGTGTCCCAACCAGCGTAAAGAGAAAGCTTCGGCATCAGCTGCCATTTGGCTGTGTTAAGCGCTCTCTCGGCATTCCGAAGCTTCCATCCCGCTATCTGCACCCCTGGGTTGTTGCTCAGTGCATAGTCCGCCACGGAATTGACATCGCCGGATGGCAAAGAGTTTCCTGCATCCTCGATGTCTGTCTCAATGTTCAGGACAGAGTCTAGAGGCCAGTACATCAGATCCCTCAGATTCAGCAGCTGCGTATTCAGCTGGCTCCTGTTGTTCACAAGGTCATATTCCCTGTCAGCTAAGTCGGCCTCCATCTGAACCACGTCCGCATGCCCTTTCTGGCCAAGTTCTTCCTGACGCTTAGCAAGCTTCAGCGAACTCTTGGCAGTCTGAACCTGTTCTTCGAACAATCTCTGCAATTTAGTGAAATACACCACATTGTAGTATGCCTCCATGACTGACAGGCAGATGTCCGCCTCGACCTGTTTCTCCTGAGTCACGCCCATCTGCAGGGCAGTCTTGGAAATCTTGATGTTGCTGACTGCCTGGAAGCCATTGAAGAGGTCGAAGCCGGCCTGGACCTGATAGCCGTTGTAGAAAGACGTAGTGTTGAAGTAGGTGTTGGTCTGAGGGTCGATTGACCTACCGAAGTTGTAGTAGGCATAGGTCTGAGAGGTGATTTGCGGAGTGAAAGCCATGAGTATCGCATCTCGCCTGTCGATTCTCGCATCCCCGTTCGCAGCCTGCTGAATCCTCACCTTCGTTGAATTGGAAATGGCGTAAGCCATGCAATCCTTCAGCGTCATTTTCGGCTCAGCATCCACCGTCTGCGCCGTGTCCGCCACCATTGATGCAGCAGCAAAAGTCTGCGCCGTACCAGCTACCTGCTGCGCCGCCACCATTGACGCAGCAGCTAAAAATGAAATTAACATTATGAAAACCTTTTGCATATTCAAATCCGTTATCATTGCGACAACAGAATTGACACTAGTCATGCCATCAAAGGCAACATATTCATTTACAACAAATTGCCCATTCAGCGGCCACTTCCGACCGTAAAATTTCTTTACAAAAACCGTAAAATTTATTTACACTCAGCCAAATTTTGTCAAAATATTCTTACTTTTAGAAAAAACTAAAAATAATCTGCTATGGAAGTTGGACAAAGGCTGCCGGAGATTCTCGGCAAGGACCAGGACGGCAAAGAATTGAAATTGTCAGATTTCAAAGGCAAGAAACTCGTACTATATGTTTATCCGAAGGACAGCACTCCCGGATGCACGACGGAGGCTTGCAACATTAGGGACAACTATGAGCGCTTCCTCTCGCTGGGCTATGTGGTCATCGGAGTGAGCATCCAGGACGAGTCTTCGCACAAAAAATTTATAGCCAAATAATAAAGCCTTTTATTTCATAGCATAAAATATTATCAATCAATTTAGTATCAAAGTCTTTATTTTTCGGTTATATTTACGGTC
>ONBM01000008.1 GCA_900316045.1 uncultured Bacteroidales bacterium | reverse complement strand
CAGATGAGTTCTGGACAGACAGGCTCTCGACTTTTGGAAAAGCAGGGGTTGGTTATCTGAAGGTTGATTGGGGGAAGAAGGAACATGATGCAGCGTATCGCAAGAATATGACTGCGCTTGGAAAGAAGTATGCTCCTGAACTTTGGATTGAGCATGCGCCATGCATCGGACCCACTCCTACGGAGAATCTTCGCCCGTATGTTACCTTCAGCGATGTATATCGTACATACGATGTCGATGATGTGATTTCGGTGCCTTTGACGATTGACCGTGTTTCCAGAATGCTTTCTTTCAAGGCTGAAGATGGGGTAAAAGGGCTTGTCAATTGCGAAGATGAGGCATACATTGCAGCAGGATTGGGCTGTACCATGGGTATTATGCGCCATCCGCTATTGAATGTCAGCGGCAATGATTTCAATACAATCTCGCAGATTAAGTACAAGGACATTTATCTCAGGCTTGATGAGGTCGTCAGGGCTGTAAGATGGAGCAGAATTGCTGAGGCATTCGGAGTGCAGTCCGATGTTAAGATTGACGGTCAGCGACTTACGGATAGATGGGTTTATGGTGAGGGTGAATCTTGGGTTAAGCATGAAGTCGGAGATACCGTTATAGCTAGTGCTCCTGCCAGAGTAAGCCGTAATATGTCTATCCCTGAGATAGATGATATGACTGCTGATCGTCCTTATCTTCTGTGCAGCAGATATCCCGACGGAGAAACTGCTGTTTCTGCGCTTCCGCGAAGAATCGGTCGCGAAAGAATTGCTAAAGCCGTGAACGTGAGCATTGATATAGATGACATTTATAGACCTATCGGCGTATTTGGTGTCTTTGGGTCATTGACACTCAAGGCAGATGGCCTAAAAGGAAAGGTCTTCAGAGTGCTTGCGCAAGATTTGGCTGGGGATAAAGCAGTGGATATTTCAAAAGCTGTTTCGATAACGGACAAAGGAATAGCAATTCCAGGGGAGGTATTGAATCGAATAGGTACGATGGCTGCTACTCCAGGAGACATTTCAGCGCCTGGCATAGTGATCCGCATTTATGATTCTGCTGATCGATGGACTGAGGAACAGGCAGGTGCATGAGCGTCGTTCAATCTACTCGAAGATTCGTCTAGTGACTCGTGTAATCAATGTCGTTGAATAGAACGAATCAATAAAAAGGCTGATTCCATGCCAAGAAATCAGCCTTCTTATAGATTATTAAAGCTAGGGTCTGTTAATTATCCACCGGCCTTATGACAAAGTGGAACTCGCGCTCGGCAGCATGAATCCTGTAAGGCTCAAGAGGCAGGGTGCCCCAGGAATTGATTCCGCCCACGCCCATCTGCATGAGTTCGAAATTCACGCAGGTCTTGCCATTCATCCTGTCGTTCTCATGAGAGAGTTTCTTCAAACTAAGGGAGTGCAAGGCAGCGCCGTTCTGGCCGTTAGTCTTATTGGCTCTGTGCGGTGTGCCATTCAGGGTGCAGTCAAGTTCTTTCATTGAGAACGGAAGAACTGAACCAGAGAACTTGGTGTTGGCGGAGATCTCCAGTCCCGTGCCGTTGCCATCGAGAACCCTCAAATAACGAAGTTCAGTATGGGTGCCAGATTCCTGGGCGCGGACATAACCGTAATGATACTGGTCGTTGACGCTCTGGACGTAGCGACCTACCAATGCAGCTGAATTCCTGTCGCAGTAGTTCTCCCAAGGACCTTTCCCATAGAAATCTACCACAGAATATTTCCCGGGCATCGTGAACTGCATTCCGAAACGGAAGAGGTCAGGCGCCTTTGAAAGATTGCCGGCATCCTTCATTGACTCGGTGCCAGAAATACTGCCATCCGGAAGGATTGAATATGCCACGGTGACTGCAGCAGCGCCATCAGCGACAGGCTCATACTCAGTGACCACGGAATATCCCGCCTCGACTTTCTTAACGGTGAAATTCTTCACTTTGAACTCAGGGTAAAGCCATACCTTGTATCTCTCGTTCAGCCTTGCTCCCATGTCGTTTTCGTTGACGGCCCTGCCGAACTGAGGCAAGAGAGGTTCCTTAAGCATCTCCGCTCCATTAATCTTGTAGCTTTCCAGAGCGCCGGATTTCTGGTTGAACACTGCTACCCAGCCAGCTGCACGGTAGGTTTCACAGCCAGGGAAGTTGAACAAGCCAGAGAATGTGTTCAAATTACCTTCATGCACGTATGTCACCTCTGTCCCTGCAATGGCAGCAGAACCAGCCGCGAACGCAGGGGATTTGCTTTCATTTATTGCCATCTGGTCGTAGGCAACCTCGTCGCCAGCATTCTGCAGTCCATCCTGAGCCTTCAGAATGTAGCGGACAGTGAGATACAGATCTTTGTCAGTATTTATCTTTGGCAGTCCCAGATTAATGGTTACAGTCTGCTGAGGCCCTGCGTTAATGTTCTGGACAGTGCCATTCGCAACAGCGATGCCGTCTTCTTCGAGAATCCAAGAGATATAATATTGGCTAAGATCCTTGAAGAAGTTCTCATTATAAACCTTTATGTTTCCGTTTCCTGCGTATGAAGTCAATATATTCCTGTACTGGTAGCGAACCTCGTAGGCATGAGGATGCAGGCTCCTGTCCGCCGCAATCACTCCGTTGCAGTCGAACGATCCGTCCGAAGGGTCATATTCGTTCCAGTCGCCTCCAAAGCGGAACACATGGTCAGTGCCTTCTTCACTTACCGGCCACCAGAGTGCCTGATCCACGAAGTCCCAGATGAATCCGCCTTGGAATGCAGGATATTTCCTGACGAGGTCCCAATATTCTTTGAAATTACCCATGGAATTACCCATGGCATGGGCATATTCGCATTGAATGAGAGGTTTCGTAGGATTGGATGTCGCATATTTCTCGCACCAGTCCGGGGAAGCGTACATAGGGCACTGTATGTCTGAGTTGTCCCCACCTTGCGCTCTCTCGTACTGCACTGGCCTGGTGCTGTCATGTCCTTTGATCCACTGGTAGCAGGCCGTGAAGTTAGGACCGTCGCCAGCCTCGTTTCCAAGGCTCCAGATTATCACGGAAGGATGATTAATGTCCCTGAGTACCATTCTCTGGTCACGAGAGAGATGAGCGGCCTTGTAGTCCTCCCTCTTCGCAAGAGTCTTGTCACCATAGCCCATTCCGTGAGATTCAATGTTCCCCTCGTCCACCAGGTATATTCCATATTCGTCGCAAAGAGCTATCCATAGCGGCTCATCTGGGTAGTGGCAGGTGCGCACTGCGTTGATGTTCAAGTTCTTCATTATGCGGATGTCGTTGATCATGTCTTCTTTGGACACGATGTAGCCTTTATAGGGGTTCATCTCGTGGCGGTCAGCCCCCTTTATGAGCACCGGCTGCCCGTTGACCAGCAGCTGGGCATTCTTAATCTCGACTGTCCTGAAACCGAATTTAAGCGACGTGCTCTCGGCGACTCCGGCCTTCGAAAGACCCTCGACCTTCAGGGTGTAGAGGCTAGGAGTCTCGGCGCTCCAGAGCTCCGGAGAAGATACGCTCCCGGCGATCTCGGCCGCGTTCTTCGAAGGAACTGTCTCGCCTGATGCAACCTCGCGGCCGTCTTTGTCAAGGATGCTGACCCTCACGCGGCTTATTCTGCCGGCAGTCTTAACCTTCACTGAATATTTCCCATTCATGTCTGCGGCGATGTTCACATCCTCCAGGCGGTCCTTTTCGCGAGTGTAGACGTAAACGTCTCTAGATATGCCGGCGAATCGGTTGAAGTCCTGATCCTCAAGGTATGTCCCATCGCACCAACGGAATATTTCAAGGGCAATCAAGTTTTCCCCCGCCTTAACATATTTGGTTATGTCGAACCTGGCCTCCAGTTTGCTGTCCTGCGAATATCCCACCATCTTTCCATTCACCCACACGCGAACGTTGGAAGTAGCTGAGCCGATGTACAGACAAATCTGCTTGCCTATCCATGCCTTATCGACAGTAAAGGTTCGACGGTATTGTCCCACATGATTGTGCTCGGTAGGAACGTAAGGAGGGTTATTCTCGAAATTCCCTCTCCAGGCATAGCCTACGTTCAGATAAACCGGATCCCCGTAGCCATTCAGTTCCCAAAGGCCTGGCACTGGCATAGAATCCCAATTGGAATCGTTGTAGTTCACGGCCTCGAATCCCTTGGCCTGCTGCCCGACGGAATCGTACCATTTGAATTTCCAAACCCCGTTCAGAGACAGAGTCTGCTGCTGGTCGGTCGTGAAAGTGGCCGACATAGGCATCCTATTCTCCTCGAACACGTTAGGATCCTGCCACGGCTCCATCGTCTCAGAGTTTTTCGCAGACAGCTGCATGGCTGCCATAAGCGCAAATGATATGATAGCTATTTTCTCCATGATTAATATAATTGGTTGATTTTCATTAGCATAACTGTTCCGTCCATAGTCGATGCCAGTAAATGGCCTTCACGAGTCGTGGTCATAGGGTTAACGAGGGCGATAGATATCTTGTGAGCCCATTTCCTGCGGCCTGTCCTGGAGTCGAAGCAGACTATGTTGCCCTTGTCGGTAGGCATGACTACCCCTATTCCACCCCATTGCGTTATGGAAGCCGGAGATATGTCATACCCGGTCCCCGTTTCGGCCTGCCATTTAATATTCAAAGACTTAGCGTCAATGGAAGTAAGAGTGTGCCACATAGATTTGCAATACACGGTGGAGCCATCCTGCGAAATGCCAACAGATTCCCTGGCGATGCCATCGAAATGCTTTATTTCCTTTCCGGAAGAAGCGTCAATGACATAGAGCCTTCTATCAGGAACGGCAATGAATATCTTGCCTTCGGCTTTCACTGGCCATACAGCGGCAGGGGAGTACATCCTGGAAGGCTTGGCGCATCTCCATACCCATTGGAGCGAGCCTGTAGAAGGGTCCAATGAATATAATTTATTGGCCCATGTGCCAAATACTACCTGCTGCCCATCCACGAATGGCTTGCATTCCACGAAGCCATCCACGCCGGCATATTCCCAGACGCTTTTCCCATTCTTCACGTTCAGTGCCCTGAACACACCGTCGGAGCTTCCGATATAGACAATTCCATTCCGTATTTCAGGGCTTCCAAGTACGGATTTCTTCGCCTCATGCTTCCATTTCAGCCTGCCGTTCTTGGCATTCAGGGCGTATATTTTCCCATCAGCGCAACCGAATGCTAGTATTTTCCCATCTAAGGCAGGCGTCGAGAATATCTTGCCTGGGAATCTCTTAGCCCATTTCTGTTTTCCGTCTTTTAGCGACACGCATTTCACCATGCCAGATTCTGTGGCATAGAAGGCATATTTATCATTTACGGCGAAGCCAGAGGCAATGTTTGCCTTCTCTTGGATTTTCCAGGCTTCTTGCACTGAGCCGTCATTCACGTCGAAGCGCATCCAAGGATAATCGCTCGGAAGCCCGTTCGCATCGTAGGTTACTGTGTCTGCCACCGGCTTTAGATCAGCCTGATACCAAGGCTCAAGCTGCACATGCATGTCCCCGAAAACCCTCATCTCCGATACCTTCACGTGGCCATCGTCTATCGTTATCAAATTGTAGCCAGGAACCTTTCCGGCAGAAAGGGATGAGCGGCCAAGAATCCCAGGCAGACCGGAGTAGTTCATGGCCACGTTCCGGTGCCAGTGCCCTCCAATGACGAACTGCGTGCCGATTCGCTTCAACTCACGCGTGACATCGAAATAATTCAGGACGGAAGTGTCCTGAGGGTAATGATTTATGAAGATAGTCTTTTCGCCAGGCTTCAGGCTTCGCAGCCATTCCATGCTCTCCCTTGGGATGAGCGCCGGAGCCATTCTCATGTCCGGCCCGCAGTTGCATCCTATGAACCGCCAGCCCTTGCGCTCGAACTCGAAATTCTCGTAGCCGAATACCTTCTTGAAGGTGTCGCATCCGCTTTCCGACCATTTGGCATCGTGATTCCCAGCGACGACATAATATTGGTATTTAAGGGAATCGAGGATGTTCTTCACTGCTGCGATTTCTTCATCCGACCCGAAATCAGTCAGATCGCCTCCGAAGAGCACGAAATCCAGGCCTTCGAGATTGTTCACGTCCTTGATGCATTGGCGTAGGTCTGTGATAGATTTGCTGCCTTCTGAATAGTGCAAATCTGTCAGGAAGGCGAATTTTAGCTCCTGAGCGCCCAGAATCAGCGGGAGCAGGAAGAATGTCAGGGAAAGAAGGATTTTCTTTAAGTTCATGTGGCCATATTTACTGACGGAAAACAAATTTAATAAATATCTTCGCTTCTTGCGAATTTTTCTTTAACTTGGAAAGCCAAATTCTAGTTTATGAGAAGGAGAGATTTCATAAAGACTGCTGGGCTAGCCACTGCGGCCATCGGAACTGCCAACATTGCCTCTGCGTGTGGTAATTCTACGAATGATAATGTTCCAAGGCCATATGACGTGAATATGAATGGCGGTGCCAGGATGAGGCTAAGCTTCGAGCCTTATGAACTGCAGCTGCGGCACACGTTCACGGTGGCATCATATTCAAGGAAAACGACTCCTGACGTGCAGGTCAAGATCGAGTATGACGGATTCACAGGGTATGGCGAAGCTTCCATGCCGCCTTACCTGGGGCAGAGCGTGGAGACTGTCACGAAATTCCTCCAAAAAGTGAATCTGGAGCAGTTCAAGGATCCCTTCCAGACAGACGATATCCTGACATACGTGGATGGCATAGGTGAAGGCGATACGGCGGCTAAGGCTGCTGTTGACATCGCACTGCACGACCTCGTGGGCAAGCTTATGGGTGAGCCTTGGTACAGAATCTGGGGACTGAACCCGGGCAAGACGCCTAACACGACCTTCACCATTGGCATCGACGCTCCGGATGTCGTGCGTGAGAAAACGACGGAGTGCGCAGACAAGTTCAAGATTCTCAAGGTGAAAGTTGGCTTGGATAACGATGAGCAGATGATCCGGGCCATTCGTGAGGTAACCGACCTGCCGGTCGCAGTGGATGCAAACCAAGGCTGGAAAGACAGGGAAAAGGCTTTGGACGAAATCTTCTGGCTGAAAGAGCATGGAGTCGTCATGGTGGAGCAGCCGATGCCGAAGGAGCGTCTCGACGACAATGCATGGCTTACCGAACGCAGCCCTGTGCCCATCTTCGCAGATGAGGCCATCCAAAGGCTTAAGGATATACCTTCCATCAGGGGGGCCTATGCCGGCATCAACATTAAACTGATGAAGTGCACAGGCATGAGGGAGGCTTGGAAAATGCTGAATTACGCTCGTGCCGAGGGCATGAAGGTGATGGTCGGCTGCATGACCGAGACTTCTTGCGCCGTTTCAGCGGCAGCCCAGCTGTCTCCAGCTGTGGATTTCGCCGATCTGGACGGAAACCTGCTGATTAGCAACGACCGTTTCGAGGGAATGACTGTCGTGGACGGGAAGATAACCCTTCCGGACAGGCCTGGCATAGGATTAAAGCTTTTGTAACATGGCAAAGATGAAAAAAGGCGAGATAGCTCTCTGGACGGCAGTAGCTATTCTTCTAGCATTGAACATCTGGCTTCCCAGGCAGATGAGGCACAAATATTCTTGGGAGAGGGACCTCAGCCAGAGGTATGCCGTTGATTTCGACAGGACGGAGAAAGATGTCAAAAATTATATTCAGGAATATATCCCTGATGTCACTGATGCTCAGATAGAGGATTGGACGAAGTCTGGCAAATTGGAGTCGATGGTCATCGGCAAGCGCAGGATGTATTTCCACAGCGCTGCTCCGAACCTTTTCAGGATTGTCCCGGAACTGGCGGCCCTGAAAGCTGAGAAAGACAGCTCGAGCGGCTTGGAAGGTCATCAGATCATCGATTCCCAAACTATTCCTGTCATAGAGAAAGCGGTCGAAGATAATCTTGCCGCCGGCAAGCCAGACCCCTATTATGCTCTGCCAAAGCGCATGAGAGTAACGTACAGGCTCACCGTGCCAGCGAATACGTTGCGTCCGGGGAAGCATCTTCGCTGCTGGCTGCCTTATCCCAGGAGCGATGTGGGACGGCAGACGGACGTGAAATTCATCGAGGCAGGAGTGAATGGCGTGCCATATTCGAAAGACAAGATCATTTTCTCCGACCCTGAGTGCGCCCACGGCAGCCTGTACATGGAAGCCGAAGCGCAAAGATGGAAGGACGTGACATTCTATGAAGTCTTTGAATATGTTTCCTGCGGCGAATGGCATCCGATCGACTCGTCCAAGGTGCTGCCATACAACACCGAATCTCCTGAATATAAGGAATATACTGCCGAGCGTGAGAAACATCTGATTTTCACTGAAAGGATCCGCCGCACCGCAGACTCCCTGACGGCGGGCATAGAGAACCCTTACCTTCAGGCGAAGGCAATATATTCATGGATAGATAAAACCTTTCCTTGGGCATCAGCCAGGGAATATTCCACTATTGAGAATATCCCTGAATATGTCCTCTCGTCCGGCCATGGCGACTGCGGCCAGGTGACGCTTCTTTTCATGACGCTTTGTCGTGCCAAAGGCATTCCGACAAGATGGCAGAGCGGCTTCATGATGCACCCTGGAGACAAGAATCTGCATGACTGGTGCGAGGCCTATTTCGAAGGTTACGGCTGGGTGCCTGTGGATCAGAGCTTCGGCGTAACACCTTACGGCGGCTATTTCTTTCTGGGTGGCATAGAGCCTTACAGGATGATAGTGAACACCGATTTCGGCAGGGAAATGTCCCCTGCGAAGAATTATCCTCGCAGCGAGACCGTCGATTTCCAGAGAGGCGAAGTCGAATGGGAACAGGGCAATCTCTATTTCAATTTGTGGAATTATGACTACGACATCGAATATTTATAATTAAAATTCATGATTTTTGCAGTTAGCCTGAACAAAACATTATGACCATGAAGAATTTCTTTGCAGTTATCGTCTCAGCCTTGCTTTGTGTTTCGGCTTCAGCCATGGACATAAAAGGTCTCGTCGTTGACGACAAGGGGCAGCCGCTTCCTTATGCGTGCATATATATTCAGAGTGACCCTAACGTCGGAACCGTGACTGACGACAATGGAAATTTCGAGCTCGCGGTAGATTACGACAAATATTATCGCGATACTCTCGTAGTCTCTTTCATCGGCTATACGGAGAGCCGGAATTCTGTTTATAACCTCTATGGCTGGATTGAGAAGTCCGGGCCTTCAGCGATTCTTAAATTCAAGCTTCAGGGTGAGCCTCTTCAGCTGACAGAGGCGAGGCTTACTGAGAAGAAGGGCAAGAGCAAGAAAGGAGAGGTCAGCAATCTTCTGAAACTCGTCGGCCAGAAACTGGAGCAGGATTTCCCTGAAGAGGTTAGGCAGTACAAGATAAAAGCCGATTCCTACATTAAGAATAATGAAAAAATCATGGGCGTGGAGCAGGATGTCGGGATTGTCACTGAAACCCCGACGCCAGACGGCTCATTCCCGGTCAAGACAAAATTCGTGACTTCCATCCATAAATATAACGTAGATCCAAAGATAGACAGTTATTTGAAAGGGATGAGGTCTGAATATGAGGCTAAGAAATCGGCGCAAGCAGATTCGTCCGCTCAGAAGCTTTCAAAGAATGATGGGCCTACGACTGAAGAATATCTCGAAAAGTTAAGTTCCAATGACATAGACAGCAAGGATGTCAAAAGCGCAGCTAAGAAGGCTTCTGATGAGGACGTTCTGGAAAAGCATGTTCAGAGGCTAGACAGTAAAGATGTCGTGAAAGGTCTCGGGAATATGTGGCCGTCATGGTTCTTGCTCATGTTCGATGACTTCTCGAAAGACGTGGATGATTGGTCCATAAACAAGCTGAGCGACGATGAGTATCTGCTTCACTATTATGACAAGAAGCGCTTCATCGGCATAGTCAAGGCAGAGCATGACGTGACTCTTCGAATTAACATGAAGGATTACAGCGTCAAAAGCTATTACCAGAACGTCAAGGTTCATGCGAATATCCCATTCGGGTACAAGCTTAGCAAGAAAGAACTAGATATCCTTAATGGTTTCACGGGCATGGACATGAACAAATTCAAGCTCAAGAAGATGGATGCAAATGTCGATCATAGCGCTTTCTTCGTGAGGAAGAATGGCAAGATGGTTCCTACCGAAAAAATGTATAACGCCGAAGGCTATGCATATGACCGCAAAGATAAGGGCGTCGAGATAAATGCGGCAGTGAAAATGAGTGTGCTTTAAGCCTTGTGAAACCCTCAGCATGCGTCTCCCACAATGCACGCTAACGACGCTTATTCAGGGAAAACCTTATTCCGAAATTGAATGCGAAATCGAACTGCCGGTCGGTGTAAATCGTGTTCACGCTTGAGTTGCTGTCGAAATGATAGCTGACGCCTGGCTCGGCATAGATGCCAACGAAATCGGTAATGTTGAATTGGAGGCCTCCGGCGGCATTAATTGACCACTCCAGACCTTCAACGTCAAGATCTTTCTTAGATGTCCTGACATTACCGGCCTTTTCGTCGCGGACAGATGTGGTAACCCTGCCGGAAACACACTTCTCTCCCATTCCTCCAGCCATGGCATAAATGCGGAAGTATCTCGTATTAAGAATATTCGCCGTCACGTTCACTGGAATGCCGATATAATGCAGTTTCTGAGAATCTTCAGTCTCGGTTCTTGATGAAGTCGTCGTGAACGTGCTGTTGAGCATGGAATAATTAATCCCGGACTCTATTCCGAAAACCTTGCTGAGCGGATAATTCACCATGATTCCCATTCTCACGGGGCGTTTATGGCTGGCATCATCGTAAATATTCTCTCTTGCGACATCCTTTGTTACGGCCCTGGTAGCTATTCCGTCGATCTTATTGCCAGAATAAGGGGATTTGCCAGCATCGAACATCATCGTGTTGAAAACTCCTGATGAATTGCTTTCGGTCGCTCCTGAACCTATTGACAGTCCAACGGAAACAGGATGGGCCGTTCTTTTCACAGCCCTATCCTCGGCTTCTGCCTTGCGCAAGAATTCCTCTGTTCTCCGGGCCTCTTCTTCTTCGGCCTTATCTTCGTCTCCTGACTCGCTATCATCGAGTTTCTGTTCGGAAAGGTCTTCCTTCCTTTCTGCAGAGGTTTCTTCGGCGCTTGACGATGAAGGAATATCCTGTGGAATGATAGTTTCTTCTTTCATTCCACGCTGATGCTTTTGGACTGACGCCAGCAGCAGTTTCTTCGCTTGTGAGTCTTCGGCAACGCTCACAACTTCTGCCGTTTCTTGCTTTGCGGTTGCTTTACTAACGTCTGTAGTCTCTTTCTCAGCCTGAGCTACGATTGCCGCAGGAGCATTATGGCGATGACCGATTCTTACTGTGGCAAAAACTCCGATTACCAGAGCTGCAGCTATTGCGACCGATTTCCAAACCCATGAGAGAGAGACCACTTGTCTTTTCTTCGGAAGGGATGCCTCGATTTCATCCCACAAACCTTCGGGGGCGGATTTTCCATAATCCTCCATCTTATCCCTCAGCTTGCCGAACCAATCTTCATTCATAAGGCATCTCCGTTTTTACGTTTATATTCATTAATTTCCTTCGCTAATATCGCTCTCGCTCTGTGCAGCTGCGATGCTGACGTGCTTTCCGTGATTCCTAGCAGCGAGGCTATTTCTTTATGGCTTTTCTGCTCGAAAGCGTAGAGGTTGATTACCGTTCTGTAGCCATCTGGCAGCGCCTCTATCATATTCTGAATCACTTCCTCCGGGACATTTCCAATGTCAGGCTCATCGTCACTTTCATCTTCGATGTCTGGCTGGTCCCAAGTGTAGGAAATAGCGCTCCCAACTTTGCTTCGCCTCCGCCTGAGTACTTTCAGCGATTCATTCACGGCGACCTGCCTCATCCAAGCTTTCAGCGATCCCTCCCCTCTATAAGCGAATTTGTCTAAAGAAGAGAATATCTTGATGAAACTGTCCTGGAGAACGTCTTTCATCTCCGCCTTATCGGGCAGGAAACGAGAACAAGTGGCGGCAAGGTAATTCGAGTAGCAGTCGTAAATCTGCTTCATCGCAAGCCTGTCCCCACTTTTCGCACGCTCGACAAGCGAGCGCTCGTTCTCTTTGGTCAGCAGAGTCACTCTATCTTTTAGCAGGATATTTAAATGTCACATTCTTTTCGCCCTCGTATGAAAGCCACTGAAGGGTAAAAGAAACATCCTTAGCACTTACCTCTGGAAAGAAATCTCTCAAGTTGAAGGCGACGATTCCATTGCCCCATTCAGTCCCGTAGTCACCATTCTTATCATGGCAGAATCGGAATGCCATTGGGTCGTCGGAAATCTTTACGAGATTCAGGATGTGAGAGGCCCCTGCGTTTCCCCACTGAGCGGCGAAATGCAATGTCAGATACCCGTCCTCGCAAACGGTCGTCCAGTCATTTAATATTTCGACAGGATCTTGTTGGTTGATGGCAACTTTGCCTTCGTCAGAGTCCTGCAAGACTGCTTTCTTGGTGAGGACCTTCTTGAATGTTTTGACAGAGGCTTTGACCGTATCCTTCTTCGTGAAATCTTCTTCATAATCCAGATAGCATAGGGCCCTTGTCTCTTCTTTCATGACTTCACTCATGTTGGTAGGAATCACGATAGTGGAGTCAGTAAGTTGGAAGTAGTTGCTTCCGTCAGAGGCGATTTTGACTGTTACCAAGGCGTTGTAAGGGCCCACGGAAGGGTCGTAGTAGATACCGGAGTCATCATCGTCGTTAAGGCAGGAAGATGCAAAGAATGGAATTGCCGCCATCATAGGGAGCAGCAAAAATTTTGAAATATATTTTTTCATAGTCATACTTAATCTTTCATCATTAATTTTAACACACGCTTATTAAATCCATGTACATTGAAATCTTGCATAAAATTCCGAAAAAATTTTTGTTTGCGGAATATTTTGCGGGATTTGACCTAAAATTCTTATTTTGGCTAAAATTTGATATATGGTCAATCAGAATGTCTTAGACATAGGCAGCATCAGGGTGATGCCAGATGTCTTGAATTACCAAGATGAATTCTTCCTTTACGATAACATAAGCGGCGGAGAGGAACACGATTCCTTCTTTTTCACAGGGCTAAAGGAATCTTTTCCATTGAAGACGAATCTCATGATATTCCAGATATGCTGCTCTGGCTCTGCGATATATGATATTGGCTCCATGAGATATATCTTGGAGGCCTCGCAAGCCATCCTCATCAATCCCCACAATGTGTTGGAAGGCTTCCTTCCGCAGGAAGGATTCAAAGCCATGACGTTTGTCTTTTCTGCGGATAGATTCTTGAGCGAAGATGATGACAGCAGCTTCATGATGATCCACAGCCATGTCATTCATCCATACGTGCTGGAGGGCAGCCAAAATGAAATGGTAATCGCCACGACAATCTATGGCTTCCTGTGCGATGTCATAACTGGGAGGGCAGGAAACAATCCGTTCAAGGAAGACTCGGTCCAAGGCTCCCTCATGTTACTCAGCTCCTTGGTCGCTCAAAAAATCTCCATGCTAGAGGAAAGCATTCCGGACATAGGGAAGTGGAATAAGAATGGAGTGATGAACCGTTTCCTATCCGAGCTGAGCGCGCATTGCAGGGAGGAGAGGAGCGTCTCCTACTATGCTTCCAAGGTTTTCATCTCGCCGAAATATTTCGCCCAGCTGATTCTGAAAGAGTCAGGGAGGCATGCTAAGGACTGGATAGCCGAATATGTCATCCGGGAAGCAAAGATCATGCTCCGGAATGGAGGCCTGACAGTTCAGGAAGTCAACAACAGCCTTAATTTCCGAAATGCGTCGTTTTCCGGAAATTACTTCAAGAAGGCGACAGGACAATCGCCTAAGCAGTTTATGTCCTCCCTGTCTGCTGTGTGAGGAAACTATTTCTGCTCTTTAAGAATATCCCTTATTTCCTCTAGCAGGACCACGTCATCTGGCTTTGGAGCAGGAGCAGCAGGTGCCTCTTCCTTCTTCTTGTACACCTTGCCTATCCCCCTGATGACAAGGAATATGGAAAATGCAATGATGAGGAAGTTCACTGTTTCCTGAATGAAGTTGCCGTAGTTCAATGTGACTGCAGGTTTAACGACTGTCTCTCCATCCATGACCGCCTTATGCAGCACGACCTTGAGATTCTGGAAATCGAAGCCGCCAATCAGCTCGCCTACCAGAGGCATGATCAGGTCATTCACCAGGGAGGTTACGATTTTGCCGAATGCGGCACCTACAACTACGCCGACAGCCATGTCAACGACGTTTCCTTTCATCGCGAAGGCCTTGAAATCGGCCCAAAATTTACCTTTTGCCATAGATATTATATATTAATGTGTGTTATATTCTTAATCATTGCTTCTGCCTTCGGCAAGGTTTCCATTTTCCCCACATCTAGAATATTCAGATGCTCAGGGATTATGCCATGAATGACATTTGCCTTGCATTCTCTTATGTAAAAGTCCATGATAGAGAATTTCCCGTTCCAACCATGGTCATCGAATACTTTGAATATGCCATCGGAGATGAAATGAATGCCGTCAAAGGCGTATTTTCTGCATTTCGATAAATTCAAGCCATAGAAAGGCGTCTTTACCTCGCCTGTTGCTAGATTCGTCCAGCCGACCATCCTCATCTCGTCGTCGAATAGCAGATAGCGCTGAGTCTTGCGCTCGCTGACCAGGATGCTCGAGAGAGCGTCTGGCCTGGCTTGCGAGATGAACCAATTCAGGTTAAGGTCAGAGATTATGTCAACATTGTGAACCAGAAAAGAGGAGCCCTCCAGGAAGTCCCTCGCATAGGAAATTCCGCCGCCCGTGTCTCTAAGCAGATAGCTCTCGTCGGAGATGTCTACTTTAATTCCGAAATCATTTTGTGACTTTATGTAATCGGTAATCTGTTCGGCTAAATGATGAACGTTCACTACCACCTCATCTATGCCTGCAGATTTGAGTTTTTCCACCACATGATATAGCAGAGGCTTTCCGCCAATCTCAATCAAAGCTTTTGGCGTTTTGTCTGTCAGCGGCCTTAATCTGGTGCCAAGGCCGGCGGCGAAGATCATTGCTTTCACGTCCTAAAGTATTTTCTCGATGTCAAGCTCGCGATGCATTATCGTTATCTTGATGTCGAATTTTTCGGAAAGATGCTGTGCCAGATGTTCTGCGCAATACACTGAGCGGTGCTGTCCGCCAGTGCAACCGAAGCAGACCTGTAGGTGAGTGAACTTCCTCTCGATATACGTCTTCACGTGAGTGTCAACCAGTTTGTAGACGCTATCTAGGAACTTCGCGATTCCGCCATCGTCTTCAAGGAACTTGATGACCTCTTTGTCCAAGCCGGTGAACTGGCGGTAATGTTCGTATTTGCCGGGATTATTTATTGCTCTGCAGTCGAATACATAGCCTCCGCCGTTGCCAGTAGTGTCGGCGGGGATGCCTTTTTTATAGGCGAAGGAACATATTCTCACTTCCAAGCGCTTGTCTTCCACGATGTCGTTGAATTGAGACATCGTGGTGAGTTTAGTGAGTATCTCGTTCAAGTATGGATATTCGTCGAATGGGGTCTGGAGCAGCCTGCGCAAGTTGCTCAGGGCGAACGGAACGCTGGCCAGGAAATGAGGCTTTTTTTCGAAATAGCCTCTGAATCCGTATGCGCCTAGAACCTGAAGAGAACGGAAAAGCACGAAAAGACGCAGTCTGCTCAGGAAATAGTTCTCGTCTACGTTTGTGTATCCTTTCAGGGCAGACAGGTAAGTCTGCACCATCTCTTTCCGGAGAGCCTCCGGGTATCTGGCGCGAGCCTGCCAAATGAATGAAGCTACATCGTAGTAGATAGGGCCTTTTCTGCCGCCTTGGTAGTCTATGAAATACGGCTCCCCATCCTTCATCATCACGTTTCTAGCCTGGAAGTCCCTGTACATGAAAGTGTTGCCGGTTTCTTTAACCAAGTCTTCCTGGAGCCTTTCGAAATCTTCTTGCAGTTTCACCTCATTGAAGTCCATTCCCGTAGCCTTCAGAAAGCAATATTTGAAGTAGTTCAGGTCGAACATCACCATCTGCTTGTTGAACTCGGGTTCGGGATAGCAGATGGACCAGTCCAGCCCCTCTGCTCCTTTGAACTGAATCTTAGGGAGCATCTCCATCGTATGGCAGAGAAGGCGGCACTCGTAAGAGCTGTACTCGCCGCTTTCGCGACCTTGGGAGACAAGGTTATAAAGCTGGTCATTCCCTAGGTCTTCCTGAATATAACGCATTCCGTCATCGCTCACGGCCATCACCCTGGGAACCCGGATGCCTTTTTCGATGAAATGACGCCCAATGTCTATGAAAGCGAAATTCTCATCTCGGTTAGTTCCGATGACGCCGACAAGGGAAGTGTTGCCGCCTTTTATCCTGAAATATCTCCTGTTGCTGCCGGAAGAATTCAGCTCCTCGACAGATTCCGCATGCCTGCCTGTGTATTCTTCAAAAAGTTTTTTCAATGCCTCCATTCCGTATCCATTTTTTGCCATTGGTCATGGCGTAGCTTACAAGTTCGACAAATATAGCATATTTTTCCTCAATATAGTCAGGCACAAGATTTGATGAATGACCTCTCTGGTTTGAAATAACATTTTTATATTTTTCGATATGAAAAAGATTTTAACTTCTATTCTGACCATTTCAATGGTACTCGCGGGAACGACCGCATTCGCTCAGGCATCAATCGGCCTTGGCTTTCTTAATTCCACTGACATAATGAAAGACAACATCAAAGATGTGAATCTGAATGGTTTCTATGTGGGAGCTGATTATAATTTCGCACTTGGAACGAGTGGCATTGGGGTGGCTCCGGGAATCAACTACCAGCTAGTTACCAAGAGTGATTCAAATCTAGGGTATTCCGGAACATTAGGAAAAGCAAACATAAAAGGCGATAGGACTCAAATGTTCATTACCGTTCCTGTCATGTTCAATTATGGTTTCCAAATGGGTGACGGCCTTGTCGGAAGATTTTACGCAGGGCCTACGATGTCTGTCGGAGTTTATGATAAAATAAAAAGCAAGACATCAGGGGAAATCCTGGGCATTAAATTTAGTTCCGACGACAAAACCGACATGTTCGACAATGATGACTACAGGAGGTTCGATGTCATGCTTGGCGGCGGATTCGCTCTTGATTGCTACGACATGGTTCGTTTCAAAGTTGGTTATGACTACGGCCTGATAAACCGTTGGGATTCCGACGATGTCAAGAATCACAGAGGCCAGGCCTACTTCGGCGTAGCTTACCTCTTCTGATAGAATATTGAATATTCATTGATAATCAGGCGGCTGGAAGCACTCTAGCCGCTTTTTTCGTGCGATGCCGACATTTTGTCATGGAATTCGGGACATTCATTAAAGGTCTAATAATTGCTATTTTTTGACATATTCATTAAATTTGTCAGTTAATCTTTAAAATCAGATATGGCAGTAGCACAAATACTTAAGAAATTGTTCGGCTCAAAGGCGGACAGGGACATGAAACAGCTGAAACCTATCCTGGATCAGATCCTTGCGGCATACGGGCCAATAGATAAATTGTCTAATGACGAACTCAGGGCCAAGACGAATGAGCTTAGGGCGAAGCTGAGAGAATGCGAAGCACCTTTCGAGAAGCGCATCGCCGAAATCAAGCAGAAGCTGGATGAGGATATACCTGTGAATGAAAAGGAGGCTCTGGCAACAGAGTCGGATAAGATCGTGAAGGATGAGGACGATGCAATCGAGAAGACTCTCAACGAAATTCTTCCGGAAGCTTTCGCGATAATGAAATCCACGGCCCGCAGGTTCGCTCAGAACGAGACAGTGGAAGTTACGGCAACTGATTTCGATAAAGACCTGAGCATCAAGCACGATTTCGTCTCGATTGAGGGCGATAAGGCGATTTACAAGAACCATTGGATGGCTGGGGGCAACGAGATTACGTGGGACATGATTCACTACGATGTTCAGCTCATAGGTGGCATCGTTCTGCACCAAGGTAAAATAGCAGAGATGGCTACCGGTGAGGGTAAAACGCTCGTGGCTACCTTGCCTGTGTTCCTGAATGCCTTGGCCGGAAAGGGAGTGCATGTAGTCACGGTCAATGATTACCTGTCTAAACGAGACTCGGAGTGGATGGGCCCTCTGTACATGTTCCATGGCCTTTCTGTGGACTGCATCGATAAGCACGAGCCTAATAGCGACGCTCGTCAGCGAGCCTACAATTGCGACATTACTTTTGGCACGAATAACGAATTCGGCTTCGATTACCTGCGTGACAATATGGCAGTGAGGAGCGAGGACCTGGTTCAGCGGAAGCATCACTACGCGATTGTCGATGAGGTCGACTCCGTGCTCATTGATGATGCGCGTACGCCTTTGATTATCTCTGGTCCTGTGCCGAAAGCCGTTGACGATGAGCAGTTCATGGAATTCAGGCCATATGTTGAGTCTTTGTACAATAAACAGCGCATTCTTGTGACCCAGATATTGAACGATGCTAAGAAAAAGATAACAGAAGGGGACGAGACCGAGGGTGGAAAGCTGTTGCTGAGGGCTTACAAGGGACTTCCGAAATACCAGCCTCTCATTAAATTCCTCAGCGAGCCTGGAATGAAGCAGCTGCTTCAGAAAACTGAAAACTTTTATTTGCAAGATAACGAGAGGCAGATGCCTCAGGTCACTGACGAGCTGTATTTCGTCATCAACGAGCAGCAGCATTCCGTTGACATGACGGATAAAGGCCATGATGCCTTGGCTCAGTCGGTATCCGATCCTAACTTCTTCGTGCTGCCGGACATGGGAAGCCAGATAGCCGAGATACAGCACACCTTGAGCCTTTCTCCGGAACAGAGGCAGGAAAAGAAAGATGCCCTGATGGAGGAATATTCATTGAAGAGCGAGCGCGTGCACACCGTGATTCAGCTTCTGAAAGCATATGCGATGTTCCAGAAAGACGTGGACTACGTCATCATGGACAACAAGGTTAAAATCGTTGACGAACAGACTGGACGTATCATGGAGGGCCGCCGCTGGAGCGATGGCCTGCACCAAGCAGTCGAGGCGAAGGAAAACGTGAAAGTTGAGGCGGCAACTCAGACATTCGCCACTATTTCCCTCCAGAATTACTTCAGGATGTATCATAAGCTTGCGGGCATGACTGGCACGGCAGAGACTGAGGCAGGGGAGTTCTGGTCCATCTACAAGCTGGATGTGGTCGTGATTCCTACGAACCGTCCTGTCATCAGGCAAGATTTGGATGATCAGATATATAAAACAAAGAAAGCAAAGTACGCTGCAGTCATCAATAAGGTCGTGGAACTGACTAAGGCTGGGAGGCCTGTCCTGGTCGGAACCACTGACGTCGAGACTTCCGAATTGCTGAGCAGGATGCTCCGCCTTCGCGGGATCAAGCACAACGTCTTGAACGCCAAGGAGCACGCGCGGGAGGCGGAAATCGTCGCTCAAGCGGGTCAGACGAGTTCTGTGACCATCGCAACCAACATGGCAGGCCGTGGTACCGACATTAAGCTTTCGCCGGAAGTGCGCAAGGCCGGAGGTCTGGCCATAATTGGCACAGAACGACATGATAGCCGTCGAGTAGACCGCCAGTTGCGAGGCCGTGCCGGTCGTCAGGGAGACCCTGGCTCGTCGGAATTCTATGTTTCGCTCGAGGATAAGCTAATGCGTCTTTTCGGTTCAGAGAGGATTGCCGGCGTGGTAGACAAGCTGGGCATGAAAGACGACGAGGCTATGGTTAGCGGCATGCTCTCGAAGTCTATCGAGAATGCACAGAGGAAAGTTGAGGAAAATAACTTCGGAATACGTAAGAGGCTTCTCGAATATGATGACGTGATGAATTTCCAGCGCGAGGCTATCTACGCCAGGCGTAAAAATGCCCTCTCTGGCGAAAGGATCGAGATTGACGTCATGAATATGATGATAGACTCCGCTGCCCTTCTGGCACAACGGGCAGAAGGTCTTAGCTACGAGGAGTTTGAAGAGCTGGTGATGGGCAAGCTTTCAATCGATCTTGGCTTCACCGCAGAGGAATATTCGAAAGCTAAGGAAGAAGAAATCTCGGATATGCTCTGCAAGCATATGCAGGTGGTCTACAAACGTAGAATGGATGGCCTGTCAGAAAAGGTATATCCTTTCATCAAGCAGATTTACGAGAAACAGGGCAATATGTACAAGTTCATAGCAATTCCTATTTCTGATGGACGTAAACAGTTGACTCTCAGCGTAGATCTTGAAAAGGCATACGACACTGAAGGTAAAGAGATTGCCAAGGCGCTTAGCCGCTCCATCATTCTTTATCAGATAGATGAGCACTGGAAACAACACCTGCGCGACATGGATGATTTGCGTCAGAGCGTTCAGAATGCGGCATACGAGCAGAAGGATCCTCTGGTGGTATACAAGCTGGAAAGCTACAACCTTTTTGCCAGCATGCTGGAAGACTTGAATAAAGACGTGCTCTCATTCCTGCTCAGGGCATTCATTCCTCTGCGTGATACTAATGAGGCTCATCCTGCCCAGCCTCCAGTACAACGGAAGACAGACATGAGCCAGATGCGCACGAACCGAAACGATTTGAGTACAAATGGTGAACAGAAGGCGAATGCGCCTGTCGTGGCTGGCAAGAAAATTGGAAGGAATGACCCTTGTCCTTGCGGCTCTGGCAAGAAATATAAATACTGCCATGGCAGAGGCCTAGTTTAATGTATATATTAATTAAGAACATGAACGCTAATTTTCCGAAGCAAAACGAAAACAGTGTCGTCAATGTCGCTGGAGAAAGCAGCAAGATATCCGCCGGCACAACCATCAGAGGTGAAATTCAGTCACCTAATGACATTATAGTCGATGGTAATTTCGAAGGTAAGATCATCTCGCAGTCCCGAGTGATAGTAGGCCCTAAAGCGAACATCAAAGGAGACGTCATTTGCAATAATTGCGATTTCAGCGGAAGGATTGAGGGTAATTTCTTCGTTAAGGACACCCTTTCGCTATCGGGTTCCTGCATTGTGAATGGTGATTTGCACATTAAGAGGCTTCAGGTGGAACTGGACGCCAAGTTCAATGGCAACTGCCACATGATCTCTGAAGAAGAGTTCGCGCGCCTCACTAATTCAGGGAAGCCTGCAACACAGCCTGAGCCTGCGAAAACTTCTCAGCAGCCTGTTGCCGAGCCTGCTCCAGCCCAGCAGAACCAATCGCGCTTCTCTGTGCCCCATCCTTTCGGCGAGCCTAAGAAGCAGAATTTTCCAGAGGCCTAAAATGCGGTATCTCCGCTAGATTATATACTGGATGTGCGCTTGCTATCAATCTAGCAAGCGCACATCCAGTATATTCCCAGTGATATTGAAATTGAGCGGAAAACGGGGTTCGAACCCGCGACCTTCGGCTTGGGAAGCCGACGCTCTACCAACTGAGCTACTTCCGCTGAATAAAGTCCGCTTCGGTAATGCCTCGGCGGGCTCTCTAGTGACCCCTATAGGACTCAAACCTATAACCTTCTGATCCGTAGTCAGATGCTCTATTCAATTAAGCTAAGGGGCCGGAAAAACGGAATTGCTTCCGTCATATTGCTGACTTAAGCCTCTGCTGGAGCATTTGCTCCTTCCTCTGAGAGCAGGCTAACCTTCTTCTCCTTAATTCTAGCCTTCTTGCCAGAGAGTTTGCGCAGATAGTATATTCTAGCCCTGCGGACTTTACCAACCTTATTCAGCTCTATGCTGTCGATGAATGGAGACTGGAATGGGAAAATCCTTTCCACGCCTACGCCGCTAGCAATTTTGCGAACAGTGAAAGTTTTTGTCTGAGGAGTTGCTCCTTTGATTTGGATGACGACGCCTCTGAACTTCTGAAGCCTGTCTTTGTCACCTTCCTTAATCCTGTAGGTGACGGTAACAGTGTCACCTGCCTTGAAGGAAGGATATTTAGAAACTTTCTCGTTAGCGAAAGCTTTCTCTACGATGTTCATTAAATCCATGACTAAATAAATTTTACGCAACATTACGCACATTTGATAACGACCCGTAAGCGGTTGCTTCATTTCGGACTGCAAATTTAGGAAATATTTTCTACGTGGCAAATATTTCTGCGAAGAATTTGTCTTATCTTTGTTTCTGCTTTTAATGAATTTATCTGATTTGAAATGAAGAAATTCACGCTGACAGCCATTTCTCTTATCTTCATGGTAACTGCTTATGGGCAGGCAAGGCGAGGACAAAGCCTTGTCAAATTCGTCTATGACGTTGATTTCCAGTATTATCTGGATAATAGCGAATATGCTGTGAGCAACGACCGTTACGACATTTCCCAGACGTTCAACTCTGCTAGGCTAACGCCTCTGCTAGGCCTCAGGCTGGATCAGAGCAATTCAGTCAGCCATTGCGTTCATGGTGGAATCGACATCATGAGGAATTTTGGAGAACGCCCTACTTCCATTGATGACAAGAGCCTTGACAACAGCGATTTGTTTAGGGAAATCGTCTTCTGGTACGCCATAGACGCTAGGTTCGATTGGGGCAGGCTGCAAGGCCGTGCTGGCATCTTCCCAAAGAAATATTCAGTCTTCGGCTCACGGGCAGCTCTCTTGAAAGATGAATTTCCTTTGAACGAGGCTGAACTGCTGCCGACGCTTTTCGCCTCCAGAGAGAATCGTTTCTACGACAATAACATGGAGGGCCTATTAGTGAATGTCTCGACTCGCAAAGGCTATTTCGAGGCCGGGCTTGACTGGATTGGGAAATATGGCGAGGGCAGAAGAGAGGCTTTCAGGGCTTTCACCTACGGGAACGTTGGCTTGGGTGAATCGGACTTCAAGATTGGCTGGGCGGCTGCCTATTTACACTACGCCAATTCTGAAGAGATTGATGCCATTGAGGATAATGTCGTAGACAATACCATATTCACGCCTTACGTGGCATATGTTGACAGAATAGGCAAGATTGACCTTGGACTGAAATTAAGCTATGTGCAAGGCTTCAACCAAGACAGGTTCAGGGATACCGGCTACAATCTTTCTTACGGAGGCATGCTGACTGCTAGCCTGAATTTCAAGGGATTCGGCATTCTGAACGATGCTTATTACGGAATGAGCCAGATGCCTTATTACGATTTGTCGGACGTTATTGGCCAGCCTTATGCCGGAAACCTTTATTGCGGTAGCCCATTCTACAAAATCAATGGGTCGGATAAATGGAACAATAGCGGTTTCTACGACAGGCTGGAGGCATACTGGCAGAAGGATTTCGGACGCTTCTTCGCTTTGCGAGCAGGGCTGGCATTTCATTTCTCAGACGAGCATTATGACGGATGGCAGCAGCAGCTGACCTTGATTTTTAGTCTGGACAGGGCCATCAGCAAGCAACAGAAACCTCGCGTCGAAAGAAGATATTTTGAGTTTAGCTTATGAATATAAAATATTCGTCATTAATATTTTGCATTGCGGCGACTCTCGCCTCTTGCGGAAACGCTCCTGCCGATGGAGAATATTCATTCACCTTGCTTGCTACGAACGATGTTCATGGTGCGTACTTCGACTCTACTTACATAGGAGGCAATGTGAAAAAGTCTCTATATTCAGTGAAGTATGTAGTAGACAGCGTAAGGAAGGCTGACGGGGCGGAAAACGTGATTCTCGTAGATGCTGGTGACATCCTGCAAGGGGACAATGCAGCATATTACTACAATTATGTGGACACCTTGGAACCGCATATTTATCCTAGGATGGCGGCTTATATGGGCTATGACGCAGTCACCGTGGGGAATCACGATGTGGAGACCGGGCATCGAGTCTACGACAGAGTTGCCAAGGAACTGGATGGGTATGGCATCCCATTCCTAGGCGGCAATGCCATCAGGAATGACGACGGGAAACCGTATTTCCCTTTATATAAAATAATTGAGAGACAAGGTCTGAAGATAGCCATTCTCGGGTACACTAATGCGAATATGAAGGAGTGGCTCTCCGAGAGCCTATGGAGCGGGATGACGTTCAAGAGCATTGCTTCCTTGGTGCAGAAAGATGTGGATATGGTAAGGGCTAAGGAGAAGCCTCAGATAGTCATAGTCTCCTGTCACACGGCGACAGGTTCTGGCAATGGGGAAGTGCTGGAATCAGAGGGAATGGATATTTTCAATACGGTGAAGGGAGTGGACTTCTTAATTTGCTCCCACGACCACAAGCCATTCGTCACCTGCAACGATGACATCGGGCTGATAAATTCAGGAAGCCACTGCAGGTATGTCGGACAGGGCAAAATCGACATGACCATCAAGGCAGGGAAGATTGCCTCGAAGAAACTTGAAACCAGAATCATGCCAGTGGACAAATTCAAGGTTGACACTGCAATGGCTCGCATGTTTCACGATGATTACGTCAAAGTGAAAGACTTTACTCTAGCTGAAGTAGGTACATCGGACTGCAATCTGGTCACGAAGGATTCCTTCACCGGAATGTGCCCTTACATGAACCTCCTGCATGCTGTTTCTCTTAGTTGCAGCCCTGCCAGAATCTCAATCGCAGCCCCTCTGACTTACAATAGAATCATCCCGGCAGGAAATCTCGTTTATGGTGACCTTTCCACAATCTACCCTTATGAGAATCAGCTGATCATAGCGAATATGACGGGAGCGCAGATAAAGAATTATCTGGAAGCCTCTTACAGCCGCTGGATCAACACGATGTCTTCGCCTTCCGATCGCCTGCTGAAGATTAAGCAATCAGATGATGCTAGGACTGGTCAGAAGGGCTGGTCTTTCACCGAAAGATTCTACAATTTCGATTCGATGGGTGGATTAGTTTACGAAGTGGACGTGACGAAACCACAGGGGGAGCGTGTCAGCATAAGCCGCCTGGCTGACGGCGGCACCTTCAGCGCCGATTCAACATATTCAGTCGCAATGACATCCTATCGCGCCAACGGCGGCGGAGGTCTGCTGAAGGACGCTGGAATCGACCCCGGAACTCTTGAGATAGTGGCTCGCTATCCTGAAATCAGGAATATCCTTTACGAATATATCAAAGCAGAGGGTGGGATAAAGTCTGCTCTTATCAGCAGGCCGCAAAAGATCGGCGGCTGGAGATTCGTTCCGGAAAAACTGGCAGAGCCTGCATTAGAGCGAGATTTCCGGCTCTTGTTTCCCGAATGAATAACCCTAAAGCTTCAACCCTTTGGTGAGCGCCCTGTACTCTGCGGGAGTCTGTCCAGTGCGTCTTCTGAAAGCGGTGAAGAAATAATCGTGGTTGTTGAAGCCTGAGGCGTAGGAGATTTCCTTGATGCTCATGTCGGAGTTCGTGAGCAGTTCCTTGGCCTTGTTCATCCTCACGTCGTTTATATATTTGGCAGGGGAGAATCCGGTATATTCCTTGAAAGACTTTCTGAAAGACGAGTAGCTTAGGCAGAGCTTCTCTGCGATTTCCTCTGGTGAAATCGTAGCGTAATTCTCTATGACGAGAATCTTGGCCTCGTTGATTTTATTGACGATTGACGAGTCATTGTAGAACGTCTGTTTGTCGTAGTAGAATGCTAGGCTGAGCAGCCTGTCCACGATTCCGGCCAGGACATGCTGGAAGCCGGCCTCCTGTTTTTCAGCGACAGAAATCGCAGTCTCGTAAAGGTTGACGATGTCCTCGTGGATATTCACTTTGAATATCGGCTTGTCAGGGGAGAAGAACCCATTTTTTACAAGATTGTGTGCGAAATTTCCGGAAAATCCTATCCAATATTCTTTCCATCCGGTTGTAATGTCAGGGAAATAAGTATGCCATTCCCCAGGGAAGAGGAGAAACATCATCCCTGACTCAAGAGGAACGAATTTTCCTTTGCCTAACGTGGCTGAAGAAAATTTTCCTTTGCCCTTCGTCAGGTAGAGAATCTGATATTCATTCAGGATTCTTCCTTTTCTCGTTGAAAACAAATATGTCAGAGGATGTCCCTGAGGCGGGTATTCCATTCCTGGAGCTATGTCTTGAAAACCAACCGAATCCACGGCTGTGCCCCATTTTATGTCGGACTGGCTTACGGCTAGATATTTAAGGTGAAGGGAAGGCATAGTTCGTCTTTTTTGCAAAGATTGCTTTTTTGAGTCAATTTTCAAAGTAATTATGTCATTATGTATTAAAATTTATATCCGTAAATTATGGATATTTGTACATCAACCATTAAATGGAAAGGTTGATAACGCATAATGAGTAAGTTTGATAACACTATAATATTATGGGGAGCAATTTCTTAGCTTTTGATTTAGGCGCTACCAGCGGAAGGGCTATAATAGGCACTGTTTCTGATGACAAATTTTCTAGTCAGGAAATATACAGATTTCCAAATGGAGTCAAGGAATCAGAGGGGAAATATTACTGGGACATCGATTCTCTGTTCGGTCATTTCAAGGCAGCCTTGAGAAAAGTCCGGGAACTGGGCATCGAGATTAGTTCCATTGGCGTTGACACTTGGGGGGTGGATTTCGGTTGCATAGGGTCAGATGGCAGAATCCTTGGTGAGCCAAGGGCTTACAGGGATCCTTATACGGATGGAATTCCCGAAGAGGTTTTCAAGGTCATCCCAAGGACGGAACTTTACGATGCGGACGGGCTGCAGATAATGAATTTCAATTCCATCTTTCAGATTTATGCCCAGCATAAGGATCCGGCTTCTTCAATCCATAAGGCGAAACACATTCTGTTCATGCCCGATCTCATGTCGTATTTCCTAACTGGAAATCAGTTCTGTGAGTACACGATAGCTTCTACTTCCGGCATGATCGACCCGCGCACAAGGAATTGGGATAGGTCACTTCTGGACAGGCTGGGGTGCGACTCCAGCATATTGCTAGACCTGGTTCAGCCGGGCACAAAGGTTGGCGTCTTGAAAAAAGAACTTCAAGATGAGACGGGACTGGGGCCGATTCCTGTCGTTGCCGTCGCAGGTCATGACACGGCTTCTGCTATTGCAGCCGTGCCGGCAGCCGATGAAAAGTTCGCTTACCTTAGCTCGGGAACATGGAGCCTGATGGGAATTGAGTCAACGACGCCTATCATCAATGGGAAGTCTCTTGAATATAACATCACTAATGAGGGCGGCATTGACGGCACTACCAGATTCCTCAAGAATATCACAGGTTTCTGGCTGCTGGAGCAGTCCAGGAAGACTTGGGAGAGGGAAGGCCGCAAATACAATTATGCGCAGATAGAGGAAATGGGCTGGAAAGCGATTGATTTCCCATCCACTATAAACCCTGATGATCCTCGTTTTGCTGCGCCAAAGGATATGGATGCGGAGATCAAGACCGCTCTGCGTGAATCTGGTCAGAGGGTGCCTGTTACTGATGGCGAAATGATCAGCTGCATTTATCACAGCCTTACTAAGAGATACGTAGATGTGATTGCCATGCTACAAGGCTTTGCGTCATTCAAGATCGAGAAACTGCATGTCATAGGCGGAGGTTCTGCTAACAAGCTCCTGAGTACGCTGACTGCCAATGCATTAGGCATTCCTGTCATTGCCGGCCCGGTTGAAGGTACTGCGATTGGGAACGTCATGCTTCAGGCGAAAGCTGCCGGTTTGGTCAAGGATCGCTGGGAAATGAGGCGGATAATAGCCAATTCAATAGAGACGAAGACATATTTACCAGAAAAATAACTCATCAATACATTACAATCATGGATTCAAAATCAATAGAGAAAGCGTATGCGGCAGCTAAGGAACGCTATGCCGCTCTAGGAGTTGATACTGATAAAGCCATTGCGCAACTGGAGAAGATTCCGATCTCTCTTCAGTGCTGGCAGACAGATGACGTGATTGGCTTTGAGCGTAACGAGGCCCTGTCTGGCGGCATCCAGACCACGGGAAACTACCCAGGGAGGGCTCGCAACATCGATGAGGTGCGCGGCGACCTTGAGTTCGTCATGAAACTGCTGGCAGGAACCCAGCGCGTCAACCTGCACGAGGTGTATGGCGATTTCAAAGACGGATTCGTAGACCGTGACCAGTGCGAGCCAAAGCATTTCAAGAGCTGGATGGACTGGGCAAAGAATCTGGGGATCAAGCTGGACTTCAATTCCACTTCCTTCTCGCACCCGAAGAGCGGGAACCTGTCCCTGGCCAATCCGGACAAGGGCATCCGTGATTTCTGGATCGAGCACACGAAGCGGTGCCGCAGGATTGCCGATGCCATGGGCAAGGCACAGAAGGATCCTTGCATCATGAACATCTGGGTGCATGACGGCTCGAAAGACCTGACTGTAGAGCGGATGCGTTACCGCGAGATTTTCGCCGAGTCTCTGGACGATATCCTTAGCGAGGATCTTCATCACATGAAGACCTGCCTGGAGGCGAAACTTTTCGGTATCGGCCTCGAAAGCTACACGGTTGGCTCTCATGATTTCGTCGCTGGCTACTGCTCCACGAGAAAGCTCATGTACACCCTCGACACCGGACATTATGAGCAGACCGAGAACATCAGCGACATGGTCTCTTCCCTCTTGCTGTTCGTGCCGGAGCTGATGCTTCATACCAGCCGTCCTGTCCGCTGGGATTCCGATCACGTGGTTATCATGAACGATCAGACTCTGGATTTGTTCAAGGAAGTCGTTCGCTGCAATGCCCTGAACCGCGTCCACATCGGACTCGACTATTTTGATGCGTCTATCAACAGAATAGGTGCGTACGTAATCGGTACCAGGGCTACTCAGAAGTGCATTCTTCAAGCTCTGCTTGAGCCTCTCAAGACTCTTCGCAAATACGAGGATAAGGGACAGTATTTCCAGAGACTTGCGTTGCTTGAAGAGGCCAAGTCGTTGCCGTTCGGCGCTGTTTACGACTATTTCAACTACAAGAACGAAGTTCCTGTCGGGACAGAGTTCATCCCTGAGATTGAAAAATACGAGAAGACCGTCCTGTCTAATAGGTAATTCGTAATATGATATTCTTAGGATTACTGATAATAGCGATAGGGGCATTCTGCCAGTCAAGCAGCTATGTCCCTATCAATAAGGTTAAGGATTGGAGCTGGGAGTCCTACTGGATAATCCAGGGCGTGTTCGCATGGCTCGTATTCCCTTTGATGGGCGCCTTGCTTGCAGTACCTGCCGGCGAGAATCTTTTCGCCCTATATGCCGCTAATCCTGCCGCTACGTTCAAGACCATATTCTTTGGCATCCTATGGGGTGTCGGCGGCTTGACTTTCGGCCTCTCCATGCGTTATCTTGGGGTAGCCTTAGGACAATCCATCGCGCTTGGCACTTGCGCAGGCCTTGGAACAATCCTCACGCCTCTGTTCACCGGCAAAGCCGGAGACCTGACTGCTCCTGTCATAATAGGAGTCGTCGTTACGCTTCTCGGAATAGGCATCATTGGCTGGGCTGGAATGCTTAAGACGAAGGAAGTTGATGACGATAAGAAAAAAGAGTCAGTCAAGGATTTCAATTTCGGAAAAGGCATTCTGGTCGCCCTGCTGGCCGGCTTCATGAGCGCCTGCTTCGCAATCGGCCTAGGTTTCGGAGAACCTCTCTCTTGGGAGGCTTCCAAACCGATATTCAAAACTCTCCCGGCGACCCTGCTAGTTACATTCGGAGGATTCTTGACAAATGCCGTATATTGCTTATTCCAGAATCAAAAGAACAAGACGTGGGGAGACTATGGCAAGGGGAGCGTATGGGTCAATAACTTGATTTTCTGTGCGCTTGCGGGAATATTATGGTACTCGCAGTTCTTCGGCCTCAGTCTAGGGAAAGGCTTCCTGCAGAATGCTCCAGTCTTGCTTGCCTTCAGCTGGTGCATCCTTATGTCTCTGAATGTCACATTCTCCAACGTTTGGGGAATAATACTCAAGGAATGGAAGGGCTGCTCGAAGAAGACGATCAGTGTATTGGTGATTGGCCTTGTCGTGCTTATCGTATCTTCTTTCCTCCCTCAGCTGATATAATAATCTAATCACAATGTTTCTTAATTAACCTTGCTTTTGCAGACGGTTTATGGCCTGCATGCACATAATTTAAAATGACGTATTCTAAAACGATTTAATCAATTTCATGCATGAAAGTACACAATGAAAGTACAGGTCATGGCTTGCATGATTTGCAGGCAATGATAGTGGCTGTGTTGATGCTATTTGCTTCTGGCACCGGACTAGTTCAGGCTCAGACGAATGGCCGGAAGATTACTGGAAAGGTAATCGATGAGAATAACCAGCCTATGCCGGGGGTGACTGTCCTCGTGGAAAGAACCACCAACGGCACTATGACAGACGAGAAAGGTACCTTCGTCTTAGGAAATGTCCCGGACAATGCAGTGGTCGTAGTATCCTGCATTGGCTATGTGACTCAGAAGTTCAAAGATTCCAAGACGGAATACAACGTGAAGCTTGTCCCGGACACCGAGGTCCTTGACGAAGTCGTGATGGTTGCCTACGGCCAGCAAAGGAAAGTCTCCGTGACCGGCTCCATAGCCACGGTCTCATCGCAAGACTTGCGAAAGACTACTACTACCCGTCTGGACAACGCCCTTGCGGGACGCGTCACCGGTCTTTCTTCCTTGCAGAATGCAGGAGGCCAGCCTGGCGTCGATGGCGCCACGATGTATCTTCGTGGTGCCTCGACTTTGAATGGAAAATCACCTTTGGTTCTTGTTGATGGAGTTGAGAGAGACAACATCAGAACCATTGACATGAACGAGGTTGAGAGCATCTCTGTGCTTAAGGATGCTTCTGCCACCGCCCTTTATGGAATCGAGGGTGCCAATGGCGTAATTCTCATTCAGACTAGGCAGGGGCAGAAAGGCAAGCCTCAGTTGAATGTCACGGTAGATCAGAGCTGGATATCATTCACAAGGACTCCAAAGAGACTGCATTCTTGGGAGTACTGCGAGTTGCGAAATGAGGCTTTGACGAATGATGGACTCGATCCGGCTTATTCAGAAGAGGTGATTAATAAATACAGGGATCCTCTTCAGGGTCTTGATCCTGCTGCCGCTGACTATGAGACTCAGAAGAAGATGAGGCTGTACATGTACCCGGACAATGACTGGTACAACATGTACCTCAAGAAAAATACCCCTCAGACCCGAGCGAACGTGAATGTCTCCGGCGGCACAGACTTCGTAAAGTACTTCCTCAACTTTGGCTATATCCATCAGGGCGGCAATCTTAACACGGAGGACCCTGACAAGCTGGGATACAATCCGCAATGCTTCATGGACAGGCTTAGCCTGAGGTCCAACCTGGATTTCCAGCTTGCGAGGAATTTGACTGCGTCCCTCAAACTGGCTTCGTATGCAGAGAACGTGAACATGCCTGCCGTAGGCGCAATGTACAAAAACGATGCGAACTGGATGATAACAGACCTTATTTATCAATGTCAGACTATTCTGCCGATTTCTCCAGGACCTACCACCAAGTCTTGGTTCGGAGTCGATGATGGCTACGTCCTCTCATACAACTATCTTGACCGTACGGCATTCGAAATCATGAACCGCCGAGGTTTCCGCAAGGACAAGAGAAAGAACCTGAATGCGCAGCTTTCCATGACCTGGGATTTAGGCTCTCTCATCACGAAAGGCTTGAGCCTCACCGGCATGATTTCGTACGATACTTACAACTACGGATTGCTCGAGGGCAGCATTGAAGAGCCAATCTATACTGCGAATGTTGACTATGCCAACAACACTCTGACATATTCATTGCTTCAAGATAAGAGCAAATCGATGACTATCGGCAATTCTCGTCTCAGTAATTTCACTATTTACACCCAGGCTACTATAAATTACGACAGAACTTTCGGAAAGCACAATGTTACGGCCATGGTTCTAGCGAATAGGCGAAATTACGAGACTACGGACACTGGTGGCGTGGAAGCAATTCCTTACAATGTGATTGGTACTTCGGCAAGATTTACATATTCCTATGAAGACAAATACCTTGCAGAAGCTAATTTCGGCTACAATGGATCGGAGCAGTTCGCTCCTAACAACAGGTTCGGTTTCTTCCCGGCAGGCTCTATCGGGTGGGTGGCCAGCAACGAGAATTTCCTCAAAGACAATCCAATTGTCACTTGGTTGAAATTCCGCGCTTCATACGGAGAAGTTGGAAATGACAGCATGGGAAATTTGAGATTCCTGTACTTGGATCACATGAGCGCAAGTGGCGGGGGAACGAGTACTGGAGGCCTTGGCGGTCATACCATCAGCGAAGGAAAAATCGGGAACAAGCAAATCCAGTGGGAAGTCGCTCATAAGTACAATCTGGGATTCGAACTTGGACTTTTCAAGGACTTGAGATTGAACGTCGAACTTTTCAAGGAGAACAGGGATCATATCCTAATCAACCGGCAGACCATACCTCAGTTCCAAGGCGTTCCTTCCGGAAACATTCCGGCAGTCAACATGGGCAAAGTGGACAATAAAGGCTGTGAGGTAGAACTTTCCTATAGCCACACGTTCAATAAAGATTATTCTTTCAGCGTCAAGGGTAACTTTGGCTACAATAAGAATAAGGTGATTGAGTACGATGAACCTATGAGAACGGACGACTATGCCTATCGTTACCGTGTCGAAGGTTTCAGGCTTGGGCAGGCTTGGGGATACAAAATTGACTGGAACTCGCCTGGCAAGGGCTATTTCACTTCTCAGGAGGAAATTGACAATTATTTTCCTTATGCTTTTGGAACGCCTAGAGTCGGAGATTTCGTCTATAAGGACATAAATGGTGATCAAAAGATTGATGACAAGGATTTTTCTCCAATCGGATATTCAACATCCATCCCGGGAATAGTCTATGGAATCAACTTGAGCGCCAACATAAAAGGCTTCGATATCAATGTTCTCTTCTCTGGCGTTGGCCAATATTCGAAATATTTCAGCGGTCAGGGTGTCATTGAATATACGAAGGCAGGAACATTCTTTGAATGGACCAGGCATGCCTGGACGCAGGAACGCTGGCAGAATGGAGAGAAGATTTCTTATCCGGCTGTTTCTACGGCGCAAGCTGTAAGCCATAGGCAGAACGATTTCTTCATTCAGAACCGCGCCTTCATGAGGCTCAAGAATATTGAAATTGGTTACACTCTTCCTTTCAGATTCTTGTCGAAAGCTGGCGTGAAGTCTCTAAGAATCTATGCCAGCGGCCAGAATCTTTACGATTGGAATCATCTGAGAATCACCCACATTGACCCGGAACAGAATAGTAACTACGGTTATCCTATCACGAAGAATGTCAGCGTCGGTGTCAATGTAAACTTCTAATGAAAACTATGAATATGAAAAAGATATATTCAATAATGACGATATTCATGAGCTTAGCGCTTCTGCTCAGCTCTTGCTCCGATGCTCTCGATGTGGCTCCGTCAGGGGACATATCCTTGGAAGAAGTCTTCTCAGACAACGATAGGACCATGTACTATTTAAATACATGTTACTCATCTCTGCCTAATAAGGGACTGCACTACTTCTTCTGGAGCCGCGGCCCTGTGAACTGGTGTGACGATGCTTGGGATGCAGATGACCTTGATGTAGACTGGGCTGCATCCAGGCTGATCTACGATGGCAATGCCTCTGCTTCGAGCCACCCTGTCTGGGCAGTCGGTGGGGAAGACTTATCGAGGAATTATTGGCAGATGTATTTCTCAAGGATCCGCAATTGCGGGATCTTCCTTCAGAATATAGAGAAAGCCAATGTCAAAAGCGAGGACGACAGGTCACGGTGGACTGCAGAAGCACATTTGCTCAGAGCATATTATTATATGGAACTCTTGCAGTGGTTCGGCTGCGGCCTCCCTATCATTGAAGAGCCCCTGACTTATACTTCCGACTTTTCGCAGACCAAGCGTTCAAGTTATTACGAGGTCGTTCAGTTCATCATCAGGGAGTGCGATGCGGCTCTTTCCTGCGATCAGCTGCCTTGGAGAATCACTTCGGGCAGTGAGGCCATGAGGGTTACGAAGGCTCTTGCATGGGCTATCAAATCCAGAATGACGCTTTTTGCGGCCAGCCCTCTGTACGCTGGCAGCGAAAACCATTGGGAAGAAGCGTATCAGACAAGCAAGCAGGCGCTTGCAGCTCTGACTGCCAATGATTATAAACTTTACGACAAAGTTTCCAGGACATCAGAATGGGGCCCGAATGCCGAGCACCTGCACATGCCGGGCTATACCACGTCCGGCGAGGCCCAGGACTACAACGCCTATGCTGCTCTGTATAATGAGTATTTCTGCAACTCTGGAGAATATTCCCAGTCACCAGCTGACAAGGAGACCATCTTCCAGCTGATTGACAACAATGGAGATGTTGCAAATGTCGATGGTATCGGCGCAATCTGCGGCTACAAGACGGGTACTTGCCCGTCGCAGGATTTGGTCGATGCTTACGAGACCGTGAACGGGCAGACTGTCCTGAACCTGGAAAAGCCGTACAATGACGAGATGCACCTGCAGCCAAACTACAATTCGGCGAATGCGATGTACGACCCTCAGAATCCTTATGCCAACAGGGATCCAAGGTTCTATGCATCCATCTATTACAATGGTTCCAAGAGGTATTGCGAATGGACGATAGAGGATCAGGAAGACGTGCTCTGTTTTGAGAATTATCCTGGCAAGAAAGGCAGAAGAACAAGGATAGTGGCTACTTGGGATGCGTATCAGAAGGATGACGGAACTATTGAGAACACGCCCGAGCCTAAAACCGGAAGATCTATGACCGGCAGGACATACACCAGAACTGGTTATTACGAGCGTAAGTTCCTGCATCCGAACAGTGGGATGAACAATCGTCTTGGCGGAGCCAGGCATAAAGATTTCCGCCTGGCGGAAATTTATCTCAATCTAGCAGAAGCCGCAGCCAATGCTGGTCATGAGGATGAGGCAAGGAGTGCCATGAACGTGGTTCGCGCAAGGGTAGGCATGCCTGCTGTCCCTGCCAACGTCACCGGGAATGCCCTTATACTCCGTATTCATAATGAGCGAAGGGTAGAATTTGCCTTGGAAGGCAACCGTTATTTCGATGTCCGCCGTTGGCAGAACCCGGAGGGAGATCTCTCTGCGACCGATCGCTGGATTACTGGAGCGCACATAACCCACATGAAAGACGGTTCGTACAAATACGAGCGCACGACTCTTAAAGAGAGGAATTGCTGGTCCAACAAGTGGCTGAAAGTTGCCATCCCTCTGACGGAGGTAAATAATATGATTTCCATTACGGGTGAAAATTGGCAGAACCCTGGTTGGTAATAGTTAATCGGTAATAATTATATCGAATATATGAAGAACAAATATATAATTGCTACACTAGCGATGCTGTTCCTTGGGTCTGGCCTTATGGTCAGAGCCCAGTCGGAGATCGCTATGACTGGCACGGTAAAAGATGTGTATGGGAATCCGATTCCCGGGGTTGTGCTATCTGTCGGGAACAAAGATATCTACATAACTGATAAGGATGGTAATTTCGCTGTCCTTACGGATGCGTCGGCAAACGTGACTTTCTCCCTTCTTGGCTATAAGCAAAAAACAGCCGCCGTTGCCGAAGAATTAAACATCGTGCTTGAAGACGATGCCCATAATCTCGCAGAAAAAGTTAATCTGGGAAATGCCTCGCTGTATCGGGAAGTCGTTTCGGATGCCGTTTCTACGGTAGACGGTAATACTTTAGGGAAGTCTCTCATGTCCAGGCTTCAAGGAACGCTCTCTGGCGTCCTGCCAGGGCTCACTACGATTGAAAACGGCTTCGAGCCGACAGCTGAGAGCTTGAGCATGTTTGTCCGCGGTCTCCACACCCATCATGGTGGCAGCCCGGCCATCGTCATCGACGGAATCCTCTACGATTCGTATTCCCACGACCTGCTCTACAGAATCACTCCCGAGGAAGTTGAGTCTGTCAGCGTACTAAAGGATGCGGCATCCCAGGCAATCTATGGCTTGAGGGGAGGGAATGGCGTTATCGTCGTCTCTACAAAGAGAGGAACCCCAGGAAAGCTGAAGGTGGGAGTGAATGTTTCCGAGACGCTTGAACAGCCGACAAATGTCATCCATGCATTTGATTCTTGGAAATATGCCTCTCTGAGAAATCAAGCCGCGGAGAATGATGGTTTAGGAAAGAATTACTATTTTTCTGATTACCAGATTCAGAAGATGAAGGATGGAGACGATCCTCTCTATCCTAATACTAACTGGGCAGACATGATCCTCAGGGATGTCTCACATATGCAGAGGATGGCTGTTGACGCTACGGGGGGAAATAAAGTCGTGAAATATTACGCCAACTTGAATTTCCTTCGCCAAGGCAGTTTCTGGAAGACAGATGAGCAAAAAATCAACGGAAAAGAGTGGGATGCAGATAATCACAAGTATAGACTCAATTTTAGGTCGAACATCGACATCAACATCAATTCCTGGATCAGCGCTTGGATGAACTTGGCAGGTTCCTTCATCAGGGATCATTATCCGGCTGGAGGAAACTCGTCAATTTATAATCTGATGACCTATATGCCTTCCACCATCTACGGAGCCACGACTCCTGAGATTGTTGATGCAGATGGTAACGTCTTGCTGGATAAAGGCGAGGTGATTGTGTCGGAGAAGCTGACAGATTCTCCTTATGGCAATCTGAACAGGACTGGATACCGCAATCAGACCAATACCAACATTTATGGTCAGGCTGGGATTAGGGTAAAACTTGATTTCGTGATCCCCGGTCTCTGGCTGGGAGGAAGCGTCGGTTATCTGTCATATATTACTTCTACGAAAAGCACGACGAGGTCATACGCTAGGTACACTAGGGATGAAGATTGGTCTTTGCTTAGTTTCTCGCAGTATGGCACTACGCAGAATGGCACTCTCAATTATAGCAAGGGCACTGCTTTGTACGGTTATCAGTCCTATAAGGGAGAGGCCGGCTGGGCCAGAGATTTCGGAAGGCATCATGTGAATGCAAATGCTTACGGAATTTACATGGACTTCGATGACAATACAGGCAACATAGATGCGACCTACGATTTCAGAAGAGTCTATTCTGGAGCAGAAGTGTATTACGATTTCGATAAGAGGTATGCGGTGAAATTAGCTGCTGGATATTCAGGATCCGAGTATTTCCCTCATGACAATCGTTTTCTCTTCACTCCTTCCGCATCGGCAGCATGGGTAGCTTCCAATGAAACCTTCATAAAAGACGCAGTTCCTTGGCTGTCTTTGCTGAAATTCCGTGGCTCATACGGCATCACGGGGAATGATTCTACCGGCTATGACCGATATGCTTACACAGATCAGGTCTCTGTTTCAAATGGCGGTCCTATCGGCTACCTTCTGTACAACGTGAAAGAAAATATCTATGGGAATGCTGACCTGTCGCCCGAGAAAATCGAGAAATGGAATGCTGGCATAGACCTTGGCATAGGCAACCAGTTTCAGGTGAGCTTTGACTATTTCCACGAGCGCATGGACAACGGGCTGGCAAAGTCAACAGCCTTGGTGCCAGTGTATCAGGGAATATCGCTGGGCTCTTATCCGGTGACGAATCTAGCCGAGTACCAGAACAAAGGATGGGAGCTGAACGTGACCTATTCCAAGCGATTCAATGATGACTGGAAACTTTCCGTAGGCGGCCATCTGGATTACAACAAAAACAAAGTCATCTTCATTGGCGAAAATGAATATGACGAGACCTATGCCTACAGGCATCGCACCGAAGGCTATCCTTTAGGGCAGGCTTGGGGGTATCTAGTGGACAAGAGCAACGGAAACGGGTTGTTCAATTTCCAGGATGAGCTGGATGCCAGCGCTAAATATTCTTTCGGAACCCCAAGGTTAGGTGACATCAAGTACAAGGATCTCAATGAAGATGGCATCATCGACGAGAAAGACTTAGCCCCAATAGGCAACGGATTCCTGCCGAGGTATAATTTCGGATTCACTATCGGGGCCGGTTACAAAAACGTTGAAGTTTCTCTCTTATTCCAGGGTGTCGCCGATTATTGGAGGGACTTCAGGGGCATTTACACGTCACAGACAGGGGGAGAAGGAATCTACACTAATTGCGCATTAAAGGCATGGACAGCGGAGAAATGGCTGAATGATGAAGAGATAGATTGGCCTGCCCTTTCTACGAATGCTACCACTAATGGACAGAGCAGCAACTATTTCTTCAAGAAAGCAGACTTCATGCGCTTGAAGAATGTCGAGATTTCTTATAGGTTCCCTAAAAAAGTATGTGATTACCTGGGAGCCGGTGAACTCAGGCTTTATGTCGGCGGTCAGAATCTCTTCACCTTGGACAGGATTCATCACAAAGACTTGCCTGTCGATGGCAGCACATTCGAGATGCCTATCTACAGGATGTATAGAATTGGATTCAATGTCTCATTCTAGGTGTGTATAACGATGAAAAATCTGAATGATATGAAAAAAAATATTTTTATTCTCCTTTCACTGCTATGTCTGCTGCCTGCCTGTAATGACAGGCTGGACTTGCGCACGAATGGAACTATCGACATGAGGGATGTATTCACAGACCGCAACAGAACCAGAGGATATCTGAACTCGTGCTACAATTATATTCCAGGAACTAGCGCATTTATCGGCTCTTTCACTGACGATGCGGAGAACAGCAATGAAGTTGACGCTGGCTCCTCCTACGATTTTTGGTATGCGCAAGGAATGGATGCCAGCAATTTCGCAAGTCGTAACTGGGAAGGTAGCGTATGGGGCAGATATTTTCAGGGAATTCGTATGTGCAATGTCTTCATTGCAAACGTGGACGGTGCTCCGGCATATTCCGATGCGGAGAGGGCAGGATGGAAGGCTCAGGCACTTACGCTTAGGGCTTTCTATTATCTGCAGCTCATAAAGAGATACGGCCCTGTGCCTATCTTCACCAGCGACCTTGGAACATCCCACGATTATTCCTCTGACACGAGGGCTAGCGTCGGAGAGGTGGTGACGCAGATTCTCGCTGATTGCGATGCTGCCTTGGCTACGAATGATAGCGAAGACTATTCATGGTTTCCCGTTTCTAATCAATGGAACATCATGACTAAAGCCGTAGCCTATGCAATTAAGTCAGAAGCTGCGACTCTTGCCGTCAGTCCATTGTGGGAAAGCGATGGGGTTTATGCCAAGCAACAGGCTTTGGAAATCGTAGCGACCTCTCTGTCAGAACTCCTCAAGCATGATTTCAGTCTCTGGACTGATGCTTCTGTGTCAGGTGAATACAACGCCTATGCCAACTATTTCCTCTATAATCCTAACGATTTGAGGGCAAGGGATAAGGAAACTATCTGGGGAGCATTCCAGGTTTCGATCTGGGGTTCCAGCGGACTTCCTATCGTTGGCGGACAGACCTCTGCAGGAAACTGCCCTACGCAGGAGTTGGTAGACGCTTACGAGACCACTGACGGACAGCCTGTGCTCAATCCTGAGAAGCCGTATAAGGATGCCCGGCATCTGGAACCTGACTACAATGCTGCCAATACGTTATATGACCCTGCAAAGCCATTCGAAAACAGGGATCCGCGTTTCTACGCTACTGTATTCTACAATGGCTCTACGAGGGGGAATGATGTGATAATCACAAAGTCGGGTGGCAATTGTGCGATAAACCCTACCAGCAAACGCTATACTCACACAGGTTATTACATGCGTAAATACGCCCACAATGCCTCGAACAGGAATGCGAATTCCGATGGCTTTGTAAGAATCATAAGGCTGCCGGCATTGTATTTTAACTTTGCAGAGATAGCCTACCAGGTCAGCGGTCCGGACAACAAGGTCGCCGTAGACGGTTTGAATCTTTCTGCCCGCGATGCCTTGAATGTCA
This sequence comes from uncultured Bacteroidales bacterium, assembly GCA_900316045.1. Classification (GTDB taxonomy): domain Bacteria; phylum Bacteroidota; class Bacteroidia; order Bacteroidales; family UBA932; genus Cryptobacteroides. The sequence goes on along the minus strand of ONBM01000008.1, from coordinate 29,369 downwards.
TAAGGGCAAGGGTTGGAATGCCGGAGATACCTTCTGGCCTCTCGGCTTCTGCTTTCGAGGCTCGCTACAAGAATGAGAGGAGGGTCGAGTTCGCCCTAGAAGACGACCGATTCTTCAGCCTTCGCCGCTGGAAGGAAATCGGTGAGACCAGATACCTCACAGGCGCAAATGTCCAGGATGACGGCACCCTGAAGCGTTTCGGTTTTGATGCCAGGCCTTCAGCCGATGACAAATACCTGCTCTATCCTATCGACCAGTCAGAAGAGACCAAGACGCTGAAGCTGACAGGAACTGGCTGGCAGAATCCGGGTTGGGAATAATTAACTTTGAAAAATTATGAATATGAAAAAATACATTCTTATTCTTCTCGCATTTGTGGCTCTGGCATGGTCTTGCGATGATGGAAAAGATGGTAACATCGATCAGGTGCAAAGCTTGACGGCAGAGCCGAGGATACAGGCTGTCATCTTGAAATGGACGAATCCTCCTGCAGAAAAGTATTATTATTCAATCGTGAGATATGTCAACGCAGACGGGGACACAGTCAAGATGAAAGTCAGCAAATACAGCGACTATGCGAAAATGGGGACTGGCTGTACCAGCGTGCTTATTCCTGGATTCACCGATACTGACACGTACGAGTTCTTCGTTACCCCATTCACTTCCGATGGCTGGCCCGGGCCTACTCAGAGCGTATCCTGCGCTCCTGAGGACGTGGCTAGCGCCTATAAATACATTGCTTCGACGGCAAAGGCAGAACCTTATGTAGAAGGCGCATACGTTTCCTGGGAGAATGAGTACAACGCTCCCATCACGGTCAATGTCTCCTTCAAAGACGTGAACGGACAGACTCAGACTAAAACCGTGAAGTCGGACAAGTCTGATGGAGTGGAAATCTATGCTTTCGCAGAGCCTACGACGATTACTGTAACGACAGGTGACGCTTCGGGCAATGTTTCTGAGCCTACGACTCTGGAATGCACTCCGCTCCGTGGCGAGATCCCTCACAACAGAATGTTCGTGCCGGTATCCTCGAGCCAATGGGATGCTTTCCCGGCGAAGAATCTTCTGGATTACGACGTAGAGACCATCTGGATAACTAATCCTGGCATAGTTGAGCCTGAGTACGGCCATTGGTTCATCATTGACATGAGAGCTCCTCATAAGATCAACTGGATTGAGCTTGTCAGGGGGAAAGGCACCAATGCCAACAACGTGATGCAGACTGCTCCAAATAAAGTTAGGTTTGAATATAGCAACGATGGCCAGAACTTCACCGAGATCGGAACATACGATTTCGATTCCAAGCTCAACTATAATCACGCTTACAATTTCGATCCTCTGATAGCTAGATGGATCAGGGTCTATGCGGTGACGACTATGCCATTCTCCTTCATGGGAGAGTTCCTTGCATACTATGCAGATGCTGCAGACCACTATGCCGCGGAATCCGCAAAAGAGCTACAACCTGACCCGGACGATGATCCTACTTACTATCCGTCAATCGAGTACATGATTCCTATGGCTGGGGCTCCTGCTGGATGGGTTAATAACGTGACCGCCACGGCAACCAATCCCGATAACCCTAGCCAGTACTTGTACAAGACGACGGGAGGTGACCCATGGTGTTGCAGGGCCGGTGCTTGTGTTCCAGTATAAGTGCAATCAGTCTATCCGCTGCGAGTTCTTCTGGTGTCCAAAGGGCTTCGGAGTCGGAGGACCTGCAGGGGGCAAAGAAACTGCATTCCAGGTCAACGCTGCCGCAGAGTGGACTACGATGAAGATCAACTTCTCAAATTCCTTCAGCTCGTTCGGCTGGGGCAGCAACGCCAACGACCAGGTTCGTTTCGATGTCGGCGACGGAGGAGGCATAGAGCTGGAAATTCGAAATATGCATTGGCGTGAATACGTTGAAGATGATCCTAACCCAATGTAATAGATGAATAAAGGCATATTTATTTTACTATTAAGTTTCATGGTTTTTTCCTGCACCCTCGGGGGGCAGGAAAAAACTGTTTTTGTTGCTGACGGAGCCGGCAATTCAGGCAAGGCAGACTTGTTCTCCGACACCTGGGTCGGCGTGGATGCGCTTGGAAGGGCTATGCCATGCATTGATTCAGTGGGTGCGGTAAAAAACGACCATAGAAGGGTGGTCGGAATATTCTACATCACCTGGCATACTCAAGATCATGCGAATGACAAGTCGCCTTACGAGGCAGATGTCACGAAGGTGCTTGCCAATGATCCGAATGCCCGCATGCAGGCCGGTAATCCGCAGTGGAAATACGGCTCCTATCATTGGGGAGAGCCTGAGATGGGCTATTTCCTGAGCCAGGATGAATGGGTCATCCGAAAAGACATCTCCATGCTGCAAGATGCCGGCGTGGACGTGCTGGTAATGGACGTCACGAACGCCGTATGTTATTGGGATGAGTGGGAAAAGCTTTTCTCCACGATGGAGAAGATGCGAGCCGAAGGCAACGAGACACCTAAGTTCATTTTCTGGTCATTCAACGGCAATGGCGTGCAGGTGGTCCAGTCGCTCTACGACAGGATTTACAAGTTAGGGAAATATTCCGATCTGTGGTTCTATTGGGACGGGAAGCCATTGTTGCTCTACAATGCCAAGCCGAACGTGGATGCCAACGGTGGAGGGTACAACCATGGCGATTATTCAGACGAAGTGAAGAACTTCTTCACGCTTAGGAACATGTGGTGGGGTTACTACGAATGGGCGGGAGAACGTTTCATCGGCACGGAGGACAACTGGAGCTTCGGGTACAGCATGGCTGACCCTCGCATAATAGGAATGACTCCGGATCAGCTGGTCTCCAAGCACGATGGCATGCCAGAGGAGGCCGCAGTTACCCCTGCCCAGCATCCGGTAACCATGACCTCCGTGAACATGGGCGTGGGAAAGTCATGGTCGAGAGAGAATGGAGAGCCTGCTTTGAATGAATATGACATGCCGCAGCCTGCCTATGTCCCTTGGCTCGGGAAGACGGTCGAACATCCCGAAGGCTATGGAATATATTTCCAGGAGCGCTGGGAGGATGCATTGAAAGCGGATCCGCAGTTCCTGTACCTGAATGACTGGAACGAGTGGACAGCCGGGAAGTACGATCATCCGGAATTAGTTAAATGGCTTGGCCGCGAGAATCCTTTCATCTTCGTAGACCAGTATAATGCAGAGTTCAACCGCACGATTCAGCCGATGAAGGGTGGCTACACGGACAACTACTACATGCAGATGGCGCAGAACATCCGTCGCTATAAGGGAGTGAGACCGATTCCTGAGAACAGGGGCATCTGTGAAGTCTCGGTCGATGGAGATTTCTCGGACTGGGATGCCGTTGAGGTCGAGTACAGAGACACGAGGGGAGATGTGTTCCACCGAAGTTCCAAGGGTTATGGCGGACTGTACTACACTGATGATTCCGGCAGGAACGACATCGTCACTTCCAAAGTCGCCGTGGGGAAGAAAAATGTAAGCTTCTATGTAGAGACTGCTTCTGCACTGACTTCTCCTGATGACAAGGACTGGATGCTGCTCCTGATAAACTCCGACCAGGACTATTCCACCGGTTGGTGCGGTTATGACTTCCTGATAAACAAGAATATGCTGAATCCTGGATGTTCGGAGATTCTCGAATATAAGGACGGCGGATGGAAGAGCGCAGGTAAGGCCTCATACGCCGTCAGAGGCAATAAGCTGGAGTTGTCTTTCCCTCTTTCTGTGCTCAGGCTGGGCGGAAAATCCATCTCTTTCGACTTCAAATGGGCCGACAATCCGGGCAGCCTGGAAGATCCAATCTCGATGTGCGTCCACGGTGACACGGCGCCCAACCGCAGATTCAATTACAGATTCGTCTGGACGAAAAGATAATTGAATATACTCAAGTTTCGCTAATGCGAAACACCTCTTAAGGAGTGCCTTCGACCCGACAAAGTCCCTCCACCGAGGGGAGGGATTTAGGGCGTGGAAAACGTAGATATAAAAAGAAAGTGCGTTGGCAAAGGTTCGCAAGTCTTTTCAATGAACTTTAAATCAAATATTTAAAACTTGCGAAACCTGAGTTTAATATATTTATGAATCTAGGTAGAGAACCCATAATTGCGGCTGCCGCAGTTCTTGTCTCATGGATGACTGCTGGCTCAGCTGCATATTCCCAGAACGTAACAAGCGATTTCTGGGCCGCCGAAGATGCTCTTGGCAGGAAAGTCAGGAGTCATGAGGATGCCCCTGCCAGAAAGGATGGCAAGTTCGTGGCAATGTTCTATTGGACATGGCATCAGGGGAGCGATGACACAACCTATCGGGTGCGTAATGTCTCTCAGATAATTCGCAACCATCCCGAGGCCCTTAAGGATTACGATCATCCGGCATGGGGAACTCGCAAGCCGGGCTTCTTCTATTGGGAAGAACCGCTCTTCGGCTACTATAAGACCACTGACGAGTGGGTGCTGAGAAAGCATGCCGAGATGCTGGCGGATGCGGGAATCGATGCCGTATTCTTCGATTGCACCAATGGCAGCATGACGTGGCAGGATTCCTATGAGGCTCTGATGAAGACATGGGACAAAGCCTTGAAGGACGGGGTCAGTGTCCCGAAGATTGCCTTCATGCTACCTTTCGCCCCTTCAGATTACTCCATAACGTCGTTACGCCAGCTGTACAGGGATGTTTACAAGCCGCATCGTTATGAGAATCTGTGGTTTGTCTGGAAGGGGAAGCCATGCATAATGGCTTATCCCGACAATCTGACGGCTTCAGGCGAGGATAGGGAGATCGCGGAGTTCTTTACCTTCCGTCCCGGTCAGCCTGACTATGTGAATGGGCCTGCCCGCAATGACCAGTGGGGATGGCTGGAAGTTTACCCTCAGCATGGTTACGTCCCGACTTCTGGAAAGGATGGCAAGGAAAGTTTCGAGGAGGTTACGGTAGGGGTGTCCCAGAACACTAGTCCGGACAGGAACGGGCATTGCGGCGCATTCAATGTCAAAGACTCTTATGGCAGGAGCTTTTCCAGGCGTGACGGCTTCGACCCTCGTCCGGACGGATACCTCTACGGCTGGAACTTCTCGGAGCAGTGGGAAAGGGCTTATGAACTTGATCCTGAGCTTGTCTTCGTGACTGGATGGAACGAATACATCGCCGGCATGTGGCTTCCGAAGGATAACTGGCAAGGAGACCCATTCTCCTTCGTCGATGAGTTCGACTGGGACCGAAGCAGAGACATCGAACCCAATAAGGGTTGGGGAGACAAAGGTGACGTTTACTACCTTCAGCTGGTCGATCGAGTCCGTAAATTCAAGGGAATGCTTAAGCCTGAATCCGTATCATGCCCGAAGACCGTCAGGTTGGAGCATTTTGAAGATTGGACTGACGTGAAACCATATTTCGCTTCTTACAGAGGCAACACAATGCACAGGAATGCCCGTGGGCGTTATGACGCTTACTACGTCGATGAGAGCGGACGGAACGACATAACAGGTGCGAAGGTGGCGAGAGACAAAAAAAATATTTATTTCTATGTCGAAACTGCTGATGCGCTGACCCCTCCAACCGGCTCGCATTGGATGCAGCTTCTTATCGATGCAGACCGTGATAAGTCTACGGGATGGAATGGATATGATTTCATCGTGAACAGAGTGAGCCCGAAGGGAGGCAGTGCTATTCTCGAAAAGAACGTCCAGGGAATATGGATGTGGGAGGAGGCTGCAAAAGTAAAGATATACATTAAAGGGAGAAGGCTCGCCATCGCTATTCCTCGTTCGTGCCTGGGGCTTGATGGAGAAGAAGTAGACATCGAATTCAAATGGAACGACAACATGCAGAGAGAGGGAGACATCATGGATTTCTATGTCAGCGGCGACACGGCTCCTGGAGGCCGATTCAACTACGTGTATGACACAAAAGGACATTGATTTATGAGCATGAAATCCTTATTGCTGCTCTTCATTCTTCCTGGCGTGGCTTTTACCGGGTGCGATGGGAGCGTAGATAAGACGGATTCCAAGCCAGGAGTTAAGGACTCTACTGAAATCGTCTCCCCTCCTGTCAATAATTTCATCAGGCTGGAACTGTCCCAGGAAGGAATTCATTCTGCAATTCTGACTTCCAATGAGAAATATTCTTATTCCCTCGTCTTGAATGGTGACGATCCTTACGTTTTTACAAAGCCGTTGTCAGCAAGCATTCCTTCCGAACGGAAGATTTTGGAATTTGAATATAAAACCGATAAGGAAATCAATGACTTGCAGATTTTCTATGCCTTAGGAGGAATTCCGAGCGAGGCCCTTTCCAAAAAATACGGCTCATTGGCAGCCTCTCCTGGCTACAGTTCCTTTACAGCAGATGTCAGCGCTTTCCGTTCCAAGGGCTGGGGGAAGTCTGGCGACAAGCTTCGGATTGATCCGGGCGATAACATTGGCATCACTTTCGGCATCCGGAATATCAAAATCAGGCCAATGACTGAGGCAGAGAAGAAAGCTGCCGAAGATGCCGCTGCCGCAGTCGCGGCCAAGGAGAACATGGCCAGGAATCTGGGTGCATATCTGGATAAAACCTATCCATCTTCCGTTAATCGAGTGGAAGTCACTGCTGACAAAGTGATCATCGAAGGCAGCTGCGGCTCGTCTGGATCTTATTTCCTTGCTGACATCTGTCCTTGGCAGGATGTAACGGAGATGACTGAATTCCCTTATGCGGAGAAAATAGGCAATGGTGACTTTTCCATCACTGTGGACAGGATAGTGAAAGATAGGGAAGGAATCAGCTATGACAGAGTATTTTCGAAATGGGCTGTAGTCATGTCCGATGGCGGCAGGCAGATTCTGGATTCACATGCCCGTTATGCTGATGAAGTAGCGTCTATAGAAAATCCTCAGGCTTTGCCGCTCAAAAATAAGAAAGGTCTAGGAGCTGGTGACATAGACCTCTATTTCCAGGATTGCGATGAGATGAACATCGGCAGCATAACCATGAACGTGTTGCTCAACGGCATAGTCAGCGGTACTGGTTCAGGATACTATTACGGAGGCGTGGGCTACTCTACAGGTGGAGTAGTCTCATATTGCGACCGCATCGTGTCGAGGGCAAGGGCGCTCGGAATCTCTGTCGCGGCGATAATCCTTGTCCCGAGCAATTCTGCATATAAAGATCCGGAAAACGAAGGCGGTTATTATTCCATGCCTGACATCACAACGGCCAAGGCCTTCAATATGTATGCTGCTGCCTTGACCTACATGGCATCCCGCTATTGCAAAAATAATCCGGGAAGAATCCATAATTGGATCATGCACAATGAGGTAGATGCCGGCACTGAGTGGACGAATATGGGAGAGCAGCCTATGATGCGCTTTTTGGACAGGTACGTTAAGTCAATGAGAATATGCTACGGCATCGTACGTCAGTACGATCAGAATGCTTCGGTCATGGCTTCATTCACCCATAGCTGGACAGCCGCGGCGAGCGGATATTCTCCTAAAGAGATGCTGGAGAGAACGGTGGCGTATTCCAAGGCAGAGGGAGACTTCAAGTGGGGCGTGGCCTACCATCCGTACCCACAAGATCTCACGAAACCGGAATTCTGGAAGAATGACGCCCAGTCGACATATAGCATGGACTCCAAGTATGTGACATTCAGGAATCTGGAAGTGATCGACAAATGGATCAAGCTCCCGGAAAATCTCTATCAGGGGACAACGAAACGGCTGCTTTATCTTTCAGAGCAAGGCACGAATTCTCCAAGCTACGGTGATTCTGATCTTAGTCTTCAGGCAGCCGGTGGTGCCTGGGCATGGAAGAAAGTTTCTAGGCTCGATGGAATAGATGCCATCCAATGGCACAACTGGGCCGACAATAAGGCGGAGTTCGGGTTGAGGATCGGGCTCAGGACATTCGATGAACTGCCGTATCAGAATCTCTCACCCAAGCCTGTCTGGTACGTCTGGAAAGCAGGCGGCACGGCTGAAGAAGATTCGGTCTTCAATCCTTACATGTCGACGCTTGGCATAACTTCTTGGGATCAGATCATGCATGAAGTCAAGTGACCGACAGCTTTTACTTCTCGTGGAATTTTTCCAAACCGGAGTTCAGGAAGTCGATGAAGCCTTCAACTGACAGGTTGTACCCCCTGATAGGAACCATCTGGTTGCCATTGGCGTCCAGCAGGGCATAGTTTGGCTGAGCGTTAACCCCGAAGCGGGTTCTGGCTATGTAGGAATTGACTCTTCCGAAATCTTTCAAGACTTTTCCGCTCTCTGTGGTGACCCAGTCCTTTTCGTCCAGCTTGCCCTTGTCGTCGGTGTAGAGAGCTACGATGACATATTCATTTCTGAGAATGTCTAGCACTCTTGGGTCGCTCCATACCCTTTGCTCCATTTCCCTGCAGTTCACGCACCCGTGACCGGTTATGTCTACGAACACAGGCTTATTCAGGTCCTTAGCCGCCGCAAGCCCATCCTCCAGCGTAAAATAGCCTTGCAGGCCGAGAGGCAGTTTCAGATTGAATTTCTTAGCAAGATCATCTTCGGTCTTGAAGTCTAAGGCCCGTTCAGCGTTGGATGCTGCCTGCGTGCTCGGAATGGCATCCGCATGGTTCCATGCCACGAAATCCTGGGTCTCTATAGGAGGAAGGTAGCCTGACAATGCTTTCAGAGGAGCCCCCCACATGCCTGGGATCATATACACGACGAATGCGAAGTCAGCGATGGCAAGAATTAGTCTTGTCAGCGAAATTTTTTCAACTGGCTCATCGTTCTTGAAGCGCAGTTTGCCTAGCAGGTAGAAGCCCAGCATCGCAAATACGACAATCCAGATTGCCAGGTAAACTTCCCTGTCTAGCAATCCCCAGTGGTAGGTCTGGTCGGCAACGCTGAGAAATTTGAAACCGAAAGCGACTTCTATGAATCCCAACACTACTTTCACGCTGGACAGCCAGCTTCCGCTTTTAAGCTTCGTGAGCAAAGAAGGGAAGAATGCCAGAAGGGTGAATGGCAGTGCGAATGCAACCGAGAATGCCAGCATCGTGACCATCGGCGTCCAGAACTCGCCTTGAGTGGATTTTATAAGCACTGACCCTACTATCGGGCCTGTGCAGGAGAATGACACCAGCACGAGGGTCAGGGCCATGAAGAATATTCCTCCGAGGCCTTTTTTGTTAGATTTCTGGTCGCTGCTATTCGCCATCCATGCCGGCAGCTCGATTTCAAATGCTCCGAAGAAGGATGCTGCGAACACCATGAATATTATGAAGAACAGCAGGTTAGGCAGCCAGTGAGTTGCCAGCCAGTTGAATATGTCAGCCGTTACCGCCTCGCCCCCGATTAACCATGTAAGGCCTATTATTATGCTAATAGGCACCGTGTAGAGAAGCACTATGAATATGCCGTACATGGTAGCCTTGAATCGCCCTTCGTGAGGGTTTGATGACTGTTTCATGAAGAATGATACTGTCATCGGAATCATAGGGAACACGCAAGGGGTCAGCAGCATGGCAAAGCCCCAAAGGATAGCCTCGATGATGAGCCCCCATAGCCCTTCGCTGTTTTGTCCGCCCTCATCTTCAACATCCGGGTCGGAGATTGCCGTGCTGTGCGCAGCCACTTCATCGGCAGAAATAGTGTCAACGGCGAAGCGAGGAGTGTTCCTTGAGCCGGAAACATCAATCTGCACAGAGAATTCCCAGTATTCAGGAGCAGCGCAGAATTTGTCGTTGCAGCCGCTCCATCTCAATTCTCCTTTTATTACGGCGGCTCCGTCGGCCTTCACTTTCTGCGCTACCTGCACGCTGCCAAAGAATACCTTCTCTCCATTAAGCATCGATGGTTTCGTCAGCTCGTATAGCTCTCCTTCAATTGAATATCCTGGAGCATCTTCGAACTCTACTGAGATAGGGTTGTTAGGGTTATCTACAGAATAAAGGTGCCAGCCGTCCACTATGGCACCAGAGAAAATTATCTCATATTCATTATTGGCAACATTCCTGCTGGACACTTTCCATGTCGCAGTAGCCTCAGGAGCCTGTGCGAACGAGGCTGCTCCCAGCAGGGAAGCTGCTAGGAGCGCCGTTATGGCGGAAATGCAGTGTTTCATATTGATAGTCAGCAATTATTTCGCATAAGCTACTGAACGAGTTTCCCTGATGACAGTAATCTTAACCTGGCCAGGGTAAGTCATTTCTTCCTGAATTTTCTGAGCGATGTCAGCCGAGAGTCTTGCAGCTTGATCGTCGCTAACTTCTTCTGCACCAACAATAACTCTTAGCTCGCGCCCAGCCTGTATGGCATAGCTCTTGGTCACGCCTGGATATGCCGCGGCCAGGTCTTCCATTCCCTTGAGCCTCTTGATGTACGACTCAATCACTTCGCGACGGGCTCCAGGGCGTGCTCCGGAAATGGCGTCACCTATCATCACGATAGGAGAGATGATAGATGTCATCTCGGTTTCCTCGTGGTGAGCTCCGATGGCGTTGCAGACCTCTGGCTTTTCTTTATATTGCTCTGCCAGCTTCATTCCAAGGAGCGCATGAGGAAGTTCCGGATCTTCGTCTGACACCTTGCCAATATCGTGAAGCAGACCGGCCCTCTTAGCAAGCTTGGCATTGAGACCGAGCTCCGAAGCCATCGTGGCGCAAATATTTGCCACTTCACGGGAGTGCTGCAGCAGGTTCTGTCCGTATGAAGAACGGTATTTCATCCTACCGATAAGCTTGACAAGCTCTATGTTCAGACCGTGTATGCCAAGATCGATGCAGGTTCTCTTGCCTGTCTCAAGGATTTCATCTTCCAGTTGTTTCTGGACCTTGGTCACGACTTCCTCGATACGTGCTGGATGGATTCTGCCATCCTGCACTAACTGATGCAGGGCAAGACGAGCGACTTCCCTGCGCACCGGATCGAATGCTGAGAGGAGAATAGCATCAGGGGTGTCATCCACGACTATTTCAACGCCTGTGGCAGCTTCAAGAGCACGTATGTTCCTACCTTCGCGACCTATGATGCGACCTTTAATCTCGTCGTTTTCGATAGGAAATGTGGTGACTGCGTTTTCGATCGCAGTTTCCGTGGCCGTTCTCTGTATGGTGGTGATGACGATTCTCTTGGCTTCTTTCGTAGCATTCAGCCTTGCCTCATCCATGGTGTCGTTGATGTAAGCCTGTGCCTCAGTGCGTGCCTCTGCTTTCATGTTCTCCATGAGTATGTTCTTGGCTTCTGCAGCGCTCATTCCAGCGATTGTTTCCAGCTGTTTGTTAGCCTCCGCCCTCAGTCTGTCATATTCCTCGGCTTTATGGCTGAGCGCCTCTTCCTGGGCCTTAAGATTATTTTTAGCGTTTTCCAAATCCTTCTGCTTTCGCTGCAGGTCAGCATTCTGCTGATTCATGGAGATTTCTCTCTGCTTGATGCGGTTCTCGGCATCCTTGATCTGGCTATTCTTGTCGTTGATGTATTGTTCGTGCTCGCTTTTCAACTGAAGGAATTTCTCCTTCGCCTGATGGATCTTCTCGTTTTTGATGCCTTCGGCTTCTATCTCTGCCTTGGCTATGATCTCATCCTTCTGTCCCTTCAATATAATCTTGCGAATAATTATATAAGCTGCGAGAGCAACGATTGCGCCGATTAATGCGGCGAGTAAATAAAGTAACATGTTAACCCGTATATTTGATCTGTAATTCTATGTTTTGCAGATTCTACGAGTAAAAAGATAAAGAAAAAAGCCGTTAGTCGCTTGTCTTAAACCTGTAAAGGATAAGATTTGAGATCCGGTCCGGTTCAGAGATCCATCGTCGCGCGTGGGCGCGATCCCCTAAGGTAACCTTGGCCTGTCTTTGCCGTCCCGAGCGAACTCGTTAGTTTATTCAACTGTTGATTTGAGCACGTGGGACTAACGGCAATTATTCTTCAATATTATTCAGATATGTCTCAACTTCTTCCAGAAGCTTTTTAGATTCAAATTCGGCTTCGTCGTACTTTTTCTGGCACGCTAGCCTGCTGACAGTCTCGTTCAGGGCTACGAACGCTAGCTTGTCGGCAGTGGATTTGCTAGGATACTTTGCATCATAAGCGGCAAGCTTGGTGTTGACTGTCTCAGCGGCAATCCTCATCATTCGTTCTATCTCCGGGGTCGCAGCCTTCAATGGGTACTGCGTCCCGGCTATCACTATAGTTATGCTCTGCTCTGAACTCATTTCTCAAGTAATGCAATGCACCTATCAATTTCCTTGATCAGGCTATCTATTTTTTCTTTAGCTCCATCGTTACTATCAGTTTGAGCTTTAAAAGCTTCAGCAAGATGAAGATTGTCCATCTGTACTTCCAACTCTTCAATCTGCTTTTGGAATTTGTCTCTATCAGCCTTGCACTGTTCGAGTTCGTCGAGGAGCTTGGCATTCTTCTCCCGTTCTTTCTCGTACAGGGCGATCAGCTTCTCGATATCTTTTTTTATACCTTCAAGCATAGCCTCAAAATTCATCTTCCAATGCAAATTTATAGAAATATACTTAAATTTGCAATCAATTTAATATTAATAATAAACATGACCATAACTATAGAAAAGAGAGAAGTGCCTGTTCTATTGCTGACGGGTTACCTTGGAAGTGGCAAGACGACATTGCTGAATAGAATTTTAGGCAATACGAAAGGCATTAGATTCGCAGTGATAGTCAATGACATAGGTGAAGTGAACATAGATGCGAGCCTCATCCAGAGCGGCGGTGTGGTCAGCCAGCAGGATTCGAGCCTGGTGCCGCTGCAGAACGGCTGCATCTGCTGCACGCTAAAAGCCGATCTCGTTAATCAGCTGTCGGAATTATGCGTTTCCAGAAAATTCGATTACATAGTCATCGAGGCAAGCGGGATTTGCGAGCCTGCCCCTATCGCGCAGACTATTAATATGATGCCGAACTTGGTCCCTCCATATGCCCAGAATGACCTTCCTCGTCTGGACTGCATAGTGACGGTAGTCGATGCTCTCAGAATGAAGGATGAATTCGATAGCGGGAAAGCATTGACGAAAGAGAATATTCAGGAGGATGACTTGGAGAGCCTGGTGATCCAGCAGATTGAGTTCTGCAACATGGTGCTGCTGAACAAGGCTTCCGATGTGCCGGAAGAAGACCTTGGCACAGTGAGGAGCATAGTTCATAATCTGAACCCGAAGGCAGTCATTCACGAATGTGACTATGGTAATATAGAGCTGGACAAGATATTGAATACTAATCTGTTTAACTTCGACGAGGTGGCTACTTCCGCAGCATGGATAGCTGCAATAGAAGGTGACGAAGAGGTTGCCGAAGAGGGCGGAGAGGTTGAGGAATATGGGGTCGGCACCTACGTCTACTATCGCCGTCCTGCGCTTGACATCAATAAATTCGACTACCTTGTAGCTAAGAAGTGGCCTAAGAATATCATAAGGGCTAAAGGAATATGTTATTTCTCGGATGCCAAGGACAAATGCTATCTGTTCGAGCAGGCAGGAGCCCAGAAATCCATAAAAGATGCCGGCCAGTGGTTCGCCGAGATGCCTGAGGAGCAGCTGCAAGAAATGATGCTGCGAGACAAAAACCTGCGCCGCGACTGGGATCCTGAATATGGAGACAGAATGATCAAGATCGTTTTCATCGGCCAGCATCTGGATCGTGCTGAAATCGACCGCCTGATGGATGCCTGCCTGGAAGACAAGGCTTAAAGCTTTTTGTCGTGAATATTCTTGAACGTGCTTCTGATTTCTTCGGCAGTGCCAATCGCTAGATAAACATCGTATTCCAAGGAGAAGCCTTTGACTATGGTTTTCTTGGCATGAGGCCCGAAGTAAGAGCAAGATGCTCCCACGGGACCCGTCCCTGGATAATTAGATCCTGAGGCTCTGTAGGCCGAATACCTGACTTTCCCGATGTTCGCAGCCTCGTCTTCGCCCGGCGTGCCTGTGCTTTGTGGAGTGTAGACTCCGATGCCCCAGCCCTTGCTGTCCAGGTATGCGGCCCAGCATTCGGACGAAAGGGCTTGAGTGAAGGGCCAGTCCGTGACGGAAGTCACGTTTTTCACGTATGTCAGATCGTCTCCTGTCCAAGGCGCATCACCTTCGTATGTGACGAAAGTCCCGAGGGCACCGTCGCAGAACACTGCCGGCAATTCCTGGTCATACTGGGCGTGACTATATGCGCCGTTGCCGTTATTGGTGAATTTATAATGGATTTTCGCATAATTCTCTCCCAGGGTTATGGTTTCGGTCATGCCGCACTCCGGCAGAGCCTCGCAAGTGGCCCAGTGTACGGGCTGCGTCTGAATTTCTATGCTTGTTTCGCTTTTCTCTCTCTTAATTATCTTGGCGCCGGTGCCTTCCTTCCAGCCACCGCCTTGAATCGGGTTCCATCTCCAGTTCTTTCCGTTCCATACGCTTCCGTCGGTTTTCCCATCATAATATGACTGCTGGATGAATCGCCCGTTGTCATAGTGGTTTATCAGGTTTCTCTTGGTGCCTTTCTCTGAGAAATGGAAAACGCATCCGCCCCTGGACAGGTCCACACCAATCTGCACGGTGCCATTGCTAAGGTACCAGTAATTGTTTCCGGAAAACCCACTCTCCGGCCATGTGTTCTGAACTACCGGCTCTTCCTTTTTCCCTTCTCCTCCGTCTTTTCCGCATGAGACCAGTAGAATCGAAGCGCATGCGGCCATTAGAAATATGTTTCTCATAATGATTTATTTACTATTTTGTCAGCCTGTCTGGTTCCTTGATGTCTTCCGACACCTCCGAGGCAAGCGTCTCAAAGATAACAAATCTGAGCCAAAAACCGAAATAATTCGACTCGTTCCGATTGCTTAGAGATTTGCTTAGGAAAAAGAGGAATTCATTGAAAATTGAAGAAAAAAATCAATCGGCTTTGCGGTTTAGCACGAAACTTGATAATAGTGTCTGTACAGGTTAATGATTAGTAGTTAGTGTTCCTAAACTTGGCTATGAAAATTAATTCTCATAATCAAGTTGTGCAAAAGAGGCTAGCCCGTTGATGGGTGAGCCTCTTATTCTTTTGAGAGAAATCTAAGAAAGTAATTCTTTGACGATCGTGGAGATGGTGCGACCGTCGGCCTGACCAGCCAAACGCTTGGTGGCTGCACCCATTACTTTGCCCATGTCTTTCGGAGAAGACGCCCCGACTTCGGCAATGATTTGTTTCAGCATGTTCCTGACCTCATCTTCTGAAAGTGCTTTTGGAAGGTATGATTCCATGAATTTTGCCTCGGCTAGTTCATTGTCTGCAAGTTCCTGCCTTCCGGCTTGCACATACATCTCAGCTGACTCTTTACGCTGCTTGACAAGTTTCTGAATGAGTTTCATAACGTCGGAGTCTTCAAGCTCATGCTCTGTGCTAGATGTCTTCGCTAGCAGAATTTCTGACTTTATCGCCCTTACGGCATTGAGGCGCACCGTGTCATGAGTTTTCATCGCCTCCATTATGTCTTTCTGAATTTGTTGTTCGAGTGCCATGGCATTAGAATTTTTATGTCCAAAATTACATAATTTTTTCGATTATCGCATAGGTTCTGACTTCCGTAAGGTTGACGAGGCGAAAAAAACAGGGTGTCAAGTGGAAATCAGGAGGTCACGGGGAATCCAGGAAAACAAGGTGAAGTGCTAGCGTGAAAAATTACTTTCTGAGTCTCAGTGAATTCAGCACGACGCAGACGGAGCTCATTGCCATGCAGGCTGCCGCAATCATCGGGTTCAGCATGAATCCGTTGACCGGATACAGCACACCCGCAGCAATAGGCACGGCCAAGACATTGTAGAAGAAGGCCCAGAAAAGATTCTCCTTGATTATCTTGAACGTCCTGCGAGAAAGCTTGATCAACTGAGAAATCTTCTTCAGATCGGAAGTCACGATCGTTACCATAGCGGCATTCATGGCGATATCGGTCCCATCACCCATCGCAATGCTCAAATCCGCCAGAGCCAGCGCGGGGCTGTCGTTTATCCCATCCCCGGCCATCCCCACTTTCCTGCCCTCAGCCTGAAGCTTCCTCACGAAATTCTGCTTGTCCCCAGGCAGAACCCCGGAAACCACATTGTCTATTCCGACCTTGGCCGCAACCTTCCCGGCACGCTCAGGATTGTCCCCGGAGAGCATATAGACATCCAATCCCATTTCCTTCAATTCTGCTACCGCCCCGGCCGATGTCTCCTTAACCTCATCCACGAAATCCGAAGTGGCCGTAGGAATCTCATCCCCCTTGAGTTCTTTCGTAATAGTACCGGTCTTGTCCAGCACTATGGCATCGATGGATCTAGCAACCTGCAGAGAATCAGCGTCTTTTATTAAAATGCCCTGTCTGGCTCCGTTGCCGATTCCGGCGATTAGAGCCGTAGGCGTCGCCAGGCCTAGCGAGCAAGGGCAGGCAATCACTAGAACCGAAACCATGGCCAGAAGCCCTCTGGACACTCCTTCTGCTGGATCGAAAATAAGCCATGCTATGAGGGTCATGACGGAGGCTGCCAATATGGCAGGCACGAACACTGCTGCCACCTTATCGACGATATTCTGAATCTTCGCCTTCGAGCCTTGAGCATCCTTTACCATCTTGATTATGGCCGAGAGCATAGTGTCTTTCCCAACCTTGTTTGCTCGTATCTGGAAAGTGCCTCTCTGGTTCATCGTGCCGGCGTAGACCTTCGAGCCGATGGTTTTGCTGACAGCGACAGGTTCGCCGGTGAGCATGGACTCGTCCACGAAAGACTCGCCGCCGACTACCTCTCCATCTGCCGGAATCCTTTCCCCTGGTTTGACCTTGAACATGTCGCCTGGCTTGAGGTTCACGGTCTTTGGCTGTAGTCCCATAAGCTCGCGGATCGAAGCCGTGGTGCTGTGCTTTGCCCTTTCTTCCAGCACCCTTCCAATCAGGATGAAGGCCACGATCATAGCGGATGACTCGAAATACAGATGAGGCTCTATGCCCCTGGAAGTCCATGCCTGAGGGAACAACAGGTTGAACAAGCTGAATAAATATGAAATCAGGGTGGACAATGCTACTAGCGTGTCCATGTTGGCGCTTCCATGCCAGGCCTGCTTCCAGGCCGCGATGAAGAAACGCCTGCCGCACCAGAACACGGCAGGAGTAGACAGGAGCCATAGCAGGTAGCCATTCCAAGGCATATCGCCGAATCCCATTCCTAGCAGCATCACGAGGAGGGCCAGGATCGCGGCAAGCAACATGTCCCGTTTCAGGGACTTGTAATAGTCCTCCTGCAGCCGGTCTGCTTCTTCTTCGGCATCTTCTTCGTCACCGACGATGAGGCCGTAACCAGCGTCGGACACCGCCTTGCTGAGTTGTTCAGGATTAGTCACCGCCGGGTCGAATTCAACTTGCGCAGAATTGGAGGCCAGGCTGACGTTGCAGCTGGAAACCCCTTTCACCTCGCTGATAGCTTTCTGCACCCTGGCCACGCAGGATGCGCATCCCATCCCCGTTACAGGGAAATTCTTCTTTACTGACTTTGACATATTCATTATTTTTTAGCATTGCAAATGTGCCAAAGGCTGTTATAAATTATTTTCATCTTTCCGCATTAGATTTACGAAATTCAGTAATTTTATGCCATGGCACAGGAAATTCACATCAGCCACTCTGACATGTCCTTCCCCTCGGAGAAGCCCTCTCGGATTTCCGTCGAAGAAATCTCGACCAGAGGAGCGTCGAGCAGGTCTATCTTGTAGGCTGAGCGAAGATGGTCGTTCAGGTTGTTCATCCCATTGTGATTCTGATAATCAAGCACATGCGCAGAAGAGCTAGCCAGGCTTTCCTCTTGCAGCTGTTTCTTAATAGCCCCTATGTCGAAGCCTTTCCGCGGGTACACTGCTACCCCATATTCGCAGAGTATCCTCTGGAAATCCCTCCATCTGTGGATGTTCTCAAGATTGTCTGCACCTATGACCAGGGTGAATTCATTCTTAGGCTCCCGCTGGCGAAGCGCATCCAGAGTCCTGATCGTGTATTGCGGAGGCGGCATCATAAGCTCGATGTCATCGACCCAAACCTGCAATTCTGGGTGCCGCTTCACCGCTCTCCGTGCAGCGTGATACCTTGCCCATCCCGTATCAGCGCTAATCCCTTGTTTCAGAGGATTCTTTGGGGACACTATCAGATAGACCATGTCGAAGCCATCGTCATAGGTGAGGTGCTTCATGATGGCCAGGTGTCCGATGTGGAGCGGGTTGAACGAACCGGAATATACTGCGATTCTCACGGTATCAGATTATAGTTGAGTAGTTCAGCTTGCCATCGTCCAGGAAATCCTCTACGACCTTCTCCGCTTCAGCGAAGGCAGCAGGAAGGTCATCGTTGACCAGCACATAATCGAACTTCGGAGCGTAGGTCAGTTCCTCGGCGGCCTTGGCGACCCTTTCTGCGATGGCCTCGGGAGAGTCGGTGCCGCGTTTTTCCAGCCGTTCCCTGAGAGCCTCGATGGAAGGAGCCTTTATGAATATGGATAATGCCTTGTCTCCGAAATATTTCTTGAGGTTCACTCCGCCTTTCACGTCCACGTCGAAGATTATCACGTGGCCGGCATCCCATATCCTTTGAACCTCCGACTTAAGCGTGCCGTAGAAATGATCGTGATAGACCTCCTCATATTCAACGAACTCGCCCTTGGCAATCATGTCCCTGAATTTCTCCGGTGAGACGAAATAATATTCTTTCCCATTCTGTTCGCTTCCTCTTGGCGCTCTGGAAGTGGCAGAGACTGAGAATTCCATATTGCCCTTATATATTCCGAGAATATGATTTACGATCGTGCTCTTTCCAGAGCCCGACGGTGCCGAGAAAATCAAAACCTTGTTCTGCATGATGATCTGCTTTTTGCAAATTTAGCCTTTTTTAGCCGTTCGGTGAATATTTCATACATTAATTTGCTATATTTGTGACACTCAGTTCAAACAGTTCCAGTTTTGTCTAAAAGGAAAAAGAAAATGGCTCCGCCGGAGCCGGATCTCTTCGAGAAACGCAAGAAAGCGATGAAAAGGACTCATCGCCAGGTGATTTATCTGAATGACAGCGAAATATCCGCAGTGAAAGAATACTGCCGTCGATTCGGCTTGAAAGGGCGCTCAGCCATCTTCCGTGAGGCCACCATGGAGCGAATCCTCACTGGACTTGACGAGAGCCATCCGACTCTGTTCTAGGTTTTTTAGGCACCGACTGTGATTAGTTCCCGTCCAATTTGTTGAATTGTTGCGAGAATCTTTTGCAGGCGTTCGGCTGATGGCATTTTAGTGCCACTAACATATTGTGCGAATAAACTCTGAGAAATTCCAATCCTCCTAGCTACAGCTGAGGCATTCAACTCTGGATGCTCAATGAATAATCTAAATAGCAGATTCTCATTTTTATCTTTGAGAAACTCATCGAACTTCAGATCTTCATCAAGAAGCGACCAATGTAGACCGAAGTCATCCTGATCGAATCCTGCCCTCTCGGCATCTGATGCATTCTTGAGACGTGGATAATCAGAGAACTTTTCACACGCCTTTCTCCCATCGACAGTCTCTATCCAGACTGCCGATTTAGTAAGCCATACCTTTTTAACTTTAACCATGTCAGTTCTCCTTGTTAAAATATTTATTCCAATGTTCAACAATCAAATCCTTGTTCTCCTTGATGATAGCCTTAGCTATCTTTAAGTCAGTAGCCTTTAATCCATTGTTTTCCACAAGTGTCACAGGAAACAAAGAAAATTTCGCCTCACACCCGTCTTTGGCAACGTGGACATGAATAGGGTTATGATCGTTCGAATAGTAAAAGAATCTTAACCCATAAAGAATGAATATTGTTGGCATTCTTTCTCCGCAAATATAGGTAATAATTTCATTACCTAACAATAAAACAATGTTTTCCGACCAATATTATTATTGATCTTTGCGGACAATATTAAGACATGAAAACAGCAATAACTAATTAAAACAGAAATTCCTTATAAAAACAGAAAAAATTTTAAATAATTTGCCTCATTGTGATTAACGGCGATTCCCGCTGCTTGCGATTGCGATGTAGTAGAAAAGCGTAGCGAGAGAGCCGATTGCAGCGATAACATAAGTGTATGCTGCCCATTTAAGAGCATCTATTGCCATTGGCTTTGTCTCTTGAGTTGCTATTCCAGATTGCTCCAGCCATGCTATGGCTCTTTTGCTGGCGTTTATCTCAACGGGGAGAGTCACTATGCTGAAAATAGTAGTCGCGGCGAAGAGGATTATCCCAATCCAGAGCAGCTGCGGGAATGACTGAACCATTAGAACTCCAGCCAGCAGAACCCATTGCACGATGTTGCTGCAGAAACTAACTACGGGAACCATTGCTGTGCGAAGCTTAAGCGGAGCATAGCCGGTGGCATGCTGGATGACATGACCACACTCATGGGCAGCGACAGCCGCAGCTGCGATGCTATTGCTATTATAAACCGAGTCGCTCAGGTTCACGGTTTTTGTCTGCGGATTGTAATGGTCTGTGAGCCTGCCTCTTATGTTAGAAACCTGCACGTCAGTTATGCCATTCTGTCGTAGCATCTCCCTGGCGATGTCTGCCCCTGTCATGCCATAAGATGTGGGAATCTTCGAATATTTAGTGAAACGTCTTTGGAGGGTGTTCTGAACCACGAAGCTCAGCACCATGACAGCGATCATTATGACCCATATTGAAGCGTAGCTCATTTCTTTTGTCTTTTGAATTATTTTGGCTTGCCTCGTGCAATTAACGCACCAAAGCCAGAATCCTATCATTTTCGTCAGGATATTGATGAAAAATAGGTAAATTTGTCAGGAATATGTTGAGTAGAAAGAATGACTTTTCAAGGCTGGAGCTAAGCTACCGCGCATGCCTTGACAATTACAGATATTTTAGGTCGAAGCTGAAGCCTTCGACGAAGCTTCTAGTGCTAGTGAAGGCGAATGCATACGGCCACGGAGCCGTTGAAATTGCTTCAATGCTGCAGCAAATAGGAGTTAATTATCTGGCTGTGGCTCTTCCTGTTGAAGGAATAGAGCTTCGACAGGCCGGCATCAGCTTGCCAATACTCGTGCTCACTGCTGGAACAGACTTCTTTGACGAGATAATCGACAATCATCTGGAACCGGGCATCCCGAACCTATTCACTCTGAAAGCCCTCGTGGCGAAACTTCAGACAAGAGGCATAGGGGATTTTCCAGTGCACATCAAGCTGGACACTGGCATGCATCGTCTAGGCTTCATGACCAGCGAGCTGCCGGAATTGTTTGAATATCTTAAAACCTGCCCGGAGGTGCGGGTGAAGTCGATATATTCACATCTAGCCGTGGATGATGAACCGGCCATGGATGAGTTCACCATGGCGCAGATTGACATGTTCGAGAGGAACTCCGAAGCACTCATAAAGGTGCTTGGATATACGCCAATGCGGCATATTCTAAATTCAGCTGGCATCGAGAGGTTCCCTCAGTATCAGCATGACATGGTTAGGCTTGGAATAGGAATATATGGCATCAGCGCCCTGCCGGACGTGCATCTTCATCTGGTCGCCTCTCTGAAAGTCAAGATTCTGCAGATCAAGGAGCTGAAGCCTGGCGATGGGGCAATCGGCTATGGCCGCCATGGCATGATAGCACCGACGGGCACCCGCATCGCTACGATACCTGTGGGTTATGCCGATGGAATAGACCGGCATTTGAGCTGTGGAAATGCCTCGTTCAATGTAAATGGTCATAGAGCACCTACTATCGGTAACATCTGCATGGATATGTGCATGCTGGATGTAACCGGGATAGACTGCAAGGTGGGGGACACCGTAACTGTTTTCGGCGATGACCCGACAGTAACAGAATTAGCCAATATCCTCGACACCATCCCGTATGAGATATTGGCTTCAATACCAAGAAGAATAGAACGCGTGATTTTGCGCTAGTCCAGCATCATTCCGTGGCGGACTTTTGATACTGCATCGGCTCCTTTCAGCTTCCTGACAATCTCGCAGCCGAAGTCTATCGCGCAGCCTGCTCCGCGGCCTGTGATAAGGTTCCCGTCAGAGACAGCCGGCGCTTTGACATATTCAGCACCCTTTGCGATGAGAGCATCCTCGAAGCCATCGAAACAAGTGAATCTCTTTCCTCTCAGGTCCGGAAGCTGAGATGCGACAAGTCCGGGAGCAGCACAAATGGCTGCCACGATGCCTCCATCGGCATAGTGCTGTTTCATTAATTCAATCAAATCCCTGTTCTCGGCAAGATGCTTCGTGCCAGGCATCCCTCCGGGGAAAACCATGACATCGGATGCTCCAGCCTTTCCTGCCTCGCCTTTAATGTCACTGAACATGACATCTGCAAGCACGGAAACGCCACGAGAACTGGTCACGAGCCTGTCTTCATTCATTGATACAGTTTTAACTTCAATGCCTGCCCTGCGCAGCACGTCCAGGGTCGCAATAGCCTCGGTATCCTCGAAACCTTCGGCTAAAAAAATATGGGTTCCTTTCATTTTCTTGTATAATGATTTATTAACTTGCGTTTCTGATAAAGTAAACAAATTTACGAAAAATCCTATTATATTTGAATCGTTCAAATCTTACTTGTGTTATCGGCACTATCATGAAAAAGACAATATTCCTAATGCTTTCCATCGCAGCACTGTTCTCGGGTTGCGGCGGCAGCGATTCTTCTAAAGATGAAAATGTTGTAGTAGTCGGACAGGAAAAAGAACTCAAAACAAAAAAAGTTCTCAAAGTCGCCTGCATCGGCAACTCAATCACGAAGCATGGCTATCTGCCTTCGGTGGGGTGGTATGGAGACTGGGGCATGGCTGCTTCCAAAGAGGAAAATGATTACTGTCACGTCTTGCAAAGCAAGTTGAAGAATTTCAATTCGAGTTCTTCTGTGACTCCTGTCCCAATTCAGGATTTCGAGCTTAACCCGGCTCGAAGCCTGGACTATCTAGACTCCCAGATTTCAGGAGCCGATATCATCGTAATCAGGATAGGGGAAAACGTGCAGGATGCGTCAGCTTTCGAGAAAAACCTCCCACGCCTCGTTGACAAGTGCAAGAAGGTTACTTCCAAAGTCTTGATAGTCGGGAGTTTCTGGAAAAACGACGCAGTTGAAAACATCCTTCGAAACTCTGCGAGGACGAACAATCTTACATATGTATCGCTATCCTCCATCAGAAGCCGCACGGATGTTTGCCCTCAGAAGGGGGATATGCTTTATGACAGGGATGGGAATGCCTACAAGATTGATACGGATTTTATTCTGACCCATCCGAACGACAAGGGAATGTCACTCATCGCCACGGCCATATTCAATGGCATAGCCTCCCTTTACGACTAGTCATCATCATCATCTTTCATTAAATATGTCAGGAAGGCGGACTTGACGAATCCACCGCAAGGCCGTTCGTAGTGCTGCCTTCCTGCGGGAGTGAGCTTCCACCCATTCGGTAGTGTCACTTCTTCTGCCTGAATGCTTTGAGCATGAACGCATGGCGCGGGAAGAATTGAAAATGCCGCCAGAATCAACAGAAACTTGGAAATGAGCCGTCTCATAATAATCTTTGAATATGCCGTATCGCAAGTATAGCAAAAAGGCTCTGAAAAGGGGAGCGGCCGTGGCGGGAATAAGGACTCGCATTGGGTCAGATGCAAAACCCTTGCATTGCCCATTCCCTGAACCGGGGGCGAACAGAGCATGCAAAAAAGCCACCTGAAGACCAGATGGCTTGTGTTGAGATATCAGGATTCGAACCTGAACTGGCAGAACCAAAATCTGTAGTGCTACCATTACACCATACCTCAATTCGAAACGCAAATTTATTTCATTTTTTGCAATTCTGCAATATAAATCATTTCGCTATTTGTCACCTATCAATAAAAACGACTCTCTCTGCGTTACGAGGTGATTTCACGACCGTTTTCCGGAGAAGAAGTCGGAAATCAGTGCCGAGCAGTCATCGGCTAGCACACCTGCGTGAACTGTGGTCTTGGGGTGGAGAAGGGAAGGGGAGAAGAGCGTATAGCCACGTTTCGGGTCTATTGATCCATAGACAAGCCTGCCGAGCTGAGCCCAGTTCATTGCGCTGGCGCACATGGGACATGGCTCGACTGTGACGTACAGGGTGCACTCGTTGAGGTATTTGCCCCCAAGAGCCTCAGTTGCCGCAGTGATGGCGATCATCTCAGCGTGAGCCGTGGCATCGTGAAGCTTCTCCGTCATATTGTGTCCCTTGGCTATGACCCTGCCACGCCACGCAACCACGGCTCCAATAGGGATTTCATCCTCTTCAAGAGCAGCCTGCGCCTCCTTCAAGGCCTCTTTCATGAATATCTCGTCGTCCATGATTATCCCATTTTAGTCGTGCCTTCCTTGACTCGTCATCTTGTAAAGAGCACAAAAAAAGCTGACTCGTTGAGCCAGCTCTAACTCTTCGATTACTGCCGAATTACCAAGCCTGCTCAGAAGAAACAGTCAGCTTTTTGCGGCCATGGCGGCGACGCATCCTCAGGACGCGGCGTCCGTTGGCGGTTGACATTCTCTCGCGGAAACCGTGCTTGTTTATCCTCTTACGTCTGGATGGTTGAAATGTTCTTTTCATATCTTAATATTTTTATATTCCATAATTTGGACTGCAAATTTAACCCTTTTGCTCTAAAATCCAAAATATTTTTCTTTCCATTTACATTGACTTAAGTGTTTCACAGGATGCAGCTATTGGTCATGTCCGCAAAAAGAAGCTTGTATGTGTGAGTTAGTGCTGACAGTTATTGCTGAATTTGAGTGTCAAAAGTTAAATTAAAACGTTTTGTTTTTTTGTGAAATTACATATAAATTTGACGTTGACACTATAATCATTGTTCATGAAAACAACGTTAATGAAATTCACTGTGCTGGTATTTGCTGCGCTTTCAGTCCTTGCGTTCTGCTCCGTGGCTGCCGATGCGCAGGGGATACGCATTCACTACGGCTTCGAGCGGAAAAATGATGTAAAAGCAACGAAAAACAAAGCTTGCATGGACATGCGGACAGATTATGATGGAAGCACCGCTGCATTTTATAGTGAGAAAGCCTTCTTGAGAGATTCTTTGAAACAATTCGCATTTGACAAGAATGGCAATGCATTGGACAATGAAGCTTACTCGAAGCTGGTTGATCTGCATGGTGGGTTGAAAGAGGTGTCGCTTATAGATTTTAAAAATAATGCCATTGTACTAGGATATAAGCCTAGCTTTATTCTGATACGAGGCGAGGGGAAGCTGGAGATGCCTAAGTGGTCACTCACGGAAGAGACCGATGAGCTGAACGGTTACAAGACAAAGAAGGCAGTCGGGGAGTATTATGGGAGAAAGTGGACGATCTGGTACACGGAGGAAATCCCATACGATGTCGGCCCATGGCTTTTCTGGGGTGCTCCCGGGCTGATCGTGAAGGCAGAGGATGAAGACAAGATATTCTCTTTCTATATGATCTATGTCGAGGAATTGGCCTCCAAGTCCAGGTATGATTTCATCAACGCCTGTTATGATCCGTCGTCTTCTTTGCAAAGGGAGAAGGACGGGATGTACAGGTTCGCCTTGAAAGATGCCGAGAAGATGTACACGAGAATGGAAAATGACATGGACTATTCTCATAAAATACAGGGCATTATCAGTTCCAAAGCATACGATAAGTCTGGACGGGAGCTTACGAAGGCAGAAAGGAGCGCTGCTTTTAAATATATTCCCCTGATACCGGAATCCTACTGGAAATGACGCATTAAACATCCAGAATAATTGAGGGGTTGTAACAGCATATTCGCAAAACTATTCCTGGCAGTGGCCATCACCGTTGCCTTTGGACTTATTGGTGCCGCTCAGACACGCATCAGGGGAATCGTGGTTGACGAGGACACGGGCGAACCAGTAGCCGGAGCTTTCGTCATGGCCTATCTCAACAGGGTTCTGGCTCAAAACACAATGACGGATGAGAATGGCCGGTTCGAGCTTGAGTGTAGGAGCATGCCAGACACAGTCATGGTGTCGATGATGGGCTACAAACCTGTCAAAGTTACTCCTCAGGCGGCCACAATGACCATCAAGCTCAAAGCACAGAAGCTTATGCTCCGGCAGGCCACCGTGTCGGCTCCTCCAATCATTGAGAAAGGCGACACCGTGATCTATGAGGTGGGCGCCTTCAAGGATGCCGGGGACAGGGTGCTGAAGGATCTGCTGGAGAAACTGCCTGGAATCGAGGTAACGGCAACTGGCGGCGTGAGGCAGAACGAAAAGCCTATCAACAAATTCTACATCGATGGGCTGGATCTGCTTGGCGGACGGTATACGATCGCAACCAACAACCTGGATGTGGACAAGATATCCAGGATAGAGCTTTACAAGAACCATCAGCCGGTCAGGGTGTTGCAGGGAGTTGAGGACACTGAGCGTGGGGCACTCAACATTATCCTGAAGCAGGATGCGAAGAACACCTGGCTGTTCACGGGGGATGCGGCCTTGGGATTCCCACCGCTGCCGCTATTCAATGGAAAGGCAATGATAACCAGGTTCTCAAGGAATAGCCAGGATCTTTACATGGTGAAAGGCAACAATGTGGGAGGCGACATAGTCAAGGAATTGAGGGAACAGGAATATTTTGGGAAGTCAGGATTTTTCCTGCTGTCTGAAGAGAACGCAGACGCGGATTTCGCCACGAAGCTCAATCCGAGGCGAATGTTTCTCACGCTTCCTAAAGACTATTGGTACGACAACCTTTCAGGGATAGGAACCTTCAATCACTTGAAGCGCCTTGGCGAGGATTCTCAGTTCAAAGTTTCGGTGAATGTGGCGGGAGAAAGGTACAAGGAGACTGCGTTAGACTCGGAGAAAGTGAAATATGCGAGCGGAGACAGTATTGAAATAGAGGAGAGTTCAAAACTGACCGACAATGAATATTTCTGGACCATAGGCAATGAATATGAGAAGAATGGGGATAAGTTTTATTTCAATGACAATCTCACATTCTCCGGGCAGGGCAGGAGGACCAATTCCAATGTCCAAGGACATAGGTTCTACTACGAGGAATACGCTCTCCCTTCATTGAAACTATCGAATACGGCTCGCTGGACTGTCAAGCTAAGTGGCAGGAAAGCCATCACGATAGTAAGCGATTCCAAGGCAGTGAGGAGCAGCCATGATGCGAAATATTCCTATCATGGGAATGAAACCCAGCAGACCCTGTCAAAGACTAATGTGGTTTCAGAGAACTATGCCTCGTATTCCACGAATATGGGCGCAGTGACCATAGGTCTTGAAGGAGGAGTGAATTTTCGCTATGACAGGCTGAATACCGATCTTGACAGCCTGCCGGGTCTTAATCTCAATTATTCGGACAGGCTGGAATTCTGTCAGGTTTCTCCTAGAGTTACGCCGACATTCAGGTTATCTGTCTATGGCGTGGATGTGCGCATCCGTCTTCCGTTCAGCTACGAGATAATATCCCCTTCAGGAATGAAAGCCAGAACCTATCCTGATTTCAGCCCAAGCTTGAATCTAAGAGGGCGGCTGGGGCAGAACTGGGAGTGGTATGCCAGCGGAGCCTGGAGCACCTCCAAGTCGGATGCCGAGAATCTTCTGCGGTCCGTCGTACTGACAGATTACAGAAGGATCTTTCTGGGAGACAGTCTAAGCAAGAGCGAGCATGCTTCCGTGCTGGCAAACATCAAATACAGCAATATCCCAGCCATGTTTTATGCTGGATTGACGGCTGGCTACACGCACAACTGGTCTGACAGGATAGGGTCAAGCTTCTACAGCGAGGATTACACCATCTCTGAATATCTTCCGCTAGGAGCCTCCGGGAACAGCTATACGGCTGGGTTGAACATGTCGAAATATTTCGGGGTCAAGACTTTCTACATCGGAGCCAGAGCGAACTACTCTAGGACAGACTACACATCCTGCCTGCAGGGAACGCTCTTCGATTACACCACAAGGTCCGTGGAGTCTAGCCTCACCCTTCGCACAACGCCAGTAAAATGGCTTGTAGCCTCGGCTTCTGCGACACAAAGGTACAATCGTAACAAGGGAACGGCATCATTCCATGACAATTCATTGATCATAGAAGGCAGTCTGAGCGCCCTGCCTTTCGAGAGGCTGATATTGAGTGCCGATGTGTATTACCGCAGGCAGTGGCTCTCCACGTCCAAAATCAATAACAGGCCGCTTGTGAAATGTCGGGCTGAATGGAAGTTCGACAAATTCTCTATTTTCGCCGAGGGTAGGAATCTGCTCAATTGCAAGGAACTGAGGACAGAGACGCTGACCTCCTACAGCTCATCGTATTCCAGCATCAAGCTCAGAGGCATCGAAGCCCTCTTCGGGCTGACGATGAAATTCTAAGCTCTTGGCTTGCAGAATCAGTAAGCATGGGCGTTTCTTCGGCAGTTCAAGCCTAAGTTCAAGGCCTGGGTGCAATATTCATAGACATAGACAAGAACAATGATGCTCTGAAGTCGTTGGGAATAACACCGAGCCGCAGAACACAAGCTTGAATATCCTTTCAAGAAAGATAATGATGGAGATGGTATCTGAAATAAAGAGTCCTTTTACTGGAGGAAAGGTCAAGGAGATAGCAACGACGGAAAAGCAGGAATTCCGTAAGGAGATTTTCACTGTTCATGCCCGCTACTATGTCTATGAGGACACGGGAGAGAAGTTTACAACCACAAATCAGCACGCGATCATGTTCAGAGACCTGTATTCACAGTACAGGATAAAGCATGGCATCCCTTTCCCTGACGAGGTCCATGAGGCAAAGATATGGACTCAACTATGTTCAGATTAGCAAAATCCTCAGCTTCGGACCCAACCAATACTCGCAATACGAGAACGGCCAGATACCTTCCGATTCCGACGGAAGAATACTTGCCGCGGTTCGGAACAAGCAGTCAATGCTTATCTTCCTTGAGAACGCAAGGAATGAACTTGGAGAAAAGGAATATCTTGCTCTGAGGAAGTCCATAGCAAGTTCGAAGGAAGATGATAAGGATTGGCGGATTCCCTTGTTCTTTCAGGGAACATACAAATCATTGAACAACGGCTACGTCACTCCATCTGCTGAAAAACTGGAGCAGGTCGTCAGATTCTTTGTCAGCCGCGAGGGCTCTGTTTTCCCGACAAAGCTCAACAAAAACTTTTCTATGCAGATTTTCTTCATTTCAAGCATCATGGCCAGGGTATTACGGGCCTGGAATATAAAGCTGCCCAGCATGGCCCTCTACCTGCCCATTACAATAGGGATTGTCGTTTAATGTTTTCAATTTGAGTTGAGCGGTGACTTTCCCTGTCTGCTGCCGCATCAAACTCGTCGTTTTATACTGTTTTATCGTTG